>NZ_JBWKZB010000033.1:0-55588 GCF_059424105.1 Pseudomonas sp. GW456-E7 | reverse complement strand
GCCTTCGGCAGCTCCTACAGAGATGTGTTCGCGGTTCAATAGCCCAAACGGGCAGGCATATTCATATGCTCTTTCGATCTAGTTGGCGTCCTGATTAGAAGAGGTCGCTGTGCTAGGATCCCCGCTCGAACACGGCCCGCTGGCCGTTCATAAGAAAGCTTTCGTGAGTAGCCATGGTCGACAAACTGACGCATCTGAAACAGCTGGAGGCGGAAAGCATCCACATCATCCGCGAGGTGGCCGCCGAGTTCGACAACCCGGTGATGCTGTACTCCATCGGTAAAGACTCCGCCGTGATGCTGCATCTGGCACGCAAGGCGTTCTTCCCGGGCAAGCTGCCGTTTCCGGTGATGCACGTCGACACTCGCTGGAAATTCCAGGAGATGTACGCCTTCCGTGACAAGATGGTCGCCGAACTGGGCCTCGACCTGATCACCCACGTCAACCCGGACGGCGTGGCGCAGAACATCAACCCGTTCACCCACGGCAGCGCCAAGCACACCGACATCATGAAGACCGAGGGCCTGAAGCAGGCACTCGACAAGCATGGTTTCGACGCAGCGTTCGGCGGCGCCCGTCGCGATGAAGAGAAGTCCCGCGCCAAGGAGCGCGTGTACTCGTTCCGCGACAGCAAGCACCGCTGGGACCCGAAGAACCAGCGTCCCGAGCTGTGGAACGTCTACAACGGCAAGGTCAACAAGGGCGAGTCGATCCGCGTCTTCCCGCTGTCGAACTGGACCGAACTGGACATCTGGCAGTACATCTACCTTGAAGGCATCCCGATCGTCCCGCTGTACTTCGCTGCCGAGCGTGAAGTCATCGAGAAGAACGGCACGCTGATCATGATCGACGACGAGCGCATCCTCGAGCACCTGAGCGATGAAGACAAAGCGCGCATCGTCAAAAAGAAAGTGCGTTTCCGTACCCTTGGTTGCTACCCGTTGACGGGCGCGGTGGAGTCCGAGGCCGAAAGCCTCACGGACATCATTCAGGAAATGCTCCTGACGCGAACTTCCGAGCGCCAGGGCCGTGTCATCGACCACGATGGCGCAGGCTCGATGGAAGACAAAAAACGTCAAGGTTATTTCTAAGGGGCTGTCATGTCGCATCAATCTGATTTGATCAGCGAGGACATCCTCGCCTACCTGGGCCAGCACGAACGTAAAGAGCTGCTGCGCTTTTTGACCTGCGGTAACGTCGACGACGGCAAGAGCACCCTGATCGGGCGCCTGCTGCACGACTCCAAGATGATCTACGAAGATCACCTGGAAGCGATCACCCGCGACTCGAAAAAAGTCGGCACCACCGGCGAAGACATCGACCTGGCGTTGCTGGTCGACGGCCTGCAGGCCGAGCGTGAACAAGGCATCACCATCGATGTCGCGTACCGCTATTTCTCCACCGCCAAGCGCAAGTTCATCATCGCCGACACCCCCGGCCATGAGCAGTACACCCGCAACATGGCCACCGGTGCGTCCACCTGTGACCTGGCGATCATCCTGGTCGACGCCCGCTACGGCGTGCAGACCCAGACCCGTCGCCACAGCTTCATCGCCTCGTTGCTGGGCATCAAGCACATAGTCGTGGCCATCAACAAGATGGACCTCAAGGACTTCGACCAAGGCGTGTTCGAGTCGATCAAGGCCGACTACCTGCAGTTCGCCGAAGGCCTGAAGATGAAGCCCACCAGCATGCACTTCGTGCCGATGTCGGCACTGAAGGGCGACAACGTGGTGAACAAGTCCGAGCGCTCGCCGTGGTACACCGGCCAGTCGCTGATGGAAATCCTCGAGACCGTGGAAGTGGCGGGCGACCGCAACTTCACCGATCTGCGTTTCCCGGTGCAGTACGTCAACCGTCCGAACCTGAACTTCCGTGGCTTCGCCGGTACGCTGGCCAGCGGCATCGTCAAGAAAGGCGACGAAGTCGTGGTGCTGCCGTCGGGCAAGAGCAGCCGCGTGAAGTCCATCGTCACCTTCGAAGGTGAGCTGGAACATGCCGGTCCAGGTCAGGCAGTCACGCTGACCATGGAAGACGAAATCGACATCTCCCGTGGTGATCTGTTGGTTCACGCCGACAACGTGCCGCCGGTGACCGACAGCTTCGAAGCCATGCTGGTGTGGATGGCTGAAGAGCCGATGCTGCCGGGCAAGAAATACGACATCAAGCGCGCCACCAGTTACGTGCCGGGCTCCATCGCCAGCATCGTCAACAAGGTCGACGTGAACACCCTGGAAGAAGGTCCGGCCAGCGCGTTGCAGTTGAACGAAATCGGCAAGGTCAAGATCGCGCTCGACGCGCCGATTGCCCTCGACGGTTACGACAGCAACCGCACCACCGGCGCCTTCATCATCATCGACCGCTTGACCAACGGCACCGTCGGCGCCGGCATGATCGTCGCCCAGCCGTTGGCCCATGGCACCAGCACGCACCACGGCAAGCTGGCCCACGTCGCCACCGAAGAGCGCGCACAGCGCTTCGGCCAGCAACCGGCCACCGTGTTGTTCAGCGGCTTGTCGGGCGCGGGCAAGAGCACTCTGGCGTATGCCGTTGAACGCAAGCTGTTCGACCTTGGCCGTGCAGTGTTCGTACTCGATGGGCAGAACCTGCGTCACGACCTGAACAAAGGTCTGCCACAGGATCGCGCCGGGCGTACCGAGAACTGGCGCCGTGCCGCGCACGTTGCGCGTCAGTTCAACGAAGCCGGTCTGCTGACCCTGGCGGCGTTCGTTGCGCCGAGCGCCGAAGGTCGTGAACAGGCCCGGGAACTGATCGGCAAGGAACGTCTGCTGACGGTCTACGTCCAGGCTTCGCCGACCGTCTGCGCCGAGCGTGATCCGCAAGGCCTGTACGCGGCGGCCGGGGATAACATCCCGGGTGAGTCCTTCCCGTACGACGTGCCGCTGGATGCCGATCTGGTGATCGACACCCAGTCCGTGTCGCTGGAAGAAGGCGTCAAGCAAGTGCTGGGTCTGCTGCGTGAGCGTGGTGCGATCTAAGCGTTAGCCAGAAATGAAAAACCCGCCGATGAGTGATCCTCGGCGGGTTTTTTGTGCTCTGTAGATTGTCAAAAGATCGCAGCCTTCGGCAGCTCCTACAGGGTAAACGCGCACCTTTGTGTAGGAGCTGCCGAAGGCTGCGATCTTTTGATCTTAAGCTCCCGGGAATTCCCGATGCATCTGCGCAAGCAGAGCATCCTTGTCTTCCCACAACTGGTTGATCCAGCCCTGGAACTGCAATCGGTACTCACCATCCTGGTCGTAGTTCTTGCCGATGAACTGCGGCGGAATCTTCAGCTCTTCAAAATGCACCACCACATCCGCAATGTTCCCGCACAACAAGTCCCAGAAACCAGGACGCCCGGCGGGATAGTGGATGGTCACGTTGACGATGGACTCCAGTTGCTCACCCATCGCATCCAGCACAAAGGCAATGCCGCCGGCCTTGGGCTTGAGCAGGTACTTGAAGGGGGACTGTTGTTGCTTGTGCTTGCCCTCGGTGAAGCGCGTGCCTTCGACGAAGTTGAAAATGCCCACCGGGTTGTCGCGGAATTTGGCACAGGTCTTGCGGGTGGTTTCCAGGTCCTTGCCTTTCTTCTCCGGGTGCTTCTCCAGATAGGCCTTGGAGTAGCGCTTCATGAACGGAAAGCCCAGCGCCCACCAGGCCAGACCAATCACCGGGACCCAGATCAGCTCTTGTTTGAGAAAGAACTTCAACGGTTGGATCCGTCGGTTGAGCACGTATTGCAGCACCAGGATGTCGACCCAGCTCTGGTGGTTGCTGGTGATCAGGTACGAGTGCCGGTAGTCGAGGCCTTGCAGGCCGCTGATGTGCCAGCGCGTGCGGCGCACCAGGTTCATCCAGCCTTTGTTGAGGCTGATCCAGGCTTCATGGGTATGGCTCATCAGCCAGCCCGCGATGCGTTGGGTGAGGGCGAACGGCAGTGCCTTGACGAGCGCCACGCAGAACAGGAACGAGCAGAGCAAAATCGTGTTCAATGCCAGCAGCAGCGAGGCGATCACGCCGCGCAATGGGGCGGGTAGGAAGTCCAGCATTTACACATCCATAGGTCGGTTGGCGGCTTGAATCGCGGTCAGGGCGATGGTGTAGACGATGTCGTCGACCTGCGCGCCGCGCGGCAAATCGTTCACCGGTTTGCGCAGGCCTTGCAGCATCGGCCCGAGGCTGACGCAGTCGGCGCTGCGCTGCACGGCTTTGTGGGTGGTGTTGCCGGTGTTGAGGTCGGGGAACACGTACACCGTGGCACGACCGGCCACCTGGCTGTTCGGCGCCAGCTGCCGGGCCACGCTTTCGTTGGCGGCGGCGTCGTACTGTAAGGGGCCGTCGATCAGCAGCGAGTGCTGTTGTTCGTGGGCGAGCAGGGTGGCCTCGCGGACCTTTGCGACTTCCTCGCCGCTGTCCGACTCGCCGCTGGAGTAGCTGATCATCGCCACCCGCGGCGTGATGCCGAATGCGGCGGCCGAGTCGGCGCTTTGCAGGGCGATCTCGGCCAGTTCGCTGGCGCTCGGGTGCGGGTTCATCACGCAGTCGCCGT
This sequence comes from Pseudomonas sp. GW456-E7, assembly GCF_059424105.1. Classification (NCBI taxonomy): domain Bacteria; kingdom Pseudomonadati; phylum Pseudomonadota; class Gammaproteobacteria; order Pseudomonadales; family Pseudomonadaceae; genus Pseudomonas; species Pseudomonas sp. GW456-E7. The sequence continues at coordinate 51,033 of NZ_JBWKZB010000033.1, read as the reverse complement.
AGACCAGCACCTCTTCCGGGAACAGCATGAAGAACACCGAAGACACCAGGGTGCAGCCCGGTGCTGTTTTAATCAGCTGCAGGGCCGGGCGGATGGTGTTGGCGGTGGTGTTGATCACGCCCGATACCAGGCCGTCGACTTCATCGAGGGCCAGCATCATGGTGCCGATCACCACGGTGTCTTCGAGTTGCTGCTCGGCCATCGGCGCGTTGAGGCTTTTGCTTTTGCGCAGCGCGACCATTGGCTCGACGTAGCGTTCGCGGATCAAGTCCGGATCGATGATTTCCAGGCCGGGCGGCAACTCGATGCCCTGGGCGCGGGCGACGGCCTGCACGTCCTCGGGCTTGGCCAGCAGCACGCAGCGAGCGATACCGCGGGCCTGGCAGATCGCCGCGGCCTGCACGGTCAGCGGCTCGCTGCCTTCGGGCAGCACGATGCGCTTGTTGGCCGCCTGGGCGCGCTGGATCAATTGATAGCGGAACACCGCTGGCGACAGGCGCATCTCGCGCGGTGTACCGCAGCGCTGGTGCAACCAGTTGGCATCGAGATGGCCAGCGATGAAATCGGTGATGATTTCGGCGCGCTCGCGGTCGTCGATGGGGATTTCCTTGTTCAGGCCATTGAGCAGGTTGGCGGTGTCATAGGAGCCGGTACTCACCGACAACACCGGCAGCCCGGCCTGCAGGGCGCCGCGGCACAGGTCCATGATGCGTGGGTCGGGCAGGGTGTCGCTGGTCAGCAGCAGGCCGGCCAGCGGCACGCCGTTCAAGGCCGCGAGGCTGACGGCGAGGATGATGTCGTCGCGGTCGCCGGGGGTCACCACCAGCACGCCGGGCTTGAGCAACTCCACGGTGTTGCGCATGGTGCGGGCGCAAATGATGATTTTGGTCATGCGCCGGGTTTCATAGTCACCGGCGTTGAGCACTTGCGCGCCCATCAGGTCGGCGACGTCGCGGGTGCGCGGGGCGTTCAGTTCCGGCTGGAACGGAATGCAGCCGAGCAAACGGAAATCCCCGCTGCGCAGCAACGGCGAATGCTCCTTCAGGCGCGTGGCGAAGGCCTCCATGCTTTCCTCGGTCTTGACCTTGTTGAGGATCACGCCGAGGACTTTCGGGTCTTTCGGGCCGCCGAACAATTGCGCCTGCAACTCGACGCGACCGGAGAGTTCGGTCAGCACTTCGTTTTCCGGTGCCGAGACCAGGATCACCTCGGCGTCGAGGCTCTTGGCCAGGTGCAGGTTGACCCGCGCGGCGTAACTGGCGCTGCGGGTCGGCACCATGCCCTCGACGATCAGCACGTCCTTGCCGATGGCAGCCTGCTGATACAGGGTGATGATTTCCTCGAGCAGCTCATCGAGCTGACCGTCGCCGAGCATGCGCTCGACATGCGCCAGGCCCAGTGGCTGAGGCGGTTTCAAACCGTGGGTACGCGCCACCAGTTCGGTGGAGCGTTCCGGGCCCGTGTCGCCCGGATGCGGCTGGGCAATCGGTTTGAAAAAGCCGACCTTGAGCCCGGCGCGCTCAAGGGTACGCACCAGCCCGAGGCTGATGGAGGTCAGACCCACACCAAAATCGGTGGGCGCGATAAAAAAAGTTTGCATGCGGATTCTCTGGAAGGTGCATGGCAATGGTCACGACCTATGGCTGGTCGATTACCGAAATTCAGTCACCAAGGTTATCGCTAACCGTACCTTGTGCGCACCAACCGCAATCAAAGGGCTGGCCTATTTTTTCCTGGCGCAGCACAGGGTCCATGACCCAGGCGCGGGATTGCCATGGCGGCTGGTGCCGCAGGTGTTGGGTGTGGCCGCAGGAAAGCTCGGCCACCCAGTGGCCGTCCTCGTCCTGATGGAAGCCTGTGACCGTCGAATCCCGTTTGTCCGGGTTGTGTTCGCTTTCAGTCGATTGCTTCGCTAAACTTGGCCTTTCAATCTTCTTATGCAAAAGGTCTCGCCCCATGCTGATCGCCGCCAATAAGGCTGTCTCCATCGACTATACCCTGACCAACGACGCTGGTGAGGTCATCGACAGCTCCGCCGGCGGCGCGCCGCTGGTCTACCTGCAAGGCGCAGGCAACATCATCCCGGGCCTGGAAAAGGCTCTGGAAGGCAAGGCTGTCGGCGACGAGCTGACCGTAGCCGTTGAACCTGAAGACGCTTACGGCGAATACGCTGCCGAACTGGTCAGCACCCTGAGCCGCAGCATGTTCGAAGGCGTCGACGAGCTGGAAGTGGGCATGCAGTTCCACGCTTCCGCTCCGGACGGCCAGATGCAGATCGTGACCATCCGTGATCTGGACGGCGACGACGTGACCGTTGACGGCAACCACCCGTTGGCCGGTCAGCGCCTGAATTTCCAGGTCAAGATCGTTGCCATCCGTGACGCCAGCCAGGAAGAAATCGCTCATGGCCACGTCCATGGCGAAGGTGGCCATCACCACTGATTTCTGCGCTAAGCTCAGATAACTGGAGAGGCGCCCCGAGGGCGCCTTTTTAGTCTGCGGCTGTCCCTGACGACACCGCCAAGTGGCTGTTTCGAGAAGAACACGGGAATCTGGAGTACGCCATGAGTGCTTTTCACGACCTTAAATTGACAGCCCTGGATGGACAGGAGCTACCTCTGGCGCCTTTCAAAGGCCAAGTCGTATTGGTGGTCAACGTCGCCTCCAAATGCGGCCTGACCCCGCAATACGCGGCGCTGGAAAACCTCTACCAACAATACAAGGGCAAAGGCTTCAGCGTGTTGGGCCTGCCGTGCAACCAGTTTGCCGGGCAGGAACCGGGGACCGAGCAGGAGATCAAGGATTTCTGCAGCCTCAACTATGGTGTGACCTTCCCGTTGTCCAGCAAGCTGGAAGTCAACGGGCATGACCGTCATCAGTTGTACCGCTTGCTGGCGGGCGAGGGCGCGGAATTCCCCGGCGATATCACCTGGAACTTCGAGAAGTTCCTGCTGGGCAAGGATGGCCGCGTACTGGCGCGGTTCTCGCCACGCACGGCGCCGGATGATCCGACCATTGTTCATGCGATTGAAAAAGCGCTGAGTTAAGCCATAGATCAAGATCAAAAGATCGCAGCCTTCGGCAGCTCCTACACAGGATCGTAGGAGCTGCCGAAGGCTGCGATCTTTTGCTTTCTGTCTTTTGACCGTTAATCACCAAAATCAATAATGCTGTTCAAGCAGCGGATCCCTCCATATTATCACCGTCATAAAGTCCTTCTTCCGTGGAGCGTCCCATGCCCGTAAAAGCCCTGTTCAAACCGTTCCACCTCGGCACCCTCGAATTGCCGACCCGTGTCGTCATGGCGCCGATGACCCGCTCCTTTTCTCCGGGCGGCGTGCCGAATTCCAAAGTGATCGAGTACTACCGTCGCCGCGCCGCTGCGGGCGTTGGCCTCATCATCACCGAAGGCACCACCGTCGGTCACAAGGCGTCCAACGGCTACCCTAACGTTCCGCACTTCTATGGTGAAGCGGCTCTGGCCGGCTGGAAGAAAGTCGTCGACGCCGTTCACGCCGAAGGCGGCAAGATCGTTCCGCAGTTGTGGCACGTGGGCAGCGTACGTCGTATCGGCACCGAGCCGGACGCCAGCGTGAGAGGCTATGGCCCGTCGGAAAAAATCAAGGACGGCCAAGTCGTTGTGCACGGCATGACCCAACAGGATATCCAGGACGTGATTGCCGCATTCGCCCAGGCTGCCAAGGATGCCCAGAGCATCGGCATGGACGGCGTGGAAATCCACGGCGCCCACGGTTACCTGGTCGACCAGTTCTTCTGGGAAGGCAGCAACCAGCGTACCGACGAATACGGCGGCAGCCTGGCCAATCGTTCGCGCTTCGCCATTGAATTGATTCAGGCCGTGCGTGCCGCGGTCGGTGAAGGTTTCCCGATCATCTTCCGCTTCTCCCAGTGGAAACAGCAGGACTACACCGCGCGTCTGGTGCAAACCCCGGAGGCGCTGGGCGAGTTCCTCAAGCCGTTGGCCGATGCCGGCGTGGATATTTTCCACTGCTCGACCCGCCGCTTCTGGGAGCCGGAGTTCGACGGTTCCGAGCTGAACCTGGCTGGCTGGACCCGCCAACTCACCGGCAAGCCGACCATCACCGTGGGCAGCGTCGGCCTGGATGGCGAGTTCCTGCAGTTCATGGTCAACACCGACAAGGTGGCACAACCGGCCAGCCTGGAAAAACTGCTGGAGCGCCTGAACAACGACGAGTTCGACCTGGTAGCGGTCGGTCGTGCGTTGCTGGTGGACCCGGACTGGGCACAGAAAGTACGCGATGGTCGTGAGGACGACATCCTGCCGTTCAGCCGTGAAGCGTTGATGACGCTGGTTTAAGCGGCGTCTGGCCTTACGCTTTCGCGAGCAAGCCCGCTCCCACAAGGGATTTGTGTACGACACAGAACCAATGTGGGAGCGGGCTTGCTCGCGAAGACTGACTAAAGAGCACTACAAAATCAGGGAACAATCGGTGCATTCGGCACCACCCTCTCCCCGGCACAAGCCCCGCGCAACTGTCCCTCGAACTGCTCGATGATCGTCGCCCAGCCTTGGCGACTGGCATGCTGGCGTGCATTGAGCCGCACACTGCGCAAGGCCTCCCTGTCCTCCAGCAGCCATGCCGCTGCATCGCAGAACGCTTCTTCATCCCCCGGCATCGCCAACACACCGTTGTAGCCATGACGAATATGCTGGGCCGCCGCCGCCTGATCGTAGGCCACCACGCCGAGCCCCGAGGCCAGTGCTTCAAGCACCACATTGCCGAAGGTTTCGGTCAGGCTCGGAAACAGAAACACGTCGCCTGATGCGTAGTGACAGGCCAGGGCTTCACCCCGCTGGGTGCCGCAGAAAATCGCCTCGGGCATTTCGTTTTGCAGTTCCTGGCGCTGCGGACCGTCGCCGACCACGATCAGTTTCAGGGTGCGCCGGGGATAACTCGCCTTGAGGGTATTGAAGGTGCGTTTGAGCAAGCCAAGATTCTTTTCCGGGGCCAGGCGTCCGACGTGAATGACGGCGATGTCTTCCTCGGTCAGTCCCCATTGCTCACGCAGGGCACTTAATCGTTTGGCCGGGTGAAACAACTCACTGTCGACCCCTCGGGAGAGCAACGCCAGTCGTTCGAAATGCCGTCGTTCCAACTCCATGCGCTGACTGACGCTGGGCACCAGGGTCATGGTCGAGCGGTTGTGGAACCAACGCAGGTAGTGAGTCAGCAGGCGCGTGAGCAAGCCAAGGCCGTACTCGTTGGAGTACTGCTGGAAATTGGTGTGGAAACCGCTGACCACGGAAATCCCCAGACGCCGTGCAGCACGCAGGGCCGACAGGCCCAACGGGCCCTCGGTGGCGATGTAGAGCACGTCCGGGCGGTGACGCGTCCAGCGCCGCAGCAGCTTGTGCATCGACGACTGACCCCATTGCAGACCGGGATAGCCCGGTAGCGGCCAGCCGCGGCACAGCAGCAACTCATCGTCGCTGCCCAACTGCTGGTCGCAGCCCTGGCGTGGTCGCACCAGTTCCACCTGATGCCCGCGTGCGCGCAGACCGTCGCACAAGCGACCCAGGGTATTGGCCACGCCGTTGATTTCCGGAGGGAAGGTTTCGGTGATAAGGGTGATATGCAGAGCTGTCGTCATGACCCCAGTGTCGGCTGGGGCCATGTCGTCAGTGTGACGTCGGGATGATGGATTTGTGACGTTGTGGGCCTGGCCGGTGAACCGGTGCGCACTGACAAGTACTGAGTCAGATACTCACGAAACCTATTCAGTTACCACGGTTCTGGCGGTGGATGGGCTACGGCGCGTGCGATCAGTGACAGTGATTTGTAGTCGGCAGCGCTGTTTGGAGAGTCCCAAGTGCGTTGCCCCAGTGGCAACAGCCAAGGTATCAACTGATTCCAGGCTTCTTCCGGGGAACTGAAGGACGGCACTTCGATCCAGAACTGGATTCCCGCCCCCCCTAAAAATGGACTGTCCGCGGGAATCTCCGTTATCGCGCCTCCTGCTTTGTCCATGAAATGGTTGGCTCGCCACGTATCATAAATACCGCGAGGCGAGTGCTTGGCGTGGAGGATATTGTCCCAGGTCTTGTTAACGATGAAATAAAAGTCGCCATGGGCGTTGATCACGTTGTATCCGGCATTGACCAGGTCTTGTGCAGTCATTTCTCCGCGCAGGCTGCCCCATAGACTCCAGCACTCGATTTCTACCTTTTTATTCACCGCAATGACCGGGTTGGGTCGAACAGCCCCGTCGTTCCAGACTCGCGCGATTTTACCTCTGTTTAGTATCAGACTTGCCACGTAATTGATGAAGTACCTGACAGCGTCCTCGGAAGTGGCATTTGGATTACCGGACATATCACGTGCATATTTGGCTAGTTGTGGAGTGTTGTCGTGGGTGATCGGGCGGAGAAAGTACTCATCGGCTCCCAGATGGATACGCCGGCTCTGTGGAAACATTGTGAGAAGGTCAGAGACAAGCGTTTTGATAAAGGAACGCGCCGCAGGAATGCTGAAATCGAGCGCTTTAGATACAACGGTGCCATTACTGAGGCGAAGGTGGAATTGAGGTCGGTCGCGTAGTATCCGGTCCATGTGTCCAGGCATGTCGAGTTCGGGAATCACCTCAATATGGTAGGAGGCGGCGGTGTCGAGGACGCGCTTGAGTTCTTCTGCGCTCCAGGCATCGGAACTGGAGATGTCCACACAAGAAGGAAAGATAACCCTGACCCCTTCGTTATCGGTCAGGTGCAAATGCAGTGTATTGAGTTGATTCCAGGCCATTTCCTGAATCAGGTTGATTACCCAATCGGGGCTGAAATACCAGCGGCCCATATCGATCATTACCGAGCGCTCGGCATACAGGGGTGCATCAATTACAACCCCTGGATCAAGTGTGGTGGAAACTCGTGCAGCTTTATGCAGGGTAGTCAGGGCCCGGGCCATGGCCTCCAGGGTTTGTGCGGTGACCAGGACATTGCTTGAGATATCAATCCGGTAACTTTCGCTTTTCCCATTGACTGGAATCGGGACGTCCGCCGTATTCGGTGCGGACAGTTTCAACAATACGTCACCCGGTAGTGGGGGAACGCCTGGCAGCAGCGCAATGGTCGTTGGCTTGCCAAGCCCGGCGGCACCGGCGAACCCGGCTGCCAGTCGTGTAGCCAGGGGGCGCAGGCTCTCGCTGTCGATGAGAATGCGCGAGCTTTCACTGATGACAAAATCATCTCCCGCTTCTGGTTTCGCATAGAGCACTGCCGGACTCATGCGGGTCCAGGGAAAGGATACATTCTGATTCTCGGTACTGAGATTTTCGCCAGGCATCATGCAAGTCGAGGCGGGGTCGTGGATTGGCGGTGTCATTGAGCGGGAATTCCATAAGTTGTAGTCGTGACTCATCCCTGATAGCTGAAGGATCTCAAGTTAGGGGGGAGTCCCTCAGCGTATTGGATACCTTATGCGTAGCAACGGCTACTGTAAGAAGTAACAGTTTTTAGTAAAAATTCAGAAAGTTATGCCGTTCATTCATTTAGTTTCATTGAAGAAATCAAGTGTTTGGATGATGTGCTGGAGAAATATCAGCTTCGCTTGCGTATCACTGACTGCCGCTTATCGGGACTGTCAGTTGTTACAGGTGTTTTTTGTTTTCATTCAACGGAACAATAGCTCTGCATCACAGGTAATTTTGCCTGACAAAAGGAGTAGTAATGATGACAGATCAATCGAAAGTTGAATTAATTCCAAATGGAGCTGCAGAGGCCAGCATCCCCATGCCGACGATCGCATATCCTTTAAACGGAACTCGTCACGCTTTGGGACGGGTGTTTATTGAGGGGAGTTGTTTGCAGGGGGCAAAAGTTGACGTGCTTAACTATGACTACAGTAAGCTGGGCTCTGCCGTAGTGAACGGGGAAACCTGGTATTTCAGTCGTAACTGGGACGAAGGCACTAAGGTTGTGAGGGCACAACAGAGTGTTGCTGGTGTGCCTTCCGCCCCAACTGAGCAACGTCTCTTCTTTGTCGCTCCATCCTTGAACGCTCCAAGTATTACTAGCCCAAAAGATGAAAGTCGCTTTTCCGAAGGTAGGATACTCATCGAAGGCAACTGTACCGCCGGAGCAGAAGCGGTTGAAGTGCTGAACCACGACTTTAGTGTTTTAGGCAAGGCCGCAATAAAACCTAATGGAACACAGTGGAGTTACAGCCGTGTTTGGGATAAAGGTGTCAAGCATGTCAAGGTTCGGCAAGTTTTGTGTGGCAAGCCATCTGACCCAAGCGGTCAAATCGAGTTTGTCGTGCAGTAAGATATTCCACTAATAACTGACAACACCAAGAATTGCGCCCTTGCCATTTTCCGTTTTCCACGTCTGTTTGTAGACGAAGCAACTTTGGAGGGTGGATAGTGAGTCAGTTGTGAGGCCTGCGGCAAGAGAAATACTCTTGCCGCAGCTTTTATCTGACTTCCCCGGGTAGGACCAGCGCTACTAATGACAGACCTTCGCCCGCAGGTGATTACGTGACCACGCAAGTTGACTGCCTGGATGGCTTTTTTACTTTGCGGATGTTGTCAGCGTCTGGACGCCACGCTCGCGTACCCAGAACAGCGTTGCACCGGCCACTGCCGCCGGCATCATCAGGATGTTGACCACCGGAATCAGCAACACCAGATAAACAATCCCGCCAAAACTCATGCTCTGCCAGCGCTTCTCGCGCAGCCAGCCGAGCATCTCGTTCCAGCCCAGCTTGTGGTTGTCCGCCGGGTAGTCGATGTACTGGAAAGTGGGCATGCATAGTCCGAAAGCCACGTCGTTCACCGCCCTTTCCCAAAGGGGGGAGTGGGAAATGTATCAGGAATATGGGTCAGTTAGGAGCTGGAATTTTGAAGTCGATTCTCGATCTGAAACTCGACCAAAACGATTGGGAGTGTCACATCCCGAGTAGGTGGAAGGACGAAGAAATAGCGGGTCTAATGGCGGCCATCTGATGTCATCCAAAGGAGCGGAAAATGTTGGAGCTGGTGGAAACCAAAAGTGAAAAGATTGCCGCCCAACGGCGTTTTGCCAAGGCGATGGAGAGTGCCTGGAATGGGGAGGAGCGTCGGACGGTAGTTTGGCGACCTTCGAGCAAAGTATTGCCGATTGCCCACAATGGCGTGCTTTGGTTCGCCCAGATAAGGCCTCACGATGACCAGCATACATTGCGTTACTGGAACTCTTTTGGCGTCTATAACAATTCAGGAAACCTTCAGATAGCCGTCGAGATCAACATTCCGGTCGAGAGCAATACTAGGACGGTGTCTGGTTTCTTTGCCAAGGATCAGGCTACTGGCTCCATCTATCTTATGCATGATGGCGGCGTTGGCGGCGGGCGACCTGGAATAGGTCAGGAAAACTTTCTACGCTGGTCGAGCAAACGACCTGAACCGGTTATGGCATCTGACGGGAGCTATCGATTCGGGATAATCGTGAGCGAAATCGATGGTGCAAGCTTGAGCGCCAACGTTTCATCGTTTGTCCAATCGGTGATCGACTTTAAGGCTGCTGTTACGGCAGCGGAGCCCGCTGCGATTGATGAGGCTGAAGACGGCTTTAGCTACAAGGATTACTTCAAGGAGTTCTCTGGAAGGAAAAAAGGTGTCCGGAAGAAGGAGTTTGAATACATCACCCGGCATGGCGACATCGTGCACGCGTTGTCTAGCTGGGTACTCAAGTCGCGCGAAAATTTCGGACTGAAGGTCATTAAAAATGCCTATATCGATCTTGGTGTGCAGGACAAGGAAGGTAGTTTGATTGAGCTATACGAAGTCAAAACGAACGCCTCAAGGCAGACCCTCTACACTGCAATTGGCCAATTACTGGTGCACGAAAATCAGGCCGGAATGGATGTCAAAAAGGTCGTCGTAATACCAAAAGGTGAAATGATCTCGAACGATATACAAGGCGCTTTGAAGGCTCTCAGCATCGACATGATTTTCTTCGAATTACGTGGTCAGGCTGTATCCATTTGTCGAAAATGAGAGACGGGTGATGGCTTACTCACCACGGTTGCAGGGATGAGCGTATCAATGATGGTGGTTTTTTACGCTCCAATGTCCGAGGTTTCATCGAATCTCCGATGTACCCGTTCGGAGCATTTCATAATGAATGGATTCCGTCTGACTGGTAAGATTCGTGGATACGCTGACCCCCTCTGACCGAAGCTTACGTATGGCGAAGGTGAAGTCGAAGGGCACTAAGCCGGAAATGGTGGTGCGGCGGTTACTTTTTTCGATGGGATTTCGCTATCGGCTTCACGACCGTAGCCTTCCAGGTAACCCGGACATCATTTTCAAGGGCAAGAAGAAAGCCATTTTCGTCCACGGATGCTTTTGGCACCGACATGACGGCTGTCCACTCGCAAGATTACCTAAGTCTCGGTTGGATTTCTGGATTCCAAAATTGGAAGGCAACCGAGAACGCGATACACGCACGCTGCATCAGCTAAAGTCACTGGGATGGGAAGTTCTTGTGATTTGGGAATGCGAGCTTAAAGATTTGAATTTACTAGAGAAAATGCTGAATGGCTTTCTTGGTCGGGGGAACACGCAATGAAATCCGTTGAGCTATTCGCGGGTGCGGGCGGCCTTGCAATGGGGTGTGAAATAGCTGGATTTTCACACTTGGCTGTCGTCGAATGGGATAAGTGGGCTTGCGATACTGTCCGTGAAAACCAGAAACGTGGCTATCCCTTGGTGCAGCACTGGCAGCTACACGAAGGTGATGTGCGTGGGTTTGACTGGAGCGGTGTTCCGGAAGGCATTGAGCTGCTTGCCGGTGGTCCTCCGTGCCAACCGTTCTCCATCGGCGGTAAACATGGTGCCTACGATGATAGTCGTGACATGTTTCCCGCGACCGTTGAAATCATCCGCAAATTGAAGCCAAAAGCTTTCATCGTAGAAAACGTAAAGGGTCTGACACGGGCTGCTTTCGCGAATTATTACCAGTACATTTTGCTCCAGCTTGAGTTCCCAGAATTACCACGTCGAAAGGACGAGGGGTGGCATGATCATTTGATGCGTCTGCAAGCTGAGCGAACCTCGGGTAAGCGCAAGGGTAAAGGTCATACCTACAACGTGGTACCGACCCTCGTGAACGCAGCTGACTATGGCGTACCGCAGAAACGGGAGCGGGTCTTTATCGTTGGTTTTAGGGATGACCTCGGAGTTGAATGGTCCATCCCGGAAGAAACACATAGCTACGATGCCTTGCTACATTCCCAGTGGATTACCGGTGAATACTGGGCTCGGCATGGACTCAGAATGCCAGAAGTTCCCACCAAGCTTTTGTCACGTGTCCGTAAGCTGAAGAACGATTTGCTTCCCATGGATAAAGCGCCATGGAGAACCGTTCGTGATGCGATTGCCGACCTCCCTGATCCTGAAACCAAGGCAGCGCTGAAAGTGCCTAACCATACGTTCCAAGGTGGTGCTCGTTCCTACCCTGGTCATACGGGTAGCCCATTGGATTTGCCAGCCAAAACTCTGAAAGCTGGTGATCATGGTGTACCGGGCGGCGAAAACATGCTGGTCAAGGCAAATGGTGATGTACGTTATTTCACTGTCCGTGAGAGTGCTCGCATCCAAACCTTCCCAGACGGTTTTCGGTTCCATGGAAGCTGGTCCGAAACAATGCGACAGCTCGGTAATGCGGTGCCGGTATTACTGGCGCAGCGTGTGGCTTCGAGTGTTGCGGAGAAATTGGCAATTGCTGAAATCATCCGCATTCAGAAAACCGTCAAGAAGGTGGTAAACGTCGCATGACGGGCAAAGTCATTCCATTTAATCCGTTGGATAAGAAAAACCTAGGTGCCAGCGTTGCAGAAGCTCTGCTGTCAAAGGAAGTACATCCACTCAGCGCATTGCCAGCTTTTGATGGTGCAGGTGTGTATGCGATCTACTACACCGGTGACTTCCCTGCGTATGCGCGCTTAGCGTCTTTGAACCAAAGCGGACAGTTTATGCTGCCGATTTATGTAGGCAAGGCTGTTCCAGCCGGAGCCAGAATGGGCGGTGATCTTGGCTCTTCTCCGGGGAAAGTTCTTCAAAAGCGGTTGAAGGAACATGCTGACAGCATTCGTGCGGCTGATAACTTGAATATCGACGATTTTCATTGCCGCTTTTTGGTTGTGGATGACATTTGGATTCCGCTGGGGGAATCGCTGATCATTGCGAGATTTACACCAGTGTGGAATTCGCTGATTGATGGCTTCGGCAACCACAACCCAGGAAAGGGGCGTCACGCCGGCATGCGTCCGCGCTGGGACGTATTGCATCCAGGTCGATCATGGGCAATGAATCTTGCTGAGCGGCCCGAGAAAGCGAAGGACATTTCAGACGATGCTGAGACCTACCTTCGTGAGCGAGCCCCAAGCCTTTCGACCCAGTTCATCAAAGCTGAAGGCGAGTAATTCATCTACAGTCGGGTCGAAGATGGGAGCGATTTATATTTCTTGGCCTTGATGGCGCATTACGTACATTTCAAAAGAGGACCAACTGAAAAGTTGGTCTTTTTTTTTGTACTGTTTTTACGCTGATGACCTGGAAGCTTTCGTCAGTTACGACTTGTTGTTTCGCTTCATCAGGCTGGACCTATATCTGTCGAACGAGTGCTGTAACGGCCAGCATTGAAAGACAAATTGAGTTAGCAAGGCATGCTTCGTTAGGGAGGGTTTTTGTGATGATGGCAAAACGCCCTCATTTTTTTGTATGCGAGGAAAACGGCTTATAAATGGATGAAAGTGGCATCTGTAAGGCGCTGTGACGCGTCACAGGAGCGTTTTGCGCACATGTTGTGTGTGTGTGTGGTTTTGTAGTGGCGCGGCTTAGATGAGGTCCTGCGCGATTTGGTGCTTGCTATTGCGGCGAAGAATGAGTATCGTGACGACACAAACGCAAAAACCCTCAATTAAGAGGGTTCCGCTGAAGAATGCTTGCGAGTAGCCACGTTTCTGTCGCCAAACGTAGCGCGGCTACCCGCACTCCCTCCGACGCACGCATTTGTAAATGCACGAATCTGGAGAAGGGCGCCATTTAGCCAATTGATAGGCTTTCTGTCAATTGGTTACTGACTGGTGGTCGTTTCTGGATGAGTGCGAATTAGCTCATTTATCAAAGGAATTACCATCATGCCAATCGGCTCCGGTTCCAAATGTGTTCTCGTGCATCAGTATCGCCGCTTTCGTTTTGGGAGGTGGGAGGACGTGACGCAGCACCTCCGTAGCTTGCCTCGCTAACTACGACAAGTTGAATTAATCACCAAGCCCTGGCTTGGTGATTTTTTGTCGTTTCTTTTATTGATGCGGACACGGGTTTTCGCTATTTCTGGCACGTCTTATTCCAGTGTCGCTTTACAGTGGCAATGCCGATATTCAGTTCGGATGCTACCTGTGTTTGTGTCTTATTCTGTGCTTTTGCTTTCTGTACAGCTGCTGTGGTGTCATCAGCGGCAGGGCGTCCTAGCTTTTTACCTTCTGCTTTAGCGCGTCTTAGACCCGACTGCGTGCGTTCAATTAACAAGTCCCTTTCGAATTCAGCAACGGCCCCTAAAACCTGCATTGTCATTTTTCCGGCTGCCGATGTCAGGTCTACACCCCCTAAGGCTAGGCAGTGGACTCGAATACCATTTTCAGCGAGATATTCAACGGTGGATCGGACATCCATCGCATTGCGGCCTAAACGATCCAGCTTGGTCACGATTAGAACGTCCGATGACTCCATGCGCTCTAGCAATTTCTGAAATCCAGCACGCTCCTTGGCGGCAACGCTGCCTGAAATGGTTTCTTCTACCACCCGACTGGGTTGAACATCAAATCCCGCCGCTTTCACTTCTTGCAACTGGTTCTCGGTGAATTGGTTAACGGTTGAGACACGAGCGTAAAGAAAGACGCGGGACATGAGACACCTAAGGGATCACTAAACGTAGTATCACGCTAGCATGGTATCACTCGTTATAAAAGGTTATTTTAATGATTCCTTTTTTGTCTCAGTTATCTTGGGATCTTAAAACGGACGTTTGATGATCCCTTTATTCCTGGCGTAGTAAACGGATAGCGCTAGCGATCCCTTCGGCATTAGTGTCCAAGACCTCTAAGGCAGTCACTGCGTTGTCTGCCACGTCTGTAGAGCCTCTTTCAGCAACCCACTTGGCAAGCTCTTCGATGGCGGCACCGATACCGTTCTGGCTGATCATCAGCAACTCTAGTGCACTGGCAATGGCTTCATTAGCGTCAGACATGCAAATCATCCTTGGGAATTGTGCGGCGTGGAATTGTGTTACTGACTCTGCCGAATATGTGATCAAAAACATCTGGTACTGCCAATCAATTGATGAGCAATAGCTGATCAATCCATCCGTTTCTAGAGACCGGCCATTAGCGTCAAGTTGGACAATCATACCTCGTTTACGCGAACGGCAGACTTCCACCAAGCGGACTCTCGCGGCTAACCGCAACGGGTCAAAAGTTAACCTGATTGGTAGCCGAGACGAAGCAAAAATGAAGGCTTCCAGGTGGGCCGTGAAAAACTAACCATCCTAACTTATGTTCCGTTGCAACAACATGAATATGGCTTGTGGATACGAGGATGGGGATAGGACCTGCCGCGCATTGGTAAGTACTAAACGTACCCCACTACGGACCCGAGTTCATCGTTGCGTGCAAGCACCGCCAGAGGAAGATGAAATACGGGGCGCGGGCCAAGGGAGTCAAACTTTCCTTATCAGCTTGGGACGCTGACAGATCAGCAGAGCTGATATCAGGTAGCAATCCCAAGCTGTTCACAGTGGCAGATCAGTCGAACAGCTCGCCGCTATACGTCTTACGGTGATACTCCTGAACTCCTTCTACTGAGTTTAAGTAATCGATTAGCTCTTTAAGAACGATTACGTAGAACTTAGTTGTTGCAGAGTTTAAAATGTGAGTGATTCCGTGATAGTCGCGTAAGTGTAGGTTGTCGAGATCTAAAAGCGAAACGACATCGTAATTTCGTTGACACTCCGATCCTAATTCCCATGCAATGGCAAGATGGATTTCTTTCTCGCTTTTGTACTCGGACTCGAACTCACGGATCAGTGCGTCAATATTGAATTTGTACTCAAGAATCTTTGGAGGGCTGGTGTATTCTTTGCTGTATTGAAGTTGTTGAACACCCAGTGGATTGTTTTCTTTGTCATATTCATGATTGGAAAGGGGGTCTCTGATGATGAACTTAAAAACCCCATCATACTGCTGCGTTTGACTTGTGGCTAATAACTTGATGCCTCGTATTACTCCGCCAGCGACTAACTGATTGAAAAGTACAATCACATCCTGTTCTGAGACAGGCTCGGATGTTATTGAAATTTCATTGGTTGGCGCAAAGAAATTTTTGTTGGTGAGGCTCAGTGGTCTTTCAATTTCATGGGCTTCTTGAGCTCGTACCCAGTCATGAAGAGAGCCCTCCCTAGTTATGTCATTCTTGGCGCCGGTGTCTGTTCTTAGTAGGCGTCGCCATTTCTGAAAACGCTTCACGATCTCCACTGAAATCTGTTCTGCAGCTTCTTTTAATTCAGGTTGAAACCCTTTGCGTCCTAAATCTGGATCTGCATCTACGAAGTGGACAATGACGTGGCACTGGTTTTGATGGCCGATATTAGATGTCAGAGGAATTGTGATCAATTCACCCTGTATCATCTGGTTGTTAGCGAGCTGTAGACCACCTTTCAAGACCCTATACAGCTTTCTTAGCTTCGCAAGCTCATCATTAAACTGATCCCAAATGGACGTAGAGTAAGCAAAGTAGCCGTATGCTGAAATCTGGTACTGACTGATTAGTGAGTCAAACTTGTCGTTGGGTGATAGCAAAGAAAGCAAGTCTTCAGTGCTAAAAAACTCATATATTCCATTAGCTTTCAGAAACTTCATCGGAAGGTCAGATGAATCCTTTCCTTGGGATTGAAGTTTTTTCTGAACTGCCAATACGTCTTTGAGATTGACGCTTGCACTTAATTTCAAGTGGGGGTAAATGTAGCTGCAGCTTTGTTCAGAAAGAGTTGAAACACCACCTTGCTTGTTAACAACTTTAAGCTGAAATTTAATCTTTGAACTTTCTGATGCAAATGTTATTGCACCGAGTGGTGTTTTGATAAGTAGTAGGTATAACCATTGTTCTGCAGTGGTGGCGGAGTACCAGGACAGATCTTTTGGGCGAGTGCTGAGCCCGCCGAATTTTATTTTAAAAGTCGATCCTCTAGGTATTTCAGCGAACGTTGGGTCAGCAATTTCCGAGGATGTAACCATGGGGCGCGTCACAATACCGTGAAAGTCTTCAACCCAGTCACGGCCTTTCAAAAGCTCCCCGTGAAACGTATGCCCTGGTACTTTTGTGCCAAATTGTAGGTAGTCGAAGCCATAGCCTATGTAGGTAGCCCCAACTCCTTTGTTGCCCCTCGTTTGCCCGCCGTTTTTAAAGGAGATATTTGGAGCGAGGAATGCTTTAAATTCTTTTTCGTTGAAGCCAATGCCATTATCAGTTATGGAAAAAGAGTTTTCTTCAAGATTTACAGTCAACCAAAGCTTTGGAGTGTAGTCTGGTTCCTGAAGCTCAGTTGCGCGGCGGTCCACGGCATCCATAGAATTTTGAATGAGTTCGGAAAAAGAGTCATACATACCAACGTAGGACTTCAAGATGTTCTTGATTTCACGCTTCTTTGCAGCAAACAAAATCTCTGCATCTACATCTTGACCGCTGGTGAGCGGATCCCATGACTCTAGCTTCATTACAATTCCTTTAGATCGGCATTTGATCGGCTTCGGTATCAGAGCACCCAACACGGGAGTCCAGAATGGTTTTTCATTAGCAGGACGTTACCAGTGGGCCGGAAAATCAACTATTGTATAATTTTATTGGAGTGGTGTTATCGATAGAGTTAGTCCTAGTTCGCCCCTGATATCCCAAACGCGTCCGACCATCTGCTTCTGGCCGACACTGTTGAAATATTCGATTTTCTCAAACAGCTAGACGTCTGATCTACTGATACGCCTTTTTCCATTCTCCTGCGTGAAATCTGAATCCGAGTGCCCGTGCGGTTGATCAGAATTTCATACGCGTACTTTTTTGTCTTGAAAGACCAGTCTGACTTTTTCAACAGAATCTGCCGATTGCTGTCCTCCGCTGCAGGTCAGACGTTCGGAGTGATGGTTACAAAACGCCCGATACTAATCGACGGGGTAGAGCGTAAGACACAAAGCTGTAACCACTAGAAGGTGCTGTCACTTGAACACGGGAATTTGGTCTCTGAAGTCTTTAATCAATTCAACAACGTCGCATCCAAGCACCGCGCACAGGTCGTAAATCTGGATGATATCCAGTCGACGAACCCCTCGCTCAACATCGCTCATGAAAGATTGTGGCCTTCCTAAAGCGGCTGAACACTGTACCTGTGTCAGTCCAGCATCGATTCGCCGTGCTTTCAGCAGGGTCAAAAAAACGTCGTATTCCGGTCGGTAAATAGCCTTCGGCATGTGGCTGTCCAGTAGCTGAGCAGCCTTACAACCTATATCTGGTTTTCAGATATCTGAATTTCAGATATTTTATTTCCGGAAAATGACCAGCACTGGGTTGGGCAGCATCTTGATCAAGGAACCGATATGAAGCTTTACATCGCAATGTTCATCGCAACTTTAAGCATGCCGTTGGCCAGCATGACCGGCATTTTTGCCATGGAGCTTGGCTATGTCTGGAATATCCGGCAGGCGCTGGGCGTTGGTGTCCTGGTTGGCTCTGTGATGCTGCTAGTAGCGTTAATCATGTTCTTGGCTGGGGTTCCCTCGACTTTGCAACGTCTGCGTGCCCAAGTCCTTCCCCGCCCGTAACAGGAGCACAGATGAAATATCCATTGATTATCGCGTTGCTGTCAGTCTCATGCGTCGCCCAAGCCGATTTCGATAACGGAGCATCGAGCTACTTCAATGCACGCTTATTGAATGTCGTTGAATCCACGGATTGGAATTTTTCCAAAGCCATAGACCCCACACAAATCTTCAACGACTGGCAGGCAAATCAGCCGCGTGCAGAAATCAAATATGCGAAGCCTGGGCTCTACCACGGTCGTATCGGTAAAATCGTCGCGGACAACGGTAATGCAAATTTCATTTTGGATTACGGTAAGAAAACAGCGGTGACAGCGATTTTGGCGCCCGTTCAGGCCGCATCATGGAAGGTCGTGGGAAACCAATTGGAGGGCGGTGAATTGCAGACGAACCTTGAATTCGCTGCCGGCATCGACGCGGGCCGCGAAATGTTTTTTCACTGCATGAGGGTCGAATTTGGAATTGGGGTTTACCTTGTAAATTGCATCGCGATTCCGCCAAACATCGCGTTGGGCAGGGCACGACCTGAAGTGATCTACGGCATGGATGCGGCCGTGAGTTTTGACGATTTGATCAAGGCCAGAGCATCAGAAGGCTGGGCTCGACCTCCCAGTGCACGACGTGGCATGGCCACAACAGTTCGAATTGGTATGGGGGCCGACGGAACCATCACGTCGACTGAAATCACGAAATCAAGTGGTGACAATCCATATGATCATTCTGTTGTGGCAGCCATTCGGAATATTGGGCGATTGAACGAAGTTCAGGACATGAAGCCAAGTGACATAAATTCACACCGTTCATTCAGTTTGACACTTACACCGGATGATTTAGCTCTATAACTGGAGTCGTAGCCTGTCCGCACGACATCCGATTATTTAAAAATGCCAAATCTAAACCGTATCCCGAAAGGCCAGCTTATGTAGGCAGCTTACAAAGCTAGCTGGTACGTTCTACCAGCTAGCTGCTACCGGTACCTGATGGTACCTAATCCGCACCTCCCGGCACCAAAGCATGTCCGGCAAGGTCAACGCGGGTTAAACCCCATCCTAGTGCGTTTGGAAAGGTCTGAACAACATGGGACAACCAGAGCATGTCCGGCAAGGTCAACGCGGGTTAAACCCCATCCTAGGGCGTTTGGAAAGGTCCGAACGGCATGGGGTAACCCAAGTATGTTCGGTACGGTACAGGTTATATTGATAGCTTTAGAATGAGTATAGCGGAGTTTATTGGAACAAATGAATTCACGACGCGTAGCGAGTTTTCCTTGCGTAGCAAGGGAACAGATTATAGTTGTATAGTTATTATTAGCTTTCAATGGCTTTGACTGTTCGTCGCCTTCGCTCCGAATCGTTCGCATTCGCTCACGACTAACTTTAACTTTAAATTTTCTGTTCGCAGTTTTTTGGGTAATTCCTTAAAGGTCTTTAAGGAAATTCCCAAATTTTGGATCAGGACCAAAACCGGTTATCATTGTTATGCCGCAGCTTTCAGCTTTCGCTGGTATTCGTAGATTTTTCTAACTGAGATTCCAGTTTGTTCCGCCACTTTAGAGGGTTTTAAACCCGATGTTAGTAACGCGATTGCTGTTGGTTCTTCGGGTTCGCCAGCCCGGCCTCTTTTCTTCGGTGATTTATATTCTTTAATCAGGCACTTATCAATCTTTGCGGTTTGCAAATAAGTTTGAGTTAGATAGTCTGCTACCGATTCGTCTTGGACAAAGAGGCTGACGTCCGTTAACGAGTTCCTAACGCGAAGTGAACAACGATAAATGTTTTGCAGGGTTCGTTCGTACAAGTGTGTACGTTTCCACGCATTGATTAACGATTTGTGACAGCCTGTATATTTTTTGGCTAACGCCTCGAATGCCTTGGTTGCAGTTGGAAGCGGATTGCCATGAAATAAGCATAATACATTGGATTCATTGGTGTAAGCGTTCAATCCACGACTGTCGAGCTTACACATAGTAAAATTTTCAGGTGCATCAAGATTTGCCCAGTCATGAGCGAAAACCAAACATTTGCCATTATTACCAATATTTTTCGAAACTTTATTGGCGATAACCTGAATGTTCCTAATTTGTGTAGGATTATGGTTGTCGTTGACATATGACAAGGACTCCAAGACATTTTTGCTGCATTGGTTCTGACTCAGTAACGGAATAATCCTGATATTTTGCTGGTGCTCTGGCGGAGGACTAGGCGTCAGAATTGATTGCTTTGTCATAAACCCCTGCGCGGTGGCAAACCATTCAAACAATGATCCATCCCAAGTTGCCGATAGTAAGTGAACTTCTTTGCAATGGGGGAACCTTTGTAAGAAGCCGCTTTCTTCGGCGTAATAGATGAGCTTTTGCTTATTTCCATAATCGGACACGTAGACATCGGTTTGGTCGATGACCGCCTTGCAAATTCTATAGGCGGCAGCACTCAGCAATGATACCGAGCTTGTCTTCGCTCCTTCCTTCTCGTAGTCTCTTACATGTTTAATAAGCTTCCTGACGCAGCCGTCCTTGATGAACATTTTGTTTTCTTTGTCTACGTCAAGAAATTGAAATACAGCTAATTGATTTGATGCGATTGGTGTTGGATAGACTTGGATGTGGTTAGGTAACTCGTCAACGATTACGATCCAGTGTCTAAGGTTTTTTTTGCTGCATCGATGAAATGCGGCGTGCTGACATACAATTAACGGGGTCAGTTCAGCGGGGCAGAGATGCTTATTCAACTTTGCAATTGATGGGTCGTTGGGCTGGCTTTCAATTTTTAATGGGTTGCAATCAAATAATTCGGTGCATACTTCGGCGGCTAATAATTTGGTCGGAACTACGAAGAGAACCTTTCTTCCACTTGTGATCCATTCGCGTGCGGCTTTGCAAGCTGCCCAGGTTTTACCTGTGCCGGGTCTAGCTAATGCGACATTGATTGTTTTGTTCATTTTTAATCCTGGGTTGGTGTTGTTGCTTATATGATGGCACAAGAAATTGCGATTCTAAACATTGAACCAGGATGAGTGTTCTGAGGTGGTGAATATTAGCTTTATGACGTTAATTGAAGTTATTTAGTTTTTATCAATTGCTGGTTCGGTTTTGCATGATTGGTGTGGTGGTATAGTGCCCATTTGTCTGCGGGTTTGTATCAATGTCACGGTGGTTTGAATGGAGTGTGGAGTGTTGAAGGCGTATTTATATAAAATTACGCGTGGGTAAGATAACTTGCTTTTGTGTGACGAATTCGTAGGTGGCCCGCAGTTTCGCGTTGATGTCTTGGGAACGTCATACGTTTTTGCGGGCTGAATGTGATTCTAAATTACCTTAGCTTCGGTCCTGGGCACGGCTAGCGTCATAATTCCCGTTCCCGTTCCCGTTCCCGTTCCTGGCTTAGACTGGCATTAGAAGTTAATAGCCCCGCAGATTTTGCGATGCTTGGCAGCTTCCGAATTTCTTCGGCCATTCTAGACAACGGGTTATTCCCATATCGATCACCTTCACTTGATCGTGCATGGCCTGTTATCCAATCACTTACTTCTTTGGGAATCCCAACCTTTCTGGCCGTGGTCTTGAAGGTATGTCGAAAGCCGTGAAGGGGGTGCCGCCCTTTTCGGTAGACGCCCCAACGAATGACCAACGGGCGCCATGCTTTGGAAACGATACCCGCGAAGCCGTCGGATACCTTAATCAGTTGGGGGAATAAGCGAGATTCATGGTCCTTGTCTTTCACCAACTCTAGAATTCCCAGATTTAGCAGGTCGTCATGCAGGGGCACATCGCGTCGACTGCCTTCCGTTTTGACGGACTTGTCCGGCTTATCATCGTCGATCCTGATAAACCAATGTCCCTCGGCGTCTTGACGAAAATCGCAAACGTACAACTGGCTGATCTCTTCACGTCGTGCTCCGGTGTAAGCTGCGATTAGCGGCAACCAAAACAGCGCGTTACCGGGACGGCCGGATGTATACCGTAATGCTTTGAATTCAGGCTGACTAAAAAGGGTTACAAGCTCGCTCCATTCGTACCCTTTGGCATCTTCGAGTAGGCGTTTCGGTTTTGCTGGCCCTAAGCGTTTGTGGATACGTGATGCACTCACCGGATTGAAATCAATCAAGCCCGCATCCACAGCATAAGAAAACACGGATGATAGTCGGGCGATAATTAGTCGAATCGAAGATGTCGCCAGTGGCATATTGCTGTGCTTGACCACGGACTTAGTTAGCTTTCCGGCGAAGTCCTGGATTTGCGGTTGTCCAATTTCCGCCATGGCACGGTCGCCCATCAGTGCTATGAATCGATCAACGGATCGCTTGTAGTCGACTGTATGGCGACGGACTACATGGGCAGGTTTGTTTCCCAACGCTAATGATTCAACGTAACCAATAAACGCTTCCGAGAGCCTTAGGGGGGGGCTGGAGGGTGGGCTTTCGCTTTCACTCGCGGTGGTCGCATGGGTACAGATCGGGATTGAATGCGGATTAAAACGTGGTGAAGGAATCTGGCACGAATGGCCGCTGCGCACCTGTTGAAAAAAACGTTCGGACTCTGCATATGCGCTTACAAATGCAGCCTTCGCTTGTTGATGGTTTCGTGTGTTCAGTGAACGGCGAATTTCAGTTTTGCCGATCACCTGTCGGATGTCATCCGGCACCCTGCGTCGTAGGTAATAGATACCAGAGTCGGGGTGCCGGAACGGTTGTGCTATCAGTGCCATATGTACCAGCCTTGTGTATCAGTTGGCTGGGAAAGGGCAGTTCAAGTATGAGTAGCGACCGGATTCTTCCAGTCAGTCACGACCGAATCAGCGCTGGACCACCAGGTTTTCCGCGCCACGTTCACGTACCCAGAACAGCGTCGCCCCGGCCACGGCGGCCGGCATCATCAGGATATTGACCACCGGAATCAGCAGCACCAGGTACACGCTGCCGCCGAAACCCATGCTTTGCCAGCGCTTCTCGCGCAGCCAGCCAAGCATCTCGTTCCAGCCCAGCTTGTGGTTGTCCGCCGGGTAGTCGATGTACTGGATCGCCATCATCCACACCCCGAACAATAGCCATAGTGGCGCGGCGATGATGTTCACCACCGGGATGAACGAGAGGATGAACAGCCCGATCGCCCGCGGCAGGAAGTAGCCCAGTTTGCGCATTTCCCGGGCCAGGGTGCGCGGGATCATCGCAATCAGTTCGCCCCAGCTGAAGGCCGGAAAATCATCGGTGCCGCGCACCACCACTTCGACTTTCTCCGCGAGGAAGCCGTTGAATGGCGCGGCAATGACGTTGGCGAGCATGGTGAAAGTGAAGAACACCATCAGCACGACGAGCACCACGAACAGCGGCCAGAGGATGTAGCTGAGAAAACTCAGCCAGTCGGGCAGGGACGGCATCAGCGTATCGACCCACAGGCTGAATTGATGGCCGGCCAGGTAGATCAATCCGACGAACAGCACCAGGTTGATCGCCAGCGGCAACAACACAAACAAACGCAGGCTGGGGCTCAGCACCAGCTTGAGGCCTTCGCGCAGGTATTGCGGGCCGGACAGAACAGGGGCGGGCATAAGGTGCTCCGGGCAGAGGGAAAACGCGCCGACCTTACCGGCTTTGCTTCACAGGCGAAAGCGCGGTGGCGGTATCGACATCCACTGTAACAAAGACGTCGATATCGTCGGGCAGATTGCATAGAGACCACCTATGAGCTGGATTGTTAATCCGTATTTCCTTAATCTTCGCCCCCTCGATACGCTGCACCCAATCTTTTTACAGGACGGTCGGGTTCAAGCCTTCCCCAAGTGCTTTCAACCGTTCTTTTTTATTCCAGCCGGCAATCCGGCGTTCCGCGCCAGGTGTTCCGGGCCGGTCAACAGGAGCAGGTCATGTCTGAAGTCCGTCATTCGCGAGTGATTATTCTCGGTTCCGGCCCTGCCGGTTACAGCGCTGCGGTCTATGCCGCCCGTGCCAACCTCAAGCCACTGCTGATCACCGGCATGCAGGCCGGCGGTCAACTGACCACCACCACCGAAGTCGACAACTGGCCGGGCGACGTCCACGGCCTGACCGGCCCGGCGCTGATGGAGCGGATGCGCGAGCACGCCGAACGCTTTGAAACCGAGATCGTTTTCGATCACATCAATGCCGTGGACTTCGCTGCCAAGCCATACACCCTGACTGGTGACAGTGCGACCTACACCTGCGACGCCCTGATCATCGCCACCGGCGCCAGTGCTCGTTACCTGGGCCTGCCGTCCGAAGAAGCGTTCATGGGCAAAGGCGTCTCCGCCTGCGCAACCTGCGACGGTTTCTTCTATCGCAACAAGCCGGTAGCTGTGGTCGGCGGTGGCAACACTGCTGTCGAAGAAGCCCTGTACCTGGCCAACATCGCCAGCAAAGTCACCCTGATCCACCGTCGCGAAACCTTCCGCGCCGAGAAGATCCTGATCGACAAGCTGAACGCCCGTGTTGCCGAAGGCAAGATCGAGCTGAAGCTGAATGCGACCCTGGACGAAGTACTGGGCGACAACATGGGCGTGACCGGTGCCCGCCTGAAGAACAACGACGGCAGCTTCGACGAAGTGAAAGTCGACGGCGTGTTCATCGCCATCGGCCACACCCCGAACACTTCGCTGTTCGAAGGCCAGCTGACGTTGAAAGACGGTTACCTGGTTGTGCAGGGCGGCCGTGACGGCAACGCCACCACCACCAGCCTCGAAGGCATCTTCGCCGCCGGTGACGTGGCCGACCACGTGTACCGTCAGGCCATCACCTCGGCTGGCGCCGGTTGCATGGCGGCACTGGATGCCGAGCGTTACCTCGACAATCTGCAGAACGCTTGATTCTGTTTTGGTAAAAAAACCGGCCTCGGCCGGTTTTTTTATGCCCACGATTTAATGCTTGATAACACTCCGGTGTGGGAGCGGGCTTGCTCGCGAAGGCGGTGTGTCATTCAATATTGATGCTGGCTGATCCACCGCTTTCGCGAGCAAGCCCGCTCCCACAGGGATAGTGTTCAGGTCAGTTTTGCAAGACAGGCTTCAAGAATATCCAGCCCTTCTTCCAGCACCGCCGCCTCGATGGTCAACGGCGCCAGCAAGCGAATGATGTGCCGCGATTTGCCACTGGGCATCAGCAGCAGGCCCGCATTCCGCGCCAAAGCCAGCAGTTGGGTCAATTGTGCCGGGGCGGGTGAGCCATCGGCGTTGATCAGCTCGATGCCGCGCATCGCACCGATCCCGGTCAGGCGGCCCAGATACGGCGTCAGGCCGTTCGCGCGCCAGGTTTCATAGCGGCCGACAATCGCTTCTTCCTGTTGTGTGCCCCAGGCGTGCAGGTTGGTATCGCTCATTTCATCCAGCGTCGCCAGCGCGGCGGCGCAGGCGATGGGATTGCCGGAGTAAGTGCCACCGAGTCCACCCTTGGGCAGGTTATCCAAAAACGATTTGCGCCCGACCACCGCCCCCAGTGGCACGCCGCCGGCGATGCTTTTGCCGAGCAGGACCAGATCCGGCTCGATGCCCAGCCGTGAGAATGCGAAGCGCTGGCCGGTGCGACCGAAACCAGACTGGATTTCATCGGCGATCAGCACAATGCCCTTGTCGTCGCAGAACTTGCGCAGCGCCTGGGCGAACTCGACGTCCATCGCCAGGAAGCCCGCTTCGCCCTGCACCGGTTCGACGATAAAGCAGGCGACGTCTTCGACATCGATCTCGACGCTGAACAGACGCTCCATGGCTTTGAAGGCCTCGGCGCAGCTGACGCCGTTGTCCTGGCTGGGGAAGGGAAGGTGATACACCGGCCCTGGCAGCACGCCGATTTTCTGTTTGTAGGGCGCCACTTTGCCATTGAGGTTGAGGGTAGCCAGTGTGCGGCCGTGGAATGCGCCGTCGAAGGCGATCACCGCGCTGCGACCGGTGGCGCCACGGACGATCTTCAGGGCGTTTTCCGCCGCTTCCGCGCCGCTGTTGGTGAGCATGCCGCTGACCGGGTAACCCATCGGCATGAACGCACTGAGGCGATCCATCAGTTCGAGGTAAGGCACATGGGGCGCCGCGTTGAACGCATAGTGGGTCAGCCGCGTGGCTTGTTCGCGAATGGCCTCGACGATGCGCGGATGGCAATGGCCGAGGTTCAACACGCCAATGCCGCCGACAAAGTCGATGTAGCGCTTGCCATCGGTGTCCCAGACCTCGGCATTCTTGCCGTGGCTGAGCGTGACAGGGTGAACGATGTTGATCGACTGGCTGATGGTTTCGCTGCGCATGAATGACCGGCTCGGAAGAAGGAGGACTTCTATTTATCTAAGCCGTGTGCGGTGCTACGGGGCAAACGAAATAAAGTTGCCGGGTCAATCTTAAAAGTCGGGTTGTGCTTGTGATCAATTCCGCGCCATGAACGCAAAACCTGTAGGAGCGAGCTTGCTCGCGATGGTGGTGAACGATGACGCTGGGAGCCTGACACCCCGTGGCGTTCTTCAGTCCATCGCGAGCGGGCTCGCTCCTACAAATCAAATCAGCGACGAGTCAGCGGCTGTTGGGCGAACTTCACACCCGCCAGGCCGTGGGCAATCAGCGCACGGATGTTGCCGTGGTCGCTGCCTTCTGGCGTTGCCAGCACCGAGCGGTAATGCTCGCCGAACGCCAACAGGGCTTCTTCATCGCTCAAGCCTTCGAGCAGCGCCAGACCCAGGGTCTTGCACGAGCCTTCGTTCTGCCCGGCCGTGTTTTCCACACCACCGTTGTTGAAGGCCTGAGGCTGGTAGTCGTAACCGCCAGCAATGAAAGCCAAGGTATCGGCGAAGGCGTGTTCGCCGCTGTTGAGGCTGGCGCGCAGGGTGTTCAAATCACTCATTGGGTTTTCCTTTGGCGAACGCCGCCTGTTGTTCGGCGCTGGCTTCTAGCTGATATTGGGCTTTCCATTCGGCGTACGGCATGCCGTAAACCACTTCGCGGGCTTCGTCGAGGCTGACGTCGATCTGGCGCTCGTCGGCCGCCGCCTTGTACCACTTGGACAGGCAGTTGCGGCAGAAGCCCGAGAGGTTCATCAGGTCGATGTTCTGCACATCCTTGCGGCTGTCCAGGTGGGCCACCAGCCGACGAAAGGCGGCGGCTTCGAGTTCCAGGCGTTGTTGATCGGTCATGGGGGTCTCTGCGAGACAGCTTTGAGCGACAGGCTTCAAGCTGCAAGATGGATTGCGGTGGCTTCTAGCTTACCGCTTGAAGCTTGAAGCTTGAAGCTTGAAGCTTAGCGGCTTGCCGCGAGTGTTATCGACACCGACTCGGCGAATCGCAGCGCGTGGGGCTTGTCGACCTCGACTTCGGCGTAGAGCACCGATGCGTTGGCCATCACCAGGTCGAGAATTTCCTGGGTCAGGCGTTCGAGCAGCGCAAAGCGGTTGCCTTCCACGTGGGCGATGATCGCCTTGGTGATCGTGCGGTAGTTCAGCGCGTGATCGATGTCGTTGTCACGTACCGCTTCCTGGGCCGCGTACAGAATGGTGAGGTTGATCAGCACATCCTGCTTGTTGAGGATTTCATCCTCATTGATGCCGATGAAGGTACGCAGGCACAGGTCTTTGACCCGGATGCGTGCCATGCCTGGCTGAAGTTGTGGCATTGCTACTTGCTCCGTCCAATCAATTGCAGGAACTCCTGGCGGGTGTTGCTCGACTCGCGGAAGGCGCCGAGCATCACCGAGGTGTTCATGGTCGAATTCTGTTTCTCGACGCCGCGCATCATCATGCACATGTGCTGCGCTTCGATGACCACTGCGACGCCTGCCGCACCGGTCACCTGTTGCACGGCATCGGCGATTTGCCGGGTGAGGTTTTCCTGGATTTGCAGGCGCCGGGCGAACATGTCCACCAGCCGCGCAATCTTCGACAGCCCCAGCACCTTGCCGGTTGGAATATAAGCCACATGCGCCTTGCCGATGAAGGGCAGCATATGGTGTTCGCAAAGCGAGTACAGCTCGATGTTGTCGACGATCACCATTTCATCGTTGTCGGAGGCGAACAGCGCGCCATTGACGATCTCTTCGACACTTTGTTCGTAACCATGGCAAAGGTACTGCATGGCTTTGGCTGCGCGCACCGGGGTGTCGAGCAGGCCTTCGCGGTCTGGATTTTCACCGAGGCCGATGAGGATCTCTCGATAATTCTGGGGCAGGGATAACGTCATGGAGAATCCTCGCGGGACACTTATTTGATGTGCCTTCCGCCGTTGACGGTCAGGGTGGTGCCGGTGACATAAGGGTTGTCGAGCAGATAGCGCAGGCTCTGGTAGATCACTTCGCAGCCAGGCTCGATGCCCAGCGCGGACTTGGCCAGTGCCTTGGCGCGGTAGGCCGCGTCGTCTTCAGGGTTGAACAGTAGCAGGGCCGGCGCAATCCCGTTGACCTTGATGTCCGGCGCGTACCTGGCGGCGAAGGACAGGGTCAGGCTGTCGAGTCCGGCTTTGCTGGCGCAATAGCCGATGTGCTTGCTGCTGCCCTTGCGGGTCACGTCATCGCTGATGTGCACGATGTCTGCGGGGCTTGAGCGTTGCAGCAGGTCGGCGCAATGCAGGTTGATCAGGTAGGGCGCCAGCATGTGCACGCTGAACATGCGGGTGAATGCGGCGGCGTCGGTGTCCGGTGTTTCGGCCAGCCATTCGGAGGCGTTGTGGACAATCGCCCGCAAACAGTCGGTGTGGGTTTTCAGTTCACTGATGAAGGCGAGGATTCCGGTTTCGCTGGCGAAGTCCGCGAACACGGCGGTGGCCCCCAGGTCGCGCAGGGCTTGTACGCCGGGCCGCTCGCGGCGGTAGCTGAAAATCACGCGATGGCCGTCTTCCAGCAGTCGCCGGGCGCAGTGCAAACCGACACGCTGGCCGGCGCCGGTAATCAGGATGGGGGCTGCGGAAGAAGTCATGAACGGCTCGCATCGCGGTGAGAGCAAAACTATACCAGCGACGGGAGCGCTCTACCTATTGCGGGGGGAAACAACTGTGGGAGCGAGCTTGCTCGCGATTGCGGACTGTCAGACGACACATATGTTGACTGACACGCCCTCATCGCGAGCAAGCTCGCTCCCACAGGGGGATCAGCGATTTTGGACGGTGGGTTCTGCGGGCAGCGGTCGAGCTGGCGCACTGTTCAGCCAATTGGCCAGCAAACGGGTCGACAACGGAATGAACAAGTAAACCATCAGCGGCGTCAGGCACAGCGTGCTGATGAACACCCGCGGCAGCAGGCTCATGTCACTGATCAGCGGCCCCAGCACAAAGTTGAACAGCAGCGAGACCGGAAAGAACGCCAGCCAGATCGCCACGGCCTGCTTCCAGCGTGGCGGGCGTTGGCCGACGACGCCAAACCAGCCTTCGATGCCGCTGACCCGGTGTTCTGTCGGGTGGGCGAACAGGTCGCTACCGCGTCCGAGCCAGGCGCTGCGAGAGACGGAATGTTCCCAGGCGTGCAGGGTCTGCTCATCGGCGAAGCGGAAGATAATCTGGAATTCGTCATCGTCGGGCGGCGGTGCGAGTACGCCGGAGCCGAGGTAGCCGGGAAAATCGGTGGCCAGTTGTTCGCCTTCGCGCAGCCAGGCGATCAGGTCCTGATAACGTCCATTGGCAACGCGGCGCGCAACCATCAGCGTGACGGGTGGGGTAGACATTGTGTATCTCCATGAGGCATTTGCGTCGCTCCGGATAGGCG
Organism: Pseudomonas sp. GW456-E7; assembly: GCF_059424105.1. Taxonomy (NCBI): domain Bacteria; kingdom Pseudomonadati; phylum Pseudomonadota; class Gammaproteobacteria; order Pseudomonadales; family Pseudomonadaceae; genus Pseudomonas; species Pseudomonas sp. GW456-E7. The sequence continues at coordinate 21,484 of NZ_JBWKZB010000033.1, read as the reverse complement.
CTTCGCCAGGCGCAGCGCCGGGGTGGTGGGCTGCGACTTGAAACAAGCAAGGATTATTCCTGATTCTGCCCGTGGCGTCTGTGACGTTTATCCGCTCATCCGCAGTATCGATTTTTTACGGAAACTTTACGGGGTGGGGGCGTTAGAATAACGCGCGGACGATACAGGGATGTTTCAACAGAATGCCGATACAGACAGACGTCGCATCAGGATCCACTCAGGCCGTCGCTCTCGAACAGGAAGAGCTCTTCCCCATTCGCGAGGTGGCGCGCCTGACAGGTGTCAACCCGGTCACGCTTCGCGCTTGGGAGCGACGTTATGGCCTGATTGTTCCCACACGCACCGAAAGCGGGCATCGCCTGTACTCGCTGACCGATATTGAGCGCGTTCGCAGCATTCTCGGCTGGATCGAACGCGGTGTTGCGGTCAGCAGGATCGGCAAGATCCTGGCCAGGACCGAGCCGCTCCAGGCGTTGTCGCACATCATCCCCAACAGCCTCGTGGAAGCCGATTACGCGCAGTGGCAGCAACAGGTTCTTGCGGCGGTCAACGGGTTTGACGACCTTCGGCTGGAGCAGCTCTACGGGCAAATCTTTTCCAGTTACGCCCTGTCGGTGGTGTTTCAGGACATTCTGATCCCCGTCTGGAAGCAGTTGATGCAACGCCAGGACCAGTTCGGCGTAACCAGCGAGTGGCTGTTCCTGGATGGTTTTCTGCGTTCCCGGGTAGTGCAGCGCTTGCTGTTGACGCGCGAGAAACAGCCGCGTCGCGTGGTCATCTGTGCCCTGAATGGTCACTGCCGGGAGCTGGAACTGTTGGTTGCCGCCCTGTTCCTGAGTTCCGGGCCTTCGGCCATACGCGTATTGAACATAGGCCAGCCATTCGAGGAACTGGCGCTGATGTGTGAAAGGATCAAGCCCATGGCACTGGTGCTGTTTTCCAATCAGGTGCCGAACGCCGAGTTGCCGCGGCGCTTGAATCGCCTGGCCATGGGCCTGGAGTGTCGACTGTTGTTGGCCGGTGATGCTTCTGACCTGGCGCAGGAAAGCCTGGCCGGGTCATCGATTGGTTGCCTGGGCAATGAAGGGAAGGTCATGGGCCAGCGTCTGAAGCAGTTCCTGGCGGGAACTCTGGATACTTGAAGTTCAGAGATGCAGCGTTGGATGAGTCAGACGATGCTGTTGCAGGATGAACTGGCGCAGACGCTCGGTTTCGTCCGTATCGCTCTGGTTCAGTTGATAGGCGTAGAAGCCCTGTTCGTTTTCTTTCTCGAAGGTGCCGCGCAAGGCAATCCGCTCATAGCCTGAGGGGCTGAACCACAAGGCGAAATGCTTCGGTGGCTTGGTCTTGTTGCGAACCTCCAGCAAAACCCCTTTGCACGACACTTCGTGTACCCACAGGGTGCCGGGTTGACCCTGGGCGTTTTCCAACGCTACCGGCTCGTCCAGTACCAGACGCCAAGGCCGGACCATCGGCCCGTCTTCATAGATGCTCGGCACGCCGAGACGCAAATGCAGCGCATGGAATTCGTCTTCCACCAGGTGCAGGGGGAAGGTTATTTGCTGGTTTTCGAAGCTGGCTTGAATGGTGACCTGCTCATGGGCCGCCAGGCGGGTAAGCAGGTCACGGATTTGCGATCCACCGTTGACGAGCAGGCTCGACGTCGCATCCCGCACATTGAGTTGCGGGTTGTGTTGCATGGTCTGGATGAAATCCAGCTCATCCTGGGTCAGGAGCGCGTCGCGTTGCATGGCCAGCTCGAAAGGTATAGTTACAAAGTTATTGGTGATTGTAGTTACTGACCATTAATTCTGAGTTTCGTTTGCGCCGTTCGTCGCCTTGAGCGCAGCAAGCTCCGCCTGGAGTTCAGTGACCTGCCGCTCCAACTGTGCCACGCGCTGTTGTGCCTTGACTTGCACCGTGACGTCTTTTTGCACACCGACAAAATAGGTTTGCCCGTCCGCTGGATTTTTCACTGTTGAAAGGGACAGCTCATTCCAGAACGGTGTGCCGTCCTTGCGGTAGTTGCGCAGTATTTCCCGGCAGGAACCTTCACTGTTCAAGGCGTTGCGAATCAACGGCAGGGCTTCCTGGTCGCGGTCCCCTGACTGCAGGAAACGACAATCCTGATAGAGGATCTCTTCGCTGGAGTACCCCGTCAGGCGTTCGAACGCGGGGTTGACGTAAATGAGGATTTTGTCCTGATCGCCTTCCTTTTCGGCAATCACGATGCCGTCGTTGGAGGCGTTGATCACCATTTGCAGCAGTTGAGCATTAATCATCGGAGCATCCTTTCCTGATTGATTGTCAATTGCATTCTAAAAGAATAATCACGACTGTGGTGTTAATATCCGGGTCTTTTACTCGGATTCAGGATCAGATTGATGAAAGTCGCCATCATTTCCGGCTCGGTGTACGGCACGGCCGAAGAAGTTGCCCGCCACGCCGCCAGCCTGTTGAAAGCCGCCGGTTTCGAAACCTGGCACAACCCGCGTGCGACCCTCGCCGACGTCCAGGCGTTTGGCCCCGAAGCCTTTCTGGCGGTGACCTCGACCACCGGCATGGGTGAGCTGCCGGACAATCTGCAACCACTGTATTCGACCATTCGTGACCAATTGCCAGCAGCCTGGCGCGGTTTGCCGGGGGCGGTGATCGGGCTGGGCGATGCGAGCTATGGCGATACTTTTTGTGGCGGCGGCGAGCAAATGCGCGAATTGTTCGGTGAACTGGGCATTCGCGAAGTACTACCGATGCTACGCCTGGATGCCAGCGAGAGCGTGACCCCAGAGACGGACGCCGAGCCTTGGCTGGCGGACTTGATCAGCGCACTGCGCACCTGACGTTACTCCGACATCCATGCCAGTCAGGGTTCTGACAGTACGGTAAAAAAACTGCCTGTCAGACCATCGCTGGCGCCGGTCGTTTGACAGGGATCCATGGGTGGCAGGGCGACTGACTCGTAAGGCCACCAAGCTGGCTGCCAATGCAACTACACGAACCTCAAGGGCTGACTAGACTCGATGAACATAGGAAACACTCCATAATAAAAAACCGAGGCTCCTTGCCGTGACTGTCGCTCCTGTCCAATCGCCACACAGTGTCAAAGACCAGGTCAGTGCTGCCGAGTGGCAGACTCGCGTTGACCTTGCGGCCTGTTATCGCCTGGTCGCTCAACACGGTTGGGATGACCTGATCTTTACCCACATCTCCGCCAAGGTGCCCGGCACCGAAGATTTCCTGATCAACCCGTTCGGGTTGATGTTTCACGAAATGACTGCGTCGAGCCTGGTCAAGGTGGATCAGGCTGGCAACAAGTTGATGGACAGTCCTTACGAGATCAATCCGGCGGGTTACACCATCCACAGCGCCGTGCATGAAGTGCGTCACGATGTGGTTTGTGTGCTGCACACCCACACGGCTTCAGGGGTGGCGGTCTCGGCACAGAAGCAGGGCGTACTGCCGATCAGCCAACAATCGTTGTTCGTGCTTTCCAGCCTGGCCTACCACGCCTACGAAGGTGTGGCGCTCAACCATGAAGAGAAGGTGCGGCTGCAGGCCGACCTCGGTGAAAACAATTTCCTGATGCTGCATAACCACGGTCTGCTGACCTGCGGCAGCACCATCGCCGATACGTTCCTGATGATGTTTACCTTTCAACGTGCCTGCGACATTCAGGTCATGGCACAAAACGGTGCGGCTGAGCTGATTGCCATCGAACCGCAGATCCTGGCCGGCGCCAAAGCCATGATCGCGGGTGTCACCCGAAGTGCTCAAGGAATGGGCGGAGCGCTGGCGTGGCCGGCGCTGCTGCGCAAGCTCGATAAACTGGACCCGGGTTATAAACTCTGATGGCACTCGCCGAGATTCCTCTGTGTGTCTGGCGCAAACGCAGCCAGACGTTCTTGTTCCGTGGCCACAGCATCCGTTACTGGACGGCGGGTCAGGGCGAGCCGCTGTTGCTGATTCACGGTTTCCCGTCCGCCAGCTGGGACTGGCATTACCTGTGGCAGCCATTGACCCAGCGCTTTCGCGTGATCGCTTGCGACATGCTGGGCTTCGGCGATTCGGCCAAACCGGCGAACCACGAATACAGCCTGCTGGAGCAAGCGGATCTGCAACAGGCACTGCTTGAGCACCTGAATGTCGAACAGCCGGTGCACCTGTTCGCCCACGACTATGGCGACAGCGTGGCCCAGGAACTGCTGGCCCGACATTACGAATCGCGGGTGGAGCTGGCCAGTTGTGTGTTTCTCAACGGCGGGTTGTTTCCGGAAACCCACCGCCCGGTATTGATGCAGAAGCTCTTGCTCAGCCCTTTGGGCTGGATGATTGGCCGTGCCTTCAGCCGTGATGGACTGGTGAGAAGCTTTCGGCAGATTTTCGGCCCGCAAACCCGTCCCAGTGAAAGCCAGATGGATGACTTCTGGAGCCTGGTCGAATGCCAGCGTGGGCCTCGGATCATGCACAAGTTGATCGCCTACATCCCGGAGCGACGGGTCTGGCGCAACCGCTGGGTGAGCGCGATGCAACGCGGTGAAGTGCCGCTGCGAGTGATCGATGGCGGGGTCGATCCGATCTCCGGTGTGCATATGGTCGAGCGTTACCGGGAACTGATCCCGGATGCGGACACCGTGGTATTGCCCGACATCGGTCATTACCCGCAGATCGAGGCACCCTGCGAGGTCCTCAGGCATTACCTGGCGTTTCGCGATCAATTGCTTTCCCCACCGCGCAAAGTCGCCTGCTCCTGATTCGCAGCGTTGAACCCGCTCTGCCTCTGTGGCGAGGGGGCTTGTCGGATCGCCGCACCGTCCCGTTCGGCTGCGAAGCAGTCGTAAAACCTGTGTCCCGGGTTGAATGCCTCAGGGCCGCTTCGCGACCCGACGGGAGCAAGCTCCCTCGCCACAAGGGCCGCGCAACCTGTTGACGCGATCATCATCTCCCAGCCTTATCGCGCACCATTCAGCCTCCCCCGTATTGATTGTGACCCGCTGCGCCGTGCCGGACACTCGGACTCATCGTCCCTTGGCCTGCTGGAGTCCCCCCATGAATGAGCCTGTGCGCTTCGAAGATAAAGTCGTGATCATTACCGGTGCCGGTGGCGGCCTGGGACGGGCGCATGCGCTGCTGTTCGCCAAACAGGGCGCCAGGGTTCTGGTCAACGACCTGGGCGGCTCGACCCAGGGCGAAGGCGCCAGTGCCTCGGCCGCCGCCCGCGTGGTAGCGGACATTCGCGAGGCCGGCGGCATCGCCGAGGCCAACCACGACTCGGTCACGGATGGTGACAAACTGGTCCAGCACGCCCTGGACGTCTTCGGTCGCGTCGATGTGGTGGTCAACAACGCCGGGATCCTGCGTGACAAGACCTTCCACAAAATGGAAGACGCCGACTGGGACCTGGTTTACCGCGTCCACGTCGAAGGTGCCTACAAAGTCACCCGTGCCGCCTGGCCGCACATGCGTGAACAGAACTACGGCCGGGTGATTTTCACCGCGTCGACTTCGGGTATCTATGGCAATTTCGGCCAGTCCAACTACGGCATGGCCAAGCTCGGTCTCTATGGCCTGACCCGCACTCTGGCCATCGAAGGCCGCAAGAACAACATCCTGGTCAACGCCATCGCCCCTACCGGCGGCACACGCATGACCGAAGGCCTGATCCCGCCGCAAGTCTTCGAACAGCTCAAGCCGGAGCTGGTCAGCCCGCTGGTGGTGTACCTGGCCAGCGAGAACTGCCAGGAAACTTCCGGTCTGTTCGAGGTCGGCGGCGGCTGGATGGGCAAGGTCCGCTGGGAGCGCAGCCTCGGTGTCGGGTTCGATCCACGGAGCGGTTTCTCCCCGGAAGACGTGGCGGCGCACTGGCAGCAGATTTGCGACTTCGAAGGTGCGGCGCATCCGAAGGACAACATAGAGGCGCTGAAGGAAATGATGGGGAATTTGCAGAAGTATTCGCTCTGACAATGCCGGCAAGGTCACATTGATTGACCTTGCCGGTAACCGCATTTGTCGGTTGGAAAATCGTTTGCCATCGATCAGCGGGAAAAATATTTGAATACCAGTGCCTTCAGATTGGCGGCTGTCTGTGCGTCCATTTTTCCGTCGAATTTTTCCGGGCGAAAATGCATCTGGAATGCCCGCACCAACTGTTGAAAACCAACTTCCGTCGAGGCGCCCGAAACATCGTATCCATAGGACTTGAACAGCCCCAGCAATTCGCTTCGGCCCGGAACGCCCGATGTGGTGTATTGGCTCAGATACTGGTCCCGAGTGGCTTCATCGAACCAGGCGCCGACGCCTTTCAAGTACAGCGCCTGCCAGGGAAACATCGGCCCCGGGTCGCTTTTGCGGCCGATTGAAATATCGGAGTGGCCCAACACCTGCGTCGGCGTGATATCCGGATAGCGCTCGAGGATGTTCAGCGCCAGTTGTTCAATCGCGGCAATCTGCTCGGGGTGATACGGCGGGAAGGTGAATTCGCCGTTGTTGTCAGTCGCCAGGTTGACCACTTCAATGCCGATAGACGTGTCATTCAGATTGCTGCGGTTGCCCCACTGACTGACACCCGCGTGCCACGCGCGATGGGTTTCATCCACCAGGTTGAACACTTCCTGCCCGGTATAGCCGGCTTTCAGGTAGCTGGGGTCGGTGATATCTGGAACCAGATAGTGCGCGCTGACATTCGGGCCGGTCAGGGCACTGACAGAGCTCGCAAAGTCAGCGGCCGTGTAGTGAAGAACCAGAAAGCGTATTCGACTGTTGACGCTTCGGGTTGAGCGATAATGGTTGTATTTGATGGGCTTCATGGTTGCACTCGCAATAAGTAAGTTTGAAGCCGGACGAAGATCAAAGTTGTTCGCCGACTTGCTGGTCAACTTAATGGCCCGAGTGCGATAGATGTTTACCTATGCTTGTAGGTGCTTTCTGAAAGAAATGTAGGAGCCAGCCTGCTGGCGATGGACTCAAGTGCGCCGCGTTTATCCGGCTCACACGCGTTATCGTTAACGACCATCGCTGCGATGCGGCGACCCGACAAGCCAGCTCCTGCAGGTGGCCGTGCCCACGTTGAAAATGAGCCCCATAAAAAAGGCCGCTGCAAACGCAGCGGCCAAAGTAAGACGTTGGATCAGGAGCTACAAATCAACGTCAGTGAACGCGGGGCGATGAACCGAATCCTCGATGCATCTGAAATCTTTCAGTCACGGCGCAGGCTCCGTGGCAGTCAGGTAAGAATAAGCCCTCGGTGCTGTAGGAAAAATACCAATTCCCGACATGCACTGTTGCAGCCCCGGCAACAGTCAGGATTCGGCTGTTCGACGTCCGGGTGATGAACCTGTGCCAGTCATCCTTTAGAGGTACACCACGAATACCTCCTTGGTGCGCTTATCGATCCCGATGCCCGGCAGTAGGGTGACGCCTTCTGTCACTCACCGGGGAAGACGCATGACAAAAACAACAATGCGCGCCATCTTCAAACCGCAGGCGCTGGCGGCCGCGGTCGCATTGGGCTGCTGTGCCCAGGCTCAGGCCATTTCGTTCAGCATCGGGGAAATCGAGGGGACGTTCGACTCTTCGCTGTCAGTCGGCGCGAGTTGGGGCATGCGGGATGCGGATGATGCTCTGGTAGGCACCGTCAATGGCGGTTCCGGTCAGTCTTCGACCGGTGACGACGGGCGCCTGAACTTCAAGAAAGGTGAAACCTTCTCGAAGATCTTCAAGGGTATTCACGACCTCGAACTGAAGTACGGCGACACCGGCGCGTTTGTGCGTGGCAAATACTGGTACGACTTCGAGCTGAAGGATGAAAGCCGCCCATTCAAGGACATCAGCGATCACAATCGCAAAGAAGGCGCCAAGTCTTCAGGCGGACAAATCCTCGACGCATTCGTCTATCACAACTACTCCCTCGCCGATTTGCCGGGCACGGTGCGTGTCGGCAAGCAGGTGGTCAGTTGGGGTGAGAGCACCTTTATCGGCAACTCGATCAACAGCATCAATCCGGTCGACGTGTCCGCGTTCCGTCGCCCTGGAGCCGAAATCAAGGAGGGCCTGATCCCGGTCAACATGCTGTTCGCCTCCCAGGGCCTGACGGAGAAGTTGACCGTGGAAGGCTTCTATCAACTGGAATGGGACCAGACGGTCGTCGATAACTGCGGCACCTTCTTTGGTGTCGATGTGGTGGCCGATGGCTGCAACAAGGGCTACACCGTCGCCAGCCCGGCCATTGCACCGCTGCAGCCGATTGCTGCAGCCTTTGGCCAGGGCTTCGAGGTCAGCAAAGAGGGCGTGATCGTTCCCCGTGGCGGCGACCGTGATGCCCGGGATTCCGGACAGTGGGGTACGGCGTTGCGCTGGCTGGGGGACGACACCGAGTACGGCCTGTACTTCATGAACTACCACAGCCGCGGCCCCAGCGTCGGGACCACCACCGCCGGGCTCAGTACGCTGGCAAGCCTTCCGGGAATCGTCGCCGCCGCCAACCGAATCGCCCCCGGCAGCGGTTCAGGCCTGGCCCAGAGTGTGATGCTCGGTCGCGGCCAGTATTACCTCGAATACCCGGAGGACATCCGCCTCTACGGCGCCAGCTTCGCCACCACCTTATCGACCGGCACTGCGTGGAGCGGGGAAATCAGCTACCGCCCCAACCTCCCGGTGCAGGTCAACACCAATGACCTGACCCTGGCCATGCTCAATCCGATTGCAGGCGGTGCGGCGTCGCCCATCGCCACGTCACCGGGGGCTGACAACACAGGTTACCGCCGCAAGGAAGTGACGCAGATCCAGAGCTCCCTGACGCACTTCATCGATCAGGTCGCCGGTGCGGATCGCCTGACGCTGGTGGGTGAGGCGGGGGTGGTTCGGGTCGGTGGCCTGGAAGCACGCAGCAAACTGCGCTACGGCCGCGACTCGGTGTATGGCCAGTATGGTTTCGGCGGCGACACCGGCGGCTTCGTGACCTCGACTTCATGGGGTTATCGCGCCCGGGCCATCCTCGACTACAACAACCTCATCGCCGGGATCAACGTCAGGCCCAATCTCTCGTGGTCCCACGACGTCTCCGGCTATGGCCCCAACGGCCTGTTCAACGAAGGCGCCAAGGCCATCAGCCTCGGTGTCGATGCGGACTATCGCAACACCTATACCGCGAGCCTCAGTTACACCGATTTTTTCGGTGGGGACTACAACGTCCTCACCGACCGTGACTTCGTGGCGTTGAGCTTTGGTGTGAACTTCTGATCTGGCTGAAAAGGATGAATTCAATGCGCAAGATGATTCTGCAATTGGGCACCGTTCTGGCGCTGAGTCTGCTGGCCGCCAAGGTGATGGCCGCGGTTTCGCCGGAAGAAGCCAACAAGCTCGGCACCAGCCTGACCCCGCTCGGTGCCGAGAAGGCCGGCAATGCCGATGGTTCGATTCCGGCCTGGACCGGTGGCATCCCGAAAAACGCTGGCGCGGTGGACAGCAAAGGTTTCCTGGCCGACCCGTTCGCCAACGAAAAGCCATTGTTCGTGATCACCGCAGCGACCGTCGACCAGTACAAGGACAAGCTTTCCGACGGCCAGATCGCGATGTTCAAACGCTATCCTGAGACTTACAAGATTCCGGTCTATCCCAGCCACCGCACCGTGGCGTTACCGGCCGAAATCTATGAGTCGGCCAAGCGCAGTGCACTGAACGTAACACCGATCAACGACGGTAACGGTCTGGCCAACTTCACCGGCAATCGCTACTACGCGTTCCCGATTCCGAAGAATGGCGTGGAAGTGATCTGGAACCACGTCACCCGTTACCACGGCGGCAATCTGCGTCGCACCATCACCCAGGCGACACCGCAGTCCAATGGTGATTTCACGGTGATCCGCTTCAAGGACGAAGTCGCCGTGCCGTCGTTGCTCAGCGATCTGAAACCGGGCAGCGATGATAACGTGCTCAACTACTTCAAGCAGGAAGTGACCGCACCGGCGCGGCTGGCGGGCAACGTGTTGCTGGTTCACGAGACGCTCGATCAGGTCAAGGAACCGCGCAAGGCCTGGATCTACAACGCCGGCCAGCGTCGGGTACGACGTGCGCCGCAGGTCGCCTATGACGGTGTCGGCACCTCATCCGATGGCCTGCGCACCACCGACAACTTCGACATGTTTTCCGGCGCACCGGATCGCTACGACTGGAAGTTGATCGGCAAGAAGGAGATGTACATTCCTTACAACAGCTACAAGCTCGACTCGCCAGACCTCAAGTACACGGATGTGATCAAGGCCGGGCACATCAACCAGGACCTGACCCGCTATGAGTTGCACCGGGTCTGGGAAGTCGTCGCCACGGTCAAGCCGAGCGAACGGCACGTGTACGCCAAGCGCCACATGTACATCGATGAAGACAGCTGGCAAGTGGCGCTGGCCGACCACTACGATGGACGTGGACAACTCTGGCGCGTCGCCGAAGGGCATGCCCAGTTCTACTACGATCACCAGGTGCCGGCCTATACCGTCGAAGCGCTGTATGACCTGATTGCCGGTCGCTACATCGCACTGGGAATGAAGAACGAAGAAAAGCGCAGCTTCGAGTTCAACATCGATGCAAAAGCGGGGGACTACACACCGGCAGCCTTGCGTAGCACGGGGGTCAGGTAGGTTTCCTACAGACTCCTACACAAAAGGGTGACTTTGCGGTCACCTTTTTTATAGGGGGCGATCAGTGTGTTGAATACTTCTTCAACAAGCGCTCGGGAGGGGTCTAGGGTGGCGCCAGAATTATAAAAAAAGGCGCATCACAATGACTGCAATGACGCACTGTCCGGACCGCCCTGGCCTTGTGCCCCGACTGTCGTCCCATCATCTGTCCCGCGAGCGGCTGGTCGAGCCCATGCTGGTGTCGACCGCGAGGGTGAAGTTGCTTTGCGCACCGCCCGGCAGTGGCAAGAGCGCGTTGCTCAGCGAATGCCTGCTGCGGGCGCCGGAGCACTGTCGGGTCTGTTGGCTGCCGCTGGCGGGGGCGTCGTTGAGTGCTGCCGATTTTCTGTTGCGACTGACGCAAGCGCTGGATCTGCCCTCGGCGGATGAGCCCGGGCTGCTGGCGCATCTGGCCCGGTTACAGACCCCGACCTGGCTGTTCCTGGATGATTACTGCCGTGCACCCAACCCGGAACTCGACCGGATGCTCGATCGCCTGTTGGCCGTCGCCAACCCGGCGCTGACCTGGTGGCTGGGTTCCCGTCGTCGACCCTCCTGCAACTGGCCGCGGCTGCTGCTCGATGATGAGGTGTACGAGTGCGAAGGCCGGGCGCTGGCGTTTACCGAGGCCGAGGTCGGGCAGTTGCTCGGTCATGTCGAGCCGACCCTGGCGGCCCGGACCGCCAGGAGGGTGGTTGAGCGTAGCGGTGGCTGGTGCGCTGGCGTGCGGATCGCGTTACTCAATGGTTGCCCGTGGTCGGGTGAACAGGGGCGTTCGGCAACGTTGCTCGATTATCTGCAGCACGAGTTGTTCAACACCTTGCCGCCGGAGTTGGTTGAGGTCTGGCAGGTGTTGGTTCATCTGCCACGCTTCAACGCCAGCTTGTGCGAGCATCTTTTCGGTACGGGAGAGGGCGCGCAGTGGCTGCACGCGTTGCAGGACATGGGCTGCTTCATTGAGCCTTGGGAAGACTCCGTCGAGTGGTTGCGGATCTTCGAACCACTGGCCCGGGCAATGGCTGAAGAGCCGACCCCGATCGGGCGATCCTGGCATCGCCGCGCGTGCCAATGGTTCAGCGCCGAAGAGGACTGGCAAGGTGCGTTCGAGCAGGCGCTGTTGGCGCAGGAGTTCGAAGTGGCGGTCAGTCTGTTGCAGCACTTCAGCCTCGAACATTTGTTCCGGCGCGAAAATGTCTGTCTGTTGTTGAAACTCCACGAGCGTCAACAGGCTGAGTTGACCCTTGTTACGCCGCAATTGGTGGGGCTGGTCAGCGCGGCGTTGTTGTTTGCCGGACGTTTCGATCCTGCCGCCGCGTGCATCGAGCAACTGGCACGATTTACCCCGCAGCCTACGCAGGCGCTGCAACGGCAACTGCTGGCACGCTGGCAGGCGCAACAGGGCTGGCTGCTGCATTTGCAAGGCCGTATGGAGGCGGCCCGCGGGCACTTTCTCGAAGCGCTGGCCGAGCTGGGCGTCGATGCCTGGCCGGCGCGAGTGTTGTGCCTGTCAGGACTGACCCAGCAGGCGTTGCTCAACGCCGAACTCGATGTGGCGCAGACGTTCAATCGTGAGGCACTGTGCCTGGCGCGCGCCCAAGGCTCGCTATTGTTCGAAGGGCTGCTTGAACTCGATCATGCGCAGTTGCTGGAGATGCGCGGAGCGCCCCGACGCGCCGAGAGCTTGTTGGCTGATACTGTTGCGCTGTTGTCTCGAGAGGCTGATCGACCGACGCCGCTATTGGGGCGAATTGCCCTGCGGCGAGGACGGTTGGCCCTCTGTCAGGGACACGATGAGCTGGCCGCCGGTTTCTTCCAGTCCGGCCTGGAGGACTGCCTGCAAAGTCAGGACAAGCACGCGCTGTATGGCTTTCTCGGGCAAGCGCAGATGGCCGCCAACCAGCGCGATTATGCCCATGCGTTTGATCGTCTGCGCGAAGGCGAACGGTTGATGCAGCAACGGCAGATCCCCGACACGGTTTATCGCAGCGTACTGCTGCAAATCAGCAGTCATTTCTGGCTGCAACAAGGGCGCCCGGAGTTGGTCCGGGAAGCGCTGACCCGAGTCTTGCGTCATTATCGCGGGGCCCATGCCCGCCAGGCACCACCCGCCACGCTGCAACTGATTGCGCGTATCGAATACCAGTTGGTGTTGGCCGAGACTCAACTTCAATTGGCGCAAAGTCCATTGGATCGCCTCAAGGCGTTACTCAAGCAGGCGCAACAACAGGCCATGCTGGCGCTGGAAACGGAGTTGCATTTGGCAATCTGCGAAGTGGCGGACCTGACGGGGGAGCCGGACATGGCTCATGCCGCACTGGAGGCCGGTCTGGCCTTGGTGAAGCGTTGTCATGGGCAGCAGGCATTGCGTGATCTGAATTTGCGCCAGCCGGGTCTGATCGGTCGTCTACAGGGAACGTCGCCAGTGGTCGATAGAGACACCGATGTCAGTTTGCTGAGCGGGCGAGAGCTTGAAGTACTGGACCTGATCGCCCAAGGCAACTCCAATCAGCAAATCGCCGAACAACTGTTCATTTCGTTGCATACGGTGAAAACCCATGCCCGGCGCATTCACAGCAAGTTGGGTGTGGAGCGACGCACACAGGCAGTTGCCATGGCGAAAAAGTTGGGGTTGATAATGCAGGTTTGGTAAGTATTGGTTTTTGGTTTTGAAATGAATTAAAGGCATGCCAACCCTGCCTGGTTGGCACAGCGGTCGCTATCAGGTTGCGGAGGCGGCGGGTTCATGACCCATGCGCCAGCTCACCGCACGGCTGGCGGATAACAGGCGCTGCGCTGCCGGTCCGTTTTCATCGGCATGGAACAACGATGTCGGCCCCACTACCGTCAGCACGGCAACCACTCTGCCCATCGCGTTGAACACCGGTGCCGACAAGGCATCCACCCCTGGCAGCAGCAAACCATGTACATGGTGCAAACCGCGTGCGCGGATTTGTTCGCACTGCGCCGCGTAGGCCTGATCGTCTGCCAGCACATGGGCTGCGTGGGCCTGCAATTCCTGCACGCGCAGATCCTCGGTCTCGCGTTTCGGCAGGTAGGCGCCAAATACCAGTCCCGTCGAAGAGCTGAGCAGCGGCAGCACCGAGCCCAGTTGTGTCACCACCGTCACTGCACGCACTGCCGGTTCGATGTGCACCACGGTCGCGCCCTGATTGCCCCATACCGCCAGAAAGCAGGTTTCGTTCAAGTCATCGCGCAGCTCGGCCAGGGGCAGGGCGGCGACTTTCAGCACGTCCATACTGTTGAGTGCTGCCAACCCCACGCGCAAGGCTTCACGACCCAGGCCGTAATGGTTGGTCGCTGCGTTCTGTTCGGCAAACCCGCTGGCGATCAGCGCCTGCAAATAGCGGTGGACCTTGCTCGCCGGCATCTGCACGTGCTCGGCCAGGCGCGACAGCGAAGTCGAAGGCGACAACTCGGCCAGAGCCTTGAGGATGTCAGTACCCACCTCGGCCGAGCGGACTTTCTGTTTACCGTTGTTGTCGCTGGTTTTTTCCATGGTGGCTGGGATCCCGGGACGAATGGGCGTCTTTATAGCTTGACGGTCAATACCAATCAAATTACGTTATGCGTAATCAAATTACGATAAAAATAACCCAGGCGTGCCTCGACCTCTGCAGCAGAGCGAGCGGCCACTGCCGACTCCCTGTTCAGGAGGCTCCATGAACCCCGATTCAACGATGCCAGCGCTGGCCTACCTGTCAGGCTTCGGCAACGAATTCAGCAGCGAAGCCTTGCCCGGCGCACTGCCTGTCGGCCAGAACTCCCCGCAAAAAGCCCCGTACGGTCTCTACACCGAGCTGTTTTCCGGCACGGCGTTCACCATGCCGCGCAGCGAGGCGCGGCGGACGTGGATGTACCGCATTCAGCCGTCGGCCAATCACCCGGCATTCGTCAAGCTTGACCGGCAACTGGCCGGCGGCCCGCTGGGTGAGGTGACCCCCAACCGCCTGCGCTGGAACCCGCTGGACATTCCCGCCGAGCCGACCGATTTCATCGACGGCCTGGTGAGCATGGCCGCCAACTCGGGCGCGGAAAAACCGGCCGGTATCAGCATCTACAACTACCGCGCGAACCGTTCCATGGAGCGTGTGTTCTTCAACGCCGACGGCGAGATGTTGCTGGTGCCTGAACTGGGGCGCCTGCGCATTGCCACCGAACTGGGCGTGCTTGAACTGGAACCGCTGGAAATTGCCGTGCTGCCACGTGGCCTTAAATTCCGCATCGAGCTGCTCGACCCGCAGGCCCGTGGTTATGTCGCCGAAAACCATGGCGCGCCGCTGCGTCTGCCGGACCTGGGGCCGATTGGCAGCAATGGCCTGGCCAATCCGCGGGACTTCCTGACCCCGGTGGCGGCCTACGAGAACCTGCAACAACCCACCACGCTGGTGCAGAAATTCCTCGGCCAGCTGTGGGCGTGCGAGCTCAATCATTCACCGCTCAACGTGGTTGCCTGGCACGGTAACAACGTGCCGTACAAATATGACCTGCGCCGTTTCAACACCATCGGCACCGTCAGTTTCGATCACCCCGATCCTTCGATCTTCACCGTGCTGACCTCGCCGACCAGCGTCCATGGCCTGGCCAACCTCGACTTCGTGATCTTCCCTCCGCGCTGGATGGTGGCCGAGAAAACCTTCCGTCCACCCTGGTTCCATCGCAACCTGATGAACGAATTCATGGGTTTGATCCAGGGCGAATACGACGCCAAGGCCGAAGGCTTTGTGCCTGGCGGTGCTTCGCTGCACAGCTGCATGAGCGCCCATGGCCCCGACGGAGAGACTTGCACCAAAGCGATCAACGCTGACCTCAAACCGGCGAAAATCGACAACACCATGGCATTCATGTTCGAGACCAGCCAGGTGTTGCGCCCGAGCCGTTTCGCCCTCGATTGCCCGCAACTGCAAAACACTTACGATGCCTGCTGGGCTACGCTGCCCGCCACTTTCGACCCGACCCGGAGATAACCCATGACGCAGACTTCCATCACTCGCAGCTGGGTTGCATCCGCCAACGACCATGCGGATTTCCCCCTGCAAAACCTGCCGCTGGGCGTGTTCAGCCTCAACGGCTCGGCACCGCGCAGTGGCGTGGCCATCGGCGAACACATCTTTGACCTGCAAGCGGCCCTGGAGGCCGGTTTGTTCGATGGCGCCGCGAAAGCAGCGGTCGAAGCGACCCTTGGCGGTCAGTTGAATGCCTTCTTCGAACTGGGGCGTGAGGCTCGCGTCGCGTTGCGTGAGCGTTTGCTGGAACTGTTCGCCGAGGGCAGCACCCTGCACGGCAAGATCGAAGCCCAGGGCGCAAAACTGCTGCCGCTGGCGGCGGATTGCGAGATGCACCTGCCGGCAAAAATCAATGACTACACCGACTTCTACGTCGGCATCGAACACGCGCAGAACGTCGGCAAACTGTTCCGTCCCGACAACCCGTTGCTGCCGAACTACAAGTACGTGCCAATCGGCTACCACGGTCGTGCATCGACCATTCGCCCGTCCGGTACCGACGTCCGCCGCCCGAAAGGCCAGACGTTGCCGGCCGGTCAGAGCGAGCCGACGTTCGGCCCTTGCGCACGCCTGGACTACGAACTGGAACTGGGCATCTGGATCGGCCAGGGCAACGACATGGGCGATTCGATTGCCATCGGCGACGCTGCCGATCACATCGCCGGTTTCTGCCTGCTCAACGACTGGTCGGCACGGGACATCCAGGCCTGGGAATACCAACCTTTGGGCCCGTTCCTGTCGAAAAGCTTCATCACCAGCATCTCGCCGTGGGTTGTCACCGCCGAAGCACTGGAACCATTCCGTCGCGCCCAGCCTGCGCGTCCGCAAGGCGATCCGCAGCCGCTGCCGTACCTGCTCGACAAGCGCGATCAAGCCGCTGGCGGGTTCGACATCGAACTGGAAGTGCTGCTGCTCACCGAGGCCATGCGCGAGCAGAACCTGCCGGCCCATCGCCTGACCCTGAGCAACACACAGCACATGTACTGGACCGTGGCGCAAATGGTCGCGCACCACAGCGTCAACGGCTGCCAATTGCAGGCCGGTGATCTGTTCGGTTCGGGCACTTTGTCGGGGCCGGAGAACGGTCAGTTCGGCAGCCTGCTGGAAATTACCGAAGGCGGTAAAAAGCCGATCGAACTGGCCTCGGGCGAGGTGCGCAAGTTCCTTGAGGACGGTGACGAAATCATCCTGCGCGGCCGTTGCCGCCGCGACGGTTTCGCGTCCATCGGTTTCGGTGAGTGCCGCGGCAAAGTGCTGCCGGCGCGCTGAGAGGAGCGGGGCATGGAACTCTATACTTACTACCGTTCGACGTCGTCGTACCGGGTGCGTATCGCGTTGGCGCTCAAGGGCCTGGATTATCAATCCCTGCCCGTCAACCTGATCGCACCCCAGGGCGGCGAGCATCGACAGCCACCTTATCTGGGCATCAATCCGCAGGGCCGCGTGCCGGCCTTGCGTACCGATGAAGGCGAGTTGCTGATCCAGTCTCCCGCGATCATCGAATACCTGGAGGAACGTTATCCACAGGTGCCGCTGCTGTCCAAGGAGCTCGCCACCCGCGCACATGAGCGTGGCGTGGCGGCAGTGATCGGCTGCGATGTGCACCCGCTGCACAACGTCAGCGTGCTCAATCGGCTGCGCCAGTCGGGTCACGACGAACCGCAGGTGGTGGAGTGGATCGGTCACTGGGTCGGTCAGGGCCTGGCCACGGTAGAGCAGTTGATCGGTGATGACGGTTACTGCTTCGGCCCCGAGCCGGGGCTGGCGGACGTCTATTTGATCCCGCAGCTGTACGCTGCCGAGCGTTTCAATGTTTCTCTTGAGGCTTATCCTCGGATTCGTCGAGTGGCGGCATTGGCGGCGACGCATCCGGCGTTCATCCAGGCGCATCCGGCGAATCAGCCAGATACGCCATAACGGTTCACACCGACCCAATGTGGGAGCGAGCTTGCTCGCGATAGCGGTATGTCAGTCATATTGACTTGACTGACACTCCCTCTTCGCGAGCAGGCTCGCTCCCACAATGATTTTTGATCAATGAACGATGGCATTCGGCGGAAGATGCCCCAGCCGTTCCGTGAGGCGAATCCGCTGGATGGGATCGTCGGTGAGCAGCAGTGCGTGCTCCAGGTCAAAACGCTCGGCGTTCGGGCAGTCCAGCCGTTGGTATAGACTGGCTCGGGCCAGATAGTCGGCGGTGCTGGCATTGCCCAGTTCCAGGACGCGCCCGGCGTCGATCAGGGCATTGATGAAGTCGTCGTGGGAGAGGTACAACTGGCGCAGGTTGCGCGACAGCCGTTGCAGCATCTGCACCGGCTCGGCGGTGACCAGATGGTCGGCGCTGAGCTTCATGTTCGGGCCATACTGGCGCTGCAACAACTCTCGGCAATCGTTCGGATAAAGGCGGCGGCCGCCGCAGGGATCGAGCAAATGATCGGCGCCCGGCACCCGCAGCAGGAAATGCCCGGGAAAGTTGACCCCGACCATGGGGATCTCCAGGCCCCTGGCCAACTCCAGCGCAATCAACCCCAGCGTCAAGGGTTGCCCTCGTCGGCGTTCCAGTACCTTGTCGAGCAGTGCCACTTGCGGGCGCAAAGGTGTGAAGTCGTCCTGGGCAAAGCCCAGGTCGTTCATGCGCCGCAATAGCGGTTGGGCCAGTTCACTGACCGGCAGCATCGGCAAGCCACCGCTGACCCGTTGCTGCAACTCCTGGAAATCGGCCAGTACCGCTTGGGGCTTCACTTCACCGTCATGCTCGACCGCAATCCATAGCGCGGCCTCGAACAGCGCGGGCGGTGAACGTTGCAGGCAGGCGAAAAACGATTGGCGCGGGGTCATCAAAATCTCCGGGCAATGCCTCGTTTTAGTCCCCTCTCCGGCATTCGTCCAGTGCTGTACAAGCGCGAATTCCGGTTATTTCCGAAAGCCTGCATCGCAGCCGTGCTTATTCCGGTGCGCTTCTGCAATTTTCGGGCGCAAGCCTATACTGGCGTCTACAAGAAGTGATTCGGGAGCCTTACGATGTTCGCTCTCATGCAAAGTACCCGCCTTGAATCGCTGCATCTGAGCGTTGACTCGGTCACCGGCTTGAAGGCGGTCATTGCCATTCATAACAGCCGACTGGGGCCTGCCCTGGGTGGTTGTCGTTATCTTGCCTATCCCAGCGACGAGTCTGCGGTCGAGGATGCAGTGCGCCTTGCCCAAGGCATGAGTTACAAGGCAGCACTGGCCGGCCTGGCCCAGGGCGGCGGCGTGGCGGTGATCATTCGCCCTGTTCATGTGGCCAACCGCGCCGCGCTGTTCGAAGCCTTCGGGCGCTGTATCAATCAGCTGGACGGGCGCTACATCACGGCCATCGATAGTGGCACCTCAGTGGCGGACATGGATTGCATCGCCCAACAGACCCAACACGTCACCAGTACCACCTCGGCAGGTGACCCGGCGCCGCACGCGGCGATGGGCGTGTTCACCGGCATTCGCGCCACTGCGATGGCGCGACTGGGCAGCGATAACCTCGAAGGCCTGCGCGTCGCCATTCAAGGCCTGGGCAACGTCGGTTATGCCCTGGCAGAACAGTTGCACGCCGCCGGGGCCGAACTACTGGTCAGCGATATCGATCACGGCAAGGTGCAACTGGCGATGGAGCAACTCGGGGCTCACCCCATCGCCAACGACGCACTGCTCAGCACGCCTTGCGATATTCTTGCGCCATGCGGTTTGGGCGGGGTGCTGAACAGCCACAGCGTGACGCAACTGCGCTGCTCGGCAGTGGCCGGCTCGGCTAACAATCAGCTGACGCATCTGGATGTCGCCGACCAACTGGAACGTCGCGGCATCCTGTACGCACCGGATTACGTGATCAACGCTGGCGGGTTGATCTATGTGTCGCTCAAGCACCGTGGTGAAGAACTGTCGACCATCACCGCACACCTGTCGAAAATCAGCTCGCGCCTGACCGAGGTGTTTGCCCACGCCCAGGCGGAAAAACGTTCGCCGGCACGGGTGGCGGACGAGTTGGCGGAAAAGGTGCTGTATCGATAATAAGATCAAAAGATCGCAGCCTTGGCTGGCTTGGCCGGGGCAACCGGCTCAGCGTTTGCCTCTTCCACAGGAGCGGGCACTGCAACCGGCTCGGCGACTTCAACAGGTGCCGCAAGCAGTTCGGACAGGGCGTCCGGCTGGCTCTTGAATGCCTTGGCGAACACATCGCGATTCTTCGCCATGTAGATCCCGGCTTCTTCCACTTGCTGCTCGGTCAGGGACGGAACGGCTTTTTGCAACACTTCAGCCAGCAATTCGGCCAGTTCGAGCATTTTGTCATGACGGTCAGCTTCGGCTTTATCCATGAACAAGCGCTCCAGATCTCGGCTGCTGCGGTATACCACTTCGACGGCCATTCACCACCTCACATGCCTTCACATTGGTTGTCGGTTTCGACTACTGTATCTATATACAGCTAAAGAATAAGCGAAACCCTGTCTTTTGGGTAGTGGCTTTTTAATGTAGACCGGTTTCGACATTTGTCAGGCGAGGCGCTGCACAGGTGCGACCAAACGCCACGGCGCGCAATCCGGAACGGCTCGCCATCATGGGCTGGCCTTTTTTCTGCATGCAGAAAAACCGTCACGTCCAACCCGCATCATCCGGTCGAGCCGACCTAAGGAAGCATCATCGTGAAAATCAACTGGGCCGAAAAACTGCGGCAGAGCGTGCATGAACTGGCCGAGTCCCTGGGCAATCTGTTCGTCGAGACCTTTCATTACCTGGCGCTGTTCGCCATCGGTGCGGTGACCGCGTGGGCGGCGGTGATGGAGTTTCTCGGGATGATCGAAGAGGGACACATCAAGATCGATGACATCCTGCTGCTGTTCATCTACCTGGAACTGGGGGCAATGGTCGGGATTTACTTCAAGACCAACCACATGCCCGTGCGCTTCCTGATCTACGTGGCGATCACCGCGCTGACGCGGCTGCTGATTTCCAACGTTTCGCACCACAACCCGCCGGACCTGGGGATCATTTACCTGTGTGGCGGGATCCTGCTGTTGGCGTTTGCGATTCTGGTGGTGCGTTACGCTTCGTCGCAATTTCCCTCGGTGAAGATCGAAAACCCGCATCGCAAGACCGGCGCGGGTTCCAGTGAACATCCAGAGGTTGAGAAGGGCGAAATCTAGAGCCCGAGCGTTGGGCGCAGCTGCCCTTTGACGGGAGGGGGCGGCAAGGTCCGCCCGCTGCCGGCGGTCATGGATTCGAGGATGGCCACGGCGCTGTGGCCCTGTTCGATGGCAATGCCGAATTGAATGCTTTGAACCAGTCGCTTGAGGCGCTGGGGGTCATTGCGTTGTTCGGCGCTGATCATGCGTTTGGCCACCACGCGGCCACTGTTGGAAAGGGTCAGCATGATGCTGCCGTCCAGGCCCTGAATGCTCAGGTTGATCTGGTAATCCGCTGCAAAGGCATCGGTAATGAGCTGGAAAGGGTTGTCCATGATGCGTCACCGCCTGATTGAACGTGCAGTTGTTGACCGGCCGATATCGGGATTAGTTCGCAACACCAGACCATCGGCCATCTCGCTATCATTGTTCCAGCAGGGAAGTAGCAAGGCCCATGCCGGAAAAATTGTCGGACAAAAAACAGGTTCTGTAGGAGCGAGCCTGCTCGCGATGGTCGTCAACGATTACGCGTAAACCCAGACACCCCACGGTGCCCTTTGGTTTTTCGCGAGCAGGCTGAACTGGCCTAATGATTTTGGACACTTCAATCGGGCGCTATGATGGCGCCCAAATCTGAGGT
>NZ_JBWKZB010000032.1:0-77759 GCF_059424105.1 Pseudomonas sp. GW456-E7 | reverse complement strand
GGGGAGCGCAGTGCGGGATGTACTGAAGCAAAAAAGGCCCGCCAGTATGACTGGGCGGGCCCGGGCAATGCTTGCATCGATAAAATCAGGCGCCCCTCACGAACGCCCAGTGCTCAGTCCACGTGATAGTGGACGGACAGCGTGCCTTTTTTCTGCGAAAGAGAGGCGATGGTGACTGCACCCAAATCCTTCAAGCTGCGTACATGGGTACCGCCACAACCGTAGGCGGGCAGTTCACCGAAGCCGATTTCCCGGGCGCCTTCGCGCAGTGAGGTCAGGCGCGGCAGGTCGTGGTCGATCCACTGACCGATGCCGTGCTCGATGACCTGGGCCTCGACGTCCTGCGCTGATTTGCCCGGCTGGAATTGCACACGGCCTTCACCAGGCCAGTGATGCGCCTTGATCGGCATCCAGCCCATGGCTTGGACAAAGTGGCCGATCAAATGGCCAGCCGAATGCATGCGCGTGTTGAACCGCCGGCGTTGTTCGTCGACGCGGATTGGCGTCATCCCGGTTTTTACCGGCTGGTCGACAAAATGAATGATCCGCTCGGGATCCTGAACCACGCGCAGCACCTGGCTTTCGCCGATCCAGCCAGTGTCGCAAGGTTGTCCACCGCCTTGGGGGTGGAACAAGGTCGCGCGCAAGACCACGGCAAACTCGTTTTCGTGGGGAGTGCATTCCAGGACTTCCACGTTGGCCTTGAGCTCATCACTATGGAAAAAAAGGCGCAGCGTCATATTCCGGGCTCGTATTGGTCATCAGTTTCTATTATAGAAAGCCTGTAAATACGTGATAATCCTGGCAAACATCAAAGGACTGTTGCGTTGTGAGCATAAATCTTCCACTGCCGTTGCTCGGTGAAATGGCGATTTTCGTCAAGGTTGTCGAGACGGGCAGTTTTTCCGAGGCAGCCCGTCAGTTGGGCTCTTCGCCCTCGGCGGTCAGTCGCAGCATTTCGCGCCTGGAGAAGGCGCTCGCCACCCGGTTGCTGCAACGAACCACGCGCAAGTTGCGTCTGAGCGACGGTGGCGAGGAGGTGTTCAAGCGGTGCCAGGAAATGGTCAATGCCGCGCGGTCAGTGATGGAAATCAGTGGCCAGTTCACCGATGAACCCGAGGGGCTGGTGCGTATCAGCGTGCCGAAAGCGGTGGGCCGGATCGTGATCCACCCGCACATGCCGGAGTTCTTGCGGCGTTATCCCAAGGTGGATGTGGAGCTGTTGCTTGAGGACCGCCAGGTCGATTTGATCGACGATCATGTCGACCTGGCGATTCGCATCACCGATCGACCGCCTGCGGGTCTGGTGGGGCGGCAGTTGCTGACCATCGATCATATGCTCTGCGCGACTCCGCAGTATCTGGCCGAGCACGGGACGCCGACTCATCCCCATGACTTGCTCAATCACAGTTGCATTTACCTGGGCGAAACACCCAGCGACGCACGCTGGAAATTCAAGAAAGGCGGCAAGACGGTAACCGTGGGAGTGCGCGGGCGATATGCCGCCAATCACACTGGCGTACGTTATGGCGCGGTGTTGCAGCACATCGGGATTGGCAGCCTGCCGTATTTCACGGCGCGCCATGCCCTGGAGAAGGGTTTGATGGTGCAAGTGCTGCCGGACTGGACCTTTCTGGCGTCCTATCACGGCGGCGCCTGGTTGCTGCATTCGCCAACCCGATACCTGCCGCCCAAGCTACGGGTGTTGATCGACTACCTGGTGGAGTGTCTGGCGAAGGAGCCGACGCTGGACAAGCCGGGTCGGTCGAATGGTCCGGGCTGGTCGCCATCGGAGTATGAATTGCCGGAGAGTGACGGGTTGTTTTGAAGGCAGAAACAAATGATCGCAGCCTTCGGCAGTTCCTGTAGGCGCTGCCAAAGGCTGCGATCTTTTGCAGATCAGTGCTTGCTGTCCTGGTTCGACAACGCCAGCAGCTGCTTTTCCTGGTTCCAGTCGAAAGGTTCGTCGTTCTGTTCGGCTTCGAAGCGACGCTCTTCCAGGGCCTGGTACAGGTCGATTTCATCATCGGGCATGTAATGCAGGCAGTCACCGGCGAAGTACCACAGCAGGTCGCGCGGTACCAGGTGCGCGATTTGCGGATAGCGAGTGATGACCTGGCACAGAATGTCCTGGCCCAGGTACTGGCTTTCGATCGGGTCGACAGGCAGTAACGCCAGCAGCTCGTCGAAGCGCTCGAGGAACAAGGCATGGCTTTCGTCGGGAACCTGCTCGGCCTCACCTACGGCGACCAGGATGCTGCGCAGGTGGTCGAGTAAAACGAGATGATCGGCAACGATGTTGGACACGAGATAAGTCCTCAAGAGCAAAACGGGCGCGGGAGTATAAAGCGCCCGCGCCCGTTTTTACATGTTTGAAGGGATCAGCGGACTTTTCCCCCGGCCAGTGCCAAAGCCTCCTGGTCAAAGTCATCGACATCGATCACCTTGCGCCGGGCCGCTTCGGCTTCACGCAGGGTCTGCGCTTCCACCGGCTGCAACACGCCAGCCTCGAGCGCGGCATCGATCAGCGACTCGCCGGCCAGCGGTTTGACCTGGCCGCTCTTGAGTGCCACATGCAGCTTTTTCTGCAGCGGCTGAGCGGCACTCAACAGGTTGCAGGCGTGTTGCAAGGCGCCGACCGGATCGTCGCTCGCCTGTGGGCGATAGCAACCCAGGAGCAATTCCTCCAGGGCGAGGTCGCCCTTGGCGCGGCCAATCAAGGCAGCGACTTCGGCCGCGAGCCTGTCCGAAGGCCCTTTGTGCCGGCGACCGAACGGGAACACGATCACCCGCAACAGGCAGCCCACGACTTTGTTCGGGAAGTTGTTCAGCAGCTCATCCATGGCCCGTTCCGCCTGACCCAGGCTTTCTTCCATGGCCCAGCTCACCAGTGGCGTCATGTACTCCGGTGTGTCGAGATCGTGATAGCGCTTGAGTGCGGCAGAGGCCAGGTAAAGGTTGCTCAGTACATCACCCAGTCGAGCGGACAGGCGTTCCCGGCGTTTCAGTGCGCCGCCCAGCAGCATCATGCTGAGGTCGGCGAGCAGGGCGAAAGCAGCGGCCTGGCGATTGAGGGCGCGGAAGTATCCCTGGCTGAGTTTGTCGCCCGGGGTGTGTTCGAGGTGCCCGAAACCGAGATTCAGCACCAGCGTACTGGCGGCGTTGCCAACGGCAAAACCGATGTGCTTGAGCAGCAGGCCGTCGAATTCTCTGAGCGCCTGATCCTTGTCTTCACGGCTGGCGAGGGCCATTTCCTTGAGCACGAAGGGGTGGCAGCGGATCGCGCCCTGGCCGAAGATCATCAGGTTGCGCGAGAGAATGTTCGCGCCTTCCACCGTGATAAAAATCGGCGCGCCGTTCCATTTGCGGCCCAGGTAATTGTTCGGCCCCATGATGATCGCCTTGCCGCCGTGCACATCCATGGCATCGCTGATGCAGTCGCGGCCGCGCTCGGTCAGGTGGTACTTGAGAATCGCCGACAGCACCGACGGTTTCTCGCCCAGGTCGACCGCATTGGCAGTCAGCATGCGGGCGGCGTCCATCATCCAGGCGTTGCCGCCAATGCGGGCCATGGCTTCCTGGATGCCCTCGAATGCGGCAATCGGTACATTGAACTGCTCGCGAATCTGCGCGTATTGGCCCGTCACCAGGCTGGTGAACTTGGCCATGCCGGTGCCCACCGCGGGCAGGGAAATCGAACGCCCCACCGACAGGCAATTCATCAGCATCATCCAGCCCTTGCCGAGCATTTCCTGGCCGCCAATGAGGAACTCCAGCGGGACGAACACGTCCTTGCCCGAGTTCGGGCCATTCATGAACGCGGCGCCCAACGGCAGATGCCGGCGGCCGATCTCGACACCGGCGATGTCGGTCGGAATCAGCGCCAGGCTGATGCCCAGGTCTTCCTTGTCGCCCAACAGGTGATCCGGGTCATAGGCCTTGAAGGCCAGGCCGAGGAGGGTGGCCACCGGTCCGAGGGTGATGTAGCGCTTTTCCCAGTTCAGGCGCAGGCCGAGAACCTCCTGGCCTTCCCATTGACCTTTGCAGATCACTCCGGAGTCTGGCATGCCGCCCGCGTCGGAGCCGGCCAGCGGACCGGTCAGGGCAAAGCACGGGATGTCATCGCCGCGTGCCAGGCGTGGCAGGTAATGATTGCGTTGTTCGTCGGTGCCGTAGTGCAGCAACAATTCGGCCGGGCCGAGGGAGTTGGGGACCATCACGGTGGAGGCAAGGTCGCCGCTGTGGCTCGCCAGTTTCATCGCCACTTGCGAGTGGGCATAGGCAGAGAAGCCTTTGCCGCCAAACTCCTTGGGGATGATCAGGGCGAAAAAACCGTTGTCCTTGATGAACGCCCAGGCTTCGGGCGGCAGGTCCATGGTTTGACCGAGCTGCCACTCATTGACCATGGTGCAGAGCGTTTCGGTCGGCCCGTCGATGAAAGCCTGTTCTTCTTCGTTCAATTGCGCTTTGGGATAGGACAGCAGTTTGCTCCAGTCCGGACGGCCACTGAACAGCTCTCCGTCCCACCACACCGTACCGGCGTCGATGGCATCGCGTTCGGTTTGCGACATCGGCGGCAGGGTTTTCTGGAACCAGTTGAACATCGGTGCGCTGAACAATTTGCGACGCAGGTCGGGCAGCAGCAAGGGCGCGGCGACGGCAGCGATCAATACCCAGAAAACCAGCAGCAACCAGCCCGGTGCGCGGCTGAAAGCGCCCATGGCCACGACATAGACGGCCACGATGACCAGGGCAGGTAGCGGGGCGATGCGGCGGTGGGCCAGATAAGCAATACCGACCAGCAGAACCAGTATCCACAACAGCAGCATATTTATTCCTCCGTGAAACCAGGGCGAACCAGCCCTCAGAGCTTAGACGGCATCCGCAAAACAGGCGGGTGGTCACCCAGGATGATTTTCGTGGGCCAGATGGGCCGCACACGTGGGAAAAACCTTCATTGAACGAGCGGCAAAGCGCCCATGTTTGGCCGAAACGTCGTTATCTCTGTGCTGAAGCTCTCGCTAGACTCGGGGCTTCCCCTGGAGATTATTCTCATGCACGAGTACCTGAGTCCCGGCCGCTTCATCGATAGTGACCATCCGTCCGTGGTGGAGTTCGCCGAAAAACACCGTGGTGCCAGTCGCGATCCGCTTGAACAGGCGATCAGTCTCTATTACGCCGTGCGCGAAGCGGTGCGCTACAACCCGTACACCTTCAGTCGCGATCCGCAGACCCTGCGCGGCAGTCATGCATTGGCGACCGGGGAAAGTTACTGCGTACCCAAGGCCACGTTGCTGGCAGGTGCAGCGCGGCATTGCGGGATTCCCGCGCGGATCGGCCTGGCGGATGTGCGCAATCATTTGTCGACGCCTCGGCTGCTTGAATTGCTCAAGAGCGACATGTTCGCCATGCACGGCTACACCGAGTTTTATTTGCAGGGTCGCTGGATCAAGGCGACGCCGGCGTTCAACCGCAAACTTTGCGAGCTGTTCAATGTGGCGCCGCTGGAATTCGACGGGATCAACGACAGCGTTTTTCATCCCTTCAACCGCGATGGCGCGAAGCTGATGGAGTACCTCGTCGATCACGGCCAGTTCGCCGACGTCCCTGAAGCGTTCTTTTTCGAACACCTGGAAAAATGCTATCCGCACCTGTTCGGTGAACAACTGCAACCGCTGTTGGGTGACATGCAGAGTGATTTGAGTCGCACCTGATCCGGCGTATGCTGCCTGCCCACTTATCGAAAAAGAGGCGGTCATGCTGAAGATCTGGGGTCGGAAAAACTCATCGAATGTGAGAAAGCCATTGTGGGCCGCCGAAGAACTGGGCCTGGCCTACGAGGCGATCGATGCCGGTGGCGCCTTTGGTGTCGTCGATACGCCCGAGTACCGCGCCATGAATCCCAATGGTCGCGTGCCTGTCATTGAAGACGACGGTTTCGTGCTGTGGGAATCCAACGCCATCGTGCGTTACCTGATGGCCCGCCACGCCGCCGACACGGCCTGGTACCCCGCGGATCTGCAAGCCCGTGCCAGCGCCGACAAATGGATGGACTGGACCACCTCAAGCTTTGCCGGCCCGTTCCGTACCGTGTTCTGGGGTGTGCTGCGTACCCCGGCAGACCAGCAGGACTGGCCCGCCATCGAGGCGGCGATCAAGGAGTGCGACACGCTGCTGACGATGGCCGACCAGGCGTTGGCGAACAAGCCTTACCTGTCCGGAGACGAGATCGGCATGGGTGATATTCCCCTGGGCAGTTTCATTTATGCCTGGTTCGAGATGCCGATCGAGCGTGCGCCACAACCGCATCTGCAGGCCTGGTACGCGCGGTTGAAACAGCGTCCGGCGTATCAAAAGGCGGTCATGACCGCGTTGACTTAATACTCACTATCGACACGCTTGACTGTACTTGTGTGGCGGCGACAAGCACCATTGTGCCAGGTTGTTGCGGTTGTATTGTTCGCCGCCGCCCATACTTATCCCTTTCTTCCCTTCTTGGTGCGTAAATCAGATATGAGTTCCGCTCTGTCCATCCGGCAGCTAACCAAAACCTACGGCAACGGTTTCCAGGCCCTGAGTGGTATCGATCTGGACGTCGCCGAAGGTGACTTTTTCGCCTTGCTCGGCCCCAACGGCGCCGGCAAATCCACGACCATCGGCATTCTTTCGACCCTGGTGAACAAGACCAGCGGCACGGTGAATATCTTCGGTCACGACCTGGACCGCAATCCTGCGCAGCTCAAGCGCTGCATCGGCGTGGTGCCTCAGGAATTCAACTTCAACCAGTTCGAAAAGACCTTTGACATCGTCGTGACCCAGGCCGGCTACTACGGCATCCCGGCGAAAATCGCCAAGGAACGCGCCGAACAGTACCTGACCCAACTGGGGCTGTGGGACAAGAAGGACGTGCCGTCGCGTTCACTGTCCGGCGGCATGAAGCGTCGCCTGATGATCGCCCGCGCGCTGGTTCATGAACCGCGCCTGCTGATCCTCGACGAACCGACTGCCGGGGTGGACATCGAACTGCGTCGCTCGATGTGGAGCTTCCTCACCGAGCTGAACCAGAAAGGCATCACCATCATCCTCACCACCCATTACCTGGAAGAGGCTGAGCAGTTGTGCCGCAACATCGGCATCATCGATCACGGCACCATCGTCGAGAACACCAGCATGCGTCAGTTGCTCAGCCAACTGCATGTCGAAACCTTTCTGCTGGACCTCAAGGGCGACCTGCCGGCCGCGCCTCAGTTGCTCGGCTACCCGTCCCGGCTGATCGACAGCCACACCCTGGAAGTCCAGGTGGAAAAGTCCATGGGCATCACCGCGCTGTTCACCCAGCTGGCGCAGCAGAACATCGAAGTGCTGAGCCTGCGTAACAAAACCAATCGCCTCGAGGAGTTGTTCGTGTCCCTGGTGGAGAAAAATCTGTCGAAGGTGGCGGTATGAGTTCCGAGTTGCGCCCCAACCTCATTGCCCTCAACACCATCGTTTACCGTGAAGTCCGGCGTTTCACCCGGATCTGGCCGCAGACCCTGCTGCCGCCGGCCATCACCATGGTCCTGTACTTCGTGATCTTCGGTAACCTGATCGGTCGGCAAATTGGCGACATGGGTGGCTTCACCTACATGGAGTACATCGTGCCGGGGTTGATCATGATGTCGGTGATCACCAACTCCTACGGCAACGTGGTGTCGAGTTTCTTCGGCAGCAAATTCCAGCGTTCCATCGAAGAGCTGATGGTCTCGCCGCTGTCGCCGCACACCATCCTGATCGGCTACACCCTGGGCGGCGTGCTGCGTGGGTTGATGGTGGGGATCATCGTGACCCTGCTGTCGCTGTTCTTCACCCACTTGCAGGTGCATCACCTGGGCGTGACCATTCTGGTGGTGGTGCTGACGGCGACCATCTTCTCGCTGCTGGGCTTCATCAACGCCGTGTTTGCGCGCAACTTCGATGATATTTCGATCATTCCGACTTTCGTGCTGACGCCACTGACCTACCTGGGCGGGGTCTTCTACTCGATCACCTTGCTGCCACCGTTCTGGCAGACCGTCTCGCTGGCCAACCCGGTGCTGCACATGGTCAACGCATTCCGCTACGGCATCCTCGGCGTATCGGATATCCGCATCAGTGTGGCCATCGCTTTCATGCTGGTGGCGACCGTAGTGCTGTATATCGGTTGTGCACGGTTGCTGGTCAGCGGACGCGGGATGCGCACCTGACCTTCCTTGTAGGAGCTGCCGCAGGCTGCGATCTTTTGGCTTTTAACGGGCCCAAATCAAGATCAAAAGATCGCAGCCTGCGGCAGCTCCTACAAGGGGTGGATGGCAGATGTAAAAACGGCGCCCTGGGGCGCCGTTTTGCATTTTCACATCCGGCTCTTCTTGCGCCGCTTCCATTGCCTGGCCACCCACCAGCGCCAATACGCCATCACCATGAAGTAGGACAGCGCGCCGAGTGCCAGCCCCGTCACCACCGAACCCAACAGAAACGGTTGCCACAAGGTCGAGATTTCGCCCCTGATCCATTCCCAGGTCAGTGAGTCCGGCAACTGCCGGGTGGGGACGTCCATCAGCCAGGCGCCGGTCTGGTAGGTGCAAAAGAACACGGCAGGCATGGTGATCGGGTTGGTCAGCCAGACCAGGCTCACGGCGATCGGCATGTTGCCGCGCACGATAATGGCGAGGGTTGCCGCCAGCAGCATCTGCAGCGGGATTGGCAGGAATGCCGCGAACAAACCCACCGCCATGGCACGGGCCACGGAGTGGCGGTTGAGGTGCCACAGGTTAGGGTCATGCAGCAGCGTGCCGAGAAAGCGTAAGGACTTGTGTTCCCTGATGCTCATCGGGTCTGGCATGTAACGTTTGAATAAGCGCCGGGGCATAAGGCTTCTCGGTCGGTCAGGGTGGCAAGTATGTCTGGATTCTATGAACTGCCCATTCAGACTTTGTGACAATTGATAACGGCGCCCGCGCGACGGGCGGGCTAAGCCTTGGAGGGGACTCTCAAGGACGGGCTTATGCGCACAGGGATGATGGCGTTGGCGCTGGGTCTGCTGACTTTGCGTTTTTTACCGGCGTTGCCGCCGGTCTGGTTGTGGCTGGCGATGCCGGTGGCGGGTTTGATGTTGTTGCCGTTCAGGACGTATCCGGTGGCGTTTTACCTGTTCGGTCTGAGTTGGGCCTGCGCGAATGCGCAATGGGCGCTGGATGACCGGTTGCCGCCGGCGCTGGACGGAGAAACCCGCTGGGTCGAAGGGCGGGTCACTGGCTTGCCCCGACATGAGGACGGTGTCGTGCGTTTTGAATTGACCGACATCCAGTCCCGGCGTACCCGGCTGCCGCGGCAAATGCGCCTGGCCTGGTACGGCGGGCCGCCGGTGAACAGTGGTGAACGCTGGCGTCTGGCAGTCAAATTGAAGCGCCCGGTCGGGCTCCTCAATCCGCAGGCGTTCGATTACCAGGCCTGGTTGCTGGCACAACACATCGGGGCGACCGGGACGGTCAAGCAGGGCGAACGCCTTGCGCCAGCCCAATGGGCCTGGCGCGATGGCATCCGCCAGCGTTTGCAGGCTGTGGATGCCCAGGGGCGAGGCGGCGCGTTGACGGCGTTGGTGCTCGGGGATGGTGCCGGGCTGAGTCGCGAAGACTGGCAGGTATTGCAGGACACCGGCACGGTGCATCTGTTGGTGATTTCCGGGCAGCACATCGGCTTGCTGGCGGGCGTCGTGTATCTGCTGGTTGTCGGCCTGGCCCGCCTTGGGTTATGGCCGAACCGTCTGCCATGGTTGCCTTGGGCGTGTGGCCTGGCATTCGCCGCTGCACTCGGTTACGGGATGCTGGCCGGATTCGGGGTGCCGGTGCGACGAGCCTGCCTGATGCTGGGTCTGGTGTTGTTGTGGCGTCTGCGGTTCCGTCATCTCGGTGCATGGTGGCCGCTGTTGCTGGCGCTCTGCGGCATTTTGCTGCTGGAGCCGCTGGCGAGTCTCCAGCCTGGTTTCTGGCTGTCTTTCGTGGCCGTGGCCGTCTTGATATTGACCTTCGGCGGCCGGTTGGGTCCCTGGCGATGGTGGCAAACCTGGACCCGTGCCCAGTGGCTGATTGCAATCGGATTGTGCCCATTACTGTTGATATTGGGATTGCCGATCAGCCTTAGCGGTCCGGCAGCCAATTTGCTGGCGGTGCCGTGGATCAGTCTGCTGGTGTTGCCACCGGCGTTGCTCGGGACATTGCTGTTGCCGGTGCCCTACGTGGGTGAGGGCCTGTTGTGGCTGGCGGGCGGTTTGATCGGTGGGTTGTTCAGGGTCCTGGCGTTGTTGGCCGAGGTGCTACCGGCGTGGGTGCCGGAAGCGATTCCTTTGGGGGTATGGAGCCTCGGCGTGCTGGGCGCTTTTCTACTGCTGTTACCGCGTGGCGT
Organism: Pseudomonas sp. GW456-E7; assembly: GCF_059424105.1. Classification (NCBI taxonomy): domain Bacteria; kingdom Pseudomonadati; phylum Pseudomonadota; class Gammaproteobacteria; order Pseudomonadales; family Pseudomonadaceae; genus Pseudomonas; species Pseudomonas sp. GW456-E7. Next base: position 67,343 of record NZ_JBWKZB010000032.1, on the reverse strand, counting down.
TCCGCTGCGCCCGTTGGGTTGGCCTCTGCTGCTGTTGCTGGTGTCCCCACCCCGGTCATTGCTGCCGGAAGGCATCGCTGAAGTCTGGCAGTTGGACGTGGGGCAGGGGCTGGCTGTTCTGGTGCGCACCCGGCATCACACTCTGCTGTATGACGCCGGCCCACGATTCGGTGAGCTCGACCAGGGGGAGCGGGTCGTACTGCCGACATTGCGCAAACTGGGGGTGAAGGGCCTCGACCTGATGCTGATCAGCCACGCCCACGCCGACCATGCCGGCGGTGCCCGGGCAATTGCCAAGGGCTTGCCTGTGAAACAGGTGGTCAGTGGTGAACCGTCAGACTTGCCTGTGGAGTTGCAGGCCGGGCGTTGTGAGAACGGCCGGCAATGGACTTGGGATGAAGTCGATTTCCAGCTTTGGCACTGGCCATTGGCCGGCGACAGCAACCAGAACTCTTGTGTCTTGTTGATCGAGGCCAATGGCGAGCGGTTGCTGTTGAGTGGAGACATTGATGCCGCCGCCGAGAGAGCCCTGCTGGACAGTCCGTTGGCCGTGCCCACCGATTGGCTGCAGGCGCCACACCACGGCAGTCGCAGTTCGTCGTCAAACGCCCTGCTGGATGCCCTGCAACCTAAAGGGGCGCTGATCTCCCGCGGCCAGGGCAATTCGTTTGGCCATCCGCATCCCACGGTCATCGCGCGTTATCAAAAACGTGGAATGGCGATCTACGACAGCGTCGAGCAGGGTGCCATTCGTCTGCAATTGGGACGCTTCGAGCCGCCATGGTCAATGCGCCAGGAACGGCGTTTCTGGCGCGATCCGCCGCCCTTGAACCCATGACCGAGCGTTATCAAAGCCCGACCGGATGCGACATCACGGTCTTCGGTGCTTGCACCCCCTATGTTAGAGTGGCGCACTTTTTCGAGGGGGCTGTCACTGTGTGGGAATTGGTCAAATCCGGCGGCTGGATGATGCTGCCGATCATTTTGAGCTCCATCGCGGCCATGGCGATCGTTGCCGAGCGTCTGTGGACCCTGCGGGCCAGCCGCGTGACCCCGGAGCACTTGCTCGGGCAGGTCTGGGTCTGGATCAAGGACAAACAGCTCAATAAAGAAAAACTCAAGGAACTGCGCGCCAACTCCCCGTTGGGCGAAATCCTGGCGGCCGGCCTGGCCAACTCCAAGCATGGTCGCGAGATCATGAAGGAGTGTATCGAAGAGGCTGCTCAACGGGTCATCCATGAGCTCGAGCGCTACGTCGCCGCCCTCGGCACCATCGCCGCCATGGCGCCGTTGCTGGGCCTGCTGGGTACGGTGCTGGGCATGATCGATATTTTCAGTGCGTTCACAGGCTCAGGCATGACCACCAACGCTTCGGTATTGGCCGGTGGTATTTCCAAGGCCCTGATCACCACCGCCGCGGGCCTGATGGTGGGTATCCCTGCAGTGTTTTTCCACCGTTTCCTGCAACGCCGGATCGATGAGCTGGTGGTGGGCATGGAGCAGGAAGCGATCAAGCTGGTCGAAGTGGTACAGGGCGATCGCGACGTGGACCTGACCGGGAGCAAAGCGTGAAATTCCGCCGCAAACCACGGGAAACGGTGGACATCAACCTCGCATCGCTGATCGACGTGGTGTTCATCCTGTTGCTGTTTTTTGTCGTGACCACCACCTTCACCCGTGAAACCCAGTTGCGCGTCGATCTGCCGGAAGCCGTCAGCGGTACGCCGGCCGACGATCAGAGCAAGCCGCTGGACATCGCCATCAGCGCCGACGGCGTGTTCTCGGTGAACAACCAGATCCTGCCGAAAAGTGACCTGGCCTCGCTGATGGACGCGCTGCAAAAAGAAGCCAACGGCGACACCAACCGGCCGCTGTCCATCAGTGCTGACGGCAAGACTGCGCATCAGTCCGTGGTGACAGCCATGGATGCCGCCGGCAAACTCGGCTTCAGTCACTTGCGCATGACCACCATCGAGGCGGCGCCCCCGGCGCCCTGATGGCCATGTCCGATCGATTGCTCGCCGCGTGGTACGCAGGTCATCCGGCCCTGAAACTGTTGCAGCCACTGGAATGGCTGTACCGGCGCGTGGTCATGAACAAGCGCAAGCGCTTTCTGGCGGGTGAGGGCGAGATCTACCAGCCGCCGGTGCCGCTGATCGTGGTCGGCAATATCACCGTGGGAGGCACCGGCAAGACGCCGCTGATTCTATGGATGATCGAGCACTGCCAGCGCAGCGGCCTGCGGGTCGGCGTGGTCAGCCGTGGCTATGGCGCCAAACCGCCGCAGTCGCCGTGGCGGGTCGAGGCCGAGCAGAGCGCCGACGTTGCCGGTGACGAGCCACTGCTGATCGTCCAGCGCACGGGCGTGCCGCTGATGATCGACCCCAATCGCAGTAACGCCGTCAGAGCCTTGCTGGCCAGTGAACCGCTGGACCTGATCCTGTCCGACGACGGCATGCAGCACTACCGCCTGGCTCGCGACCTCGAACTGGTGCTGATCGACGCTGCCCGCGGCCTGGGCAACCGCCGTTGCCTGCCCGCCGGGCCGTTGCGCGAACCGGTCGAGCGCCTGCAAAGCGTCGACGCGGTCCTCTACAACGGTGCCGCATCCGACCGCGACGATGGCTTTGCCTTTCAATTGCAACCCACCGCGCTGGTCAATCTGCGCAGTGGCGAACGCCGTCCCCTCGACCATTTTCCTGCCGGCCAGGCCCTGCACGCGGTGGCCGGTATCGGCAATCCGCAACGTTTCTTCAAGACCCTCGAAACGCTACACTGGCGGCCTGTTCCACATGCGTTTGCCGACCACGCCGAATACAGCGTGGAGGCGTTGAATTTCACACCGTCATTGCCGTTGGTGATGACGGAAAAAGACGCGGTGAAATGCCGTGCCTTTGCCGCCGCCGATTGGTGGTACCTGGCGGTCGATGCCGTGCCGTCGCCGGCCTTCGTGGCCTGGTTCGACACACAGTTGATGCGCCTGCTGCCGGATCGTTTGTTGCCTTAACTCCGTTTTTTCCAGGGAATGCTCATGGACACCAAATTGCTCGACATCCTCGCTTGCCCGGTCTGCAAAGGCCCGCTCAAGCTCAGCGCCGACAAGACCGAGCTGATCAGCAAGGGCGCCGGCCTGGCCTACCCGATTCGCGATGGCATCCCGGTGATGCTCGAGTCGGAAGCACGCACCCTGACCACCGATGAGCGTCTGGATAAATGACCACAGCCTTTACCGTCGTCATTCCATCGCGTTATGCCTCCACCCGCCTGCCAGGCAAGCCGCTGCTGCTGATCGCCGGCAAGCCGATGATCCAGCACGTCTGGGAACAGGCGAGCAAAAGCAGTGCCGGGCGGGTGGTGGTTGCCACTGACGACGCGCGCATCGTCGAGGCCTGCAATGGCTTCGGTGCAGAAGTGGTGCTGACCCGTGAAGATCACAATTCCGGCACCGATCGCCTGGCCGAAGTCGCGATGAAGCTGGGCCTGGCGCCCGATGCCATCGTCGTCAACGTCCAGGGCGACGAGCCGCTGATCCCGCCGAGCGTGATTGATCAGGTGGCCGCCAATCTGGCGGCCCACGCTGAAGCACGCATGGCCACCCTGGCCGAGCCGATCGAAGACGCGGACACCCTGTTCAATCCCAACGTGGTCAAGGTCGTCAGCGACCTCAATGGCCTGGCGCTGACGTTCAGTCGCTCCACCTTGCCCTGGGCGCGGGATGCACTTGCCGTGAACCCTGGGCAGTTGCCGGAAGGTGTGCCGTATCGCCGCCATATCGGCATCTATGCCTACCGCGCCGGTTTCCTGCAGGATTTCGTCAACTGGGGTCCATGCTGGCTGGAAAACACCGAGTGCCTGGAACAGCTGCGTGCCCTGTGGCACGGCGTGCGGATCCACGTGGCCGACGCATTGATCGCGCCGCCGGCCGGTGTCGATACCGCTGAAGACCTTGAGCGCGTTCGTCGCCTGCTGGAGGCGTGATGCGCGTTTTGTTCGTGTGCCTGGGCAACATCTGCCGTTCTCCCACGGCCGAAGGCGTGCTGCGGCACAAACTGCGCGAAGCGGGGCTGGCCGATCAGGTTGAGGTCGCTTCCGCCGGCACCGGTGACTGGCATGTCGGCAAGGCGCCGGACAAGCGCAGCCAGGCCGCGGCGAAGCTGCGCGGTTACGACTTGTCGGCCCAGCGCGCCCGGCAAGTCAGCCGCGCCGATTTTGCCACCTACGACCTGATCCTCGCGATGGACAACAGCAACCTGCGCAACCTCAAGGCCTTGCAGCCTGCCAAGGGCAAGGCTGAGCTGGATCTGTTCCTGCGCCGTTACCAGTCGCCGATCGATGAAGTGCCGGACCCGTACTACGACGGCGAGCAAGGCTTCGAGCAGGTGTTGGACCTGATCGAGCGCGCCAGTGATTTGCTGGTGATTGAATTGAAGGGACGGTTATGAGTTTGCAGGTTCGATCGCAGGTTTCGCTCAAGCCGTTCAACAGCTTTGGCGTGGATGTCCAGGCCCGGCTGTTTGCCGAGGCCCATAGCGACGCCGATGTGCGGGAGGCCCTGGCCTACGGGCTGGAGCACAAGGTCCCGGTACTGGTGATCGGCGGTGGCAGCAACCTGCTGCTGACGGCGGATATCGATTCGCTGGTGCTGCGCATGGCCACTCGCGGGATTCGCGTGCAGAGCGATGACGGTAGCAAAGTGGTGATCGAGGCCGAGGCGGGCGAGCCCTGGCATCCCTTTGTGCAACACACCCTGGCGCTTGGGTTGTCCGGCCTGGAAAACCTCAGCCTGATTCCCGGCACCGTGGGTGCTGCACCGATGCAGAACATCGGCGCCTATGGGGTCGAGATCAAGGACGTGTTCGCTGGCCTGACCGCCCTCGATCGCCAGACCGGCGAACTGCGCGACTTCAGCCTGGGGGAGTGCAACTTTGCCTACCGCGACAGCCTGTTCAAGCAGGAACCGGGGCGCTGGTTGATCCTGCGTGTGCGTTTCGCCCTCGACCGTGCCGCGCACTTGCACCTGGAGTACGGCCCGGTGCGTCAGCGCTTGACCGAACAAGGTATCGACCATCCGACCGCCAGCGATGTCAGCCGGGCCATTTGCAGCATCCGCAACGAAAAACTCCCGGATCCGGCCGTACTCGGCAATGCCGGCAGTTTTTTCAAGAATCCCTTGGTGTCGGCGGCGCTGGCTGCACGGCTCAAGGGCGAGTACCCGGATCTGGTGGCCTATGCGCAACCCGACGGGCAGATGAAACTGGCCGCTGGCTGGTTGATCGAGCGGGCAGGCTGGAAAGGTTTTCGCGATGCCGACGCTGGTGTTCACAAGCTGCAGGCGCTGGTGCTGGTCAACTATGGCGGCGCAACGGGCCTGCAATTGCTGAACCTGGCGCAGCGCATCCAGAAAGACATTGCAGAGCGATTCCATGTCGACCTGGAAATGGAACCGAACCGGTATTGATGAGGCAGCCGCGAGCTACAAGCCTCAAGCGGCAAGCTACAATCCTTAAATTCAGGCTCTTCGCTGTTTTGCTTTTACTTAAAGCTTGCAGCTTAAAGCTTGCAGCTAAAAAGCCCTGTCTCAGCAGGGCTTTTTTTTTGTTAATGCTCGGTTAACTTAGTCAGCTAACGATGCACTCTCTTGCTCCACCAAAGGCCCGGTGCAGACCGTTTGCGTCTGCATAAGAGAGCCGATTAGCCTGAGTCGATCTGCGTGCGACCCACCGAGATCCAGCGGCAGATTGCTCGACCCCATCACTCAAGATCCGTGCGGGCGTGCCCATGATTACCCTGAAGCTCAATGGTCAAGATCATCAACTCGACGTCACCGAGGACATGCCGCTGCTCTGGGCGATCCGCGACGTGGCCGGTTACAACGGCACCAAATTCGGCTGCGGCATGGGCCTGTGCGGGGCCTGCACCATTCATATCGAAGGGGCTCCGGCACGCAGTTGCATCACGCCCATCGGTTCCGTCGTCGGTCAGAATGTCAGCACCATCGACAACCTGCACGCCGACCCGATCGGCAAAGTCGTCCAGCAAGCCTGGCTCGACACGGCGGTCGCCCAATGCGGTTTCTGCCAGGGTGGGCAAATCATGTCGGCGACGGCGCTGCTCAAGACCACCCCTAACCCCAGCGACGAGCAGATTGAAGAAGCGATGGTCGGCAACATCTGCCGCTGCGGCACCTACAACCGCATCAAGACCGCCATTCGCCAGGCCTCCACTCACCTGAAGGAGGCCAAGGCATGAGCCGGTTACCGAATGATTTCACCCTGAGCAATCTGAGCCAGCTCAGTCGCCGCGGCTTTCTCAAAGGCGTGGGCGCCACCAGTGCGCTGGTATTGGCGGCGAGCTGGGGCTGGCAAGACGCCTTTGCCGAAGAAAAAGACAAGAAGTTCGGTGCCGACGGCATGCCCCACGGCTGGGTCGACGATCCGAAAGTCTATGTGAGCATTGCCGCCGATGGCACGGTAACCGTGATCTGCAACCGCTCGGAAATGGGGCAGGGCGTGCGCACCAGCCTGACCATGGTGGTGGCTGATGAACTGGAAGCCGATTGGGCGCGGGTCAAGGTGCAGCAGGCCCCGGGCGATGAAGCACGCTTCGGCAACCAGGACACCGACGGCTCACGCAGCATGCGCCACTGGTATGAGCCGATGCGCCGTTGCGGGGCTGCTGCACGTGCCATGCTGGAACAGGCCGCTGCTGACCAGTGGAAAGTGTCGGTGGGCGAGTGCCATGCGCAACTGCATAAAGTCATCCATAAACCCTCGGGCCGCGAACTGGATTATGGTGCGCTCGCCGCCGCTGCCAGCGCTTTGGCCGTACCGGCGCGTGACAGCCTGAGGCTCAAGCAGCCTTCGGAATTTCGTTACATCGGCAAGGAAGGCACCAAGGCCATCGACGGTGAAGACATCGTCAACGGCCGTGCGGTGTACGGTGCCGACGTGCATTTCGACGGCATGCTGTACGCGACCATTGCGCGGCCTGCGGTGTATGGCGGCAAAGTCAAAAGTTTCGATGGCAGCGCGGCGATGAAAGTCCCCGGCGTGGTCAAGGTGCTGCAGATCGAAAGCCGTCCGTTGCCTTCGGAGTTCCAGCCCCTGGGTGGCATCGCCGTGGTGGCGAGCAATACCTGGGCGGCGATCAAGGGCCGCGAGGCGCTGAAAATCGAGTGGGATGACGGCCCCAACGCCAGCTACGACTCGATCGCCTATCGCAAGGAGCTCGAAGCGGCCTCGCTCAAGCCTGGCAAGGTGGTGCGCAATACCGGCAACATAGACGAAGCCATGAGCAGCGCCGACAGTACGCTGGACGCCTCTTACTATTTGCCGCATTTGTCACAGTCGCCGATGGAACCGATGGTCGCCATTGCGCGGTTCAAGGACGGTGCGTGCGAGGCCTGGGGCCCAAGCCAGGCGCCACAGGTCACCCGGGAACGGATCGGTGAACGCCTGGGGCTGCCATTCGAAAAGGTCACGTTCAACGTGACCTTGCTGGGCGGTGGATTCGGGCGCAAGTCCAAGCCTGACTTCATCATCGAAGCGGCGATCCTCGCCAAGGAATTCCCCGGCAAAGCGGTGCGGGTGCAATGGACCCGCGAAGACGACATTCATTGTTCCTACTTCCACACCGTATCGGCCGAATACCTCAAGGCCAGCCTGAACAAGGACGGCCTGCCGTCCGGCTGGTTGCACCGTACGGTCGCGCCGAGCATCACGGCGTTGTTTGCGCCGGGCATGAACCATGAGGCGGCGTTCGAACTGGGCATGGGCTTCACCAACATGGCCTATGCGATCCCCAACATTCGCCTGGAAAACCCCGAGGCCACGGTGCATACCCGCGTCGGCTGGTATCGCTCGGTGTCGAACATTCCCCATGGCTTCGCGATCCAGAGCTTTATCGATGAGCTGGCGCACAAGGCCGGGGAAGATCCGCTGAAGTACCAGATCAGGTTGCTCGGCCCGGACCGTCAGATCGATCCGCGCACCTTGAGCGAAGAGTGGAACTACGGAGAATCCCCCGAGCGCTATCCGATCGACACCGCGCGTCTGCGCACGGTACTGGAGACCGCCGCCAAAGCCGCCGGATGGGGGCGTGAGCTGCCCAAGGGGCGCGGCCTGGGCCTGGCGGTGCATTACAGCTTCGTGACCTACGTGGCGGCGGTGATCGAGGTGGAGGTCAAAGACGACGGCACGCTGGTGGTGCACAAGGCCGACATCGCCGTCGATTGCGGACCGCAGATCAATCCCGAGCGGATTCGCGCGCAATTCGAGGGTGCCTGCGTCATGGGCCTGGGTAATGCGGTGCTCGGGGAAATCAGCTTCAAGGACGGCAAGGTCCAGCAGGATAACTTCCACATGTACGAAGTGGCGCGCATGTCCCTGGCGCCGAAAGAAGTGGCTGTGCATCTGGTGACGCCACCGGGTGATGTGCCATTGGGCGGGGTTGGTGAGCCGGGCGTGCCACCGATTGCGCCGGCCCTGTGCAATGCGATCTTTGCAGCCACCGGCAAACGCATCCGCAACCTGCCGGTTCGTTATCAGTTGTCGGGCTGGCAGCAGGCCGGAGCCTGATGGACAGCGCCGACCTGAACGTCCTGCGCAGTGTGCTGCAATGGCAGCGCGCCGGTCAGCGGGTGGTGTTGTACAGCGTGGTCGAAACCTGGGGCACGGCGCCCCGGGCACCCGGCGCCATGCTGGCCCTGCGTGAAGACGGCGTGGTGATTGGTTCGGTTTCCGGCGGGTGTGTCGAGGATGACTTGATCGCCCGGCTGCACGGCGGCCGTCTCGCACTGGACGGGCCGCCGGTGCAACTGATCACGTACGGCGTGACCCGCGAGGAAGCCGCGCGTTTCGGCTTGCCCTGTGGCGGCACCTTGCGCTTGACCGAGGAGCGCATCGACGATGGGGATTGGGTCGAGCAACTGCTGTCCCGATGCGAGGCCCATGAAATCGTTGCCCGTGAACTGAACCTGGCCACCGGCGAAGTGCTTCTGCGGCCGGCCACTAAAACTGATGTCTTGACGTTCGACGGTCTGACCTTGCGGGCGATCTATGGGCCGCGTTGGCGCTTGCTGTTGATCGGCGCGGGGCAGCTGTCGCGCTATGTCGCGGAAATGGCTCGTTTGCTGGATTTCGAAGTGCTGATTTGCGATCCACGCAGCGAGTTCGTCTATGGCTGGGAAGAGCAGCACGGACGATTCGTCTCGGGCATGCCGGATGAGGCAGTATTGAATATCCAGACCGATGAACGCACGGCCATCGTGGCCTTGACCCATGATCCGCGCCTGGACGACATGGCGTTGCTCACGGCCCTGGATTCCAAAGCCTTTTACGTTGGAGCGCTGGGGTCGCGGGTCAACAGCCAGAAGCGCCGGGAGAACCTGGCTCAACTGGGATTGTCGCAAGCAGCGATTGACCGTTTGCATGGTCCGATCGGCTTGCACATCGGCAGTCATAATCCAGCGGAAATTGCCTTGTCGCTCATGGCGGAAATCGTGGCGGTCAAAAATGGCGTCGAACTGAAACAGAAGAAAGTCTGGCGGGAGAAGGTATGAGCGAGTCCATTGGCGTCGTCGTACTGGCGGCTGGGCAGGGCAGTCGGTTTCGCCAGGTGGCGGGTACTGAAAAGGATAAGTTGGTGGCCGATTGCACCGGGCGTGACGGCGTGGTGCGGTCCGTCATCGAGCACACATTGGTCAACCTGCCGGCGACGCTGGGCAAACGCGTATTGGTCACCACTGCTGACCGCCCGCAAGTGATTCGCATGGCTCAGGCCTATGGCTGCGAGATTGTGCTGATCGAATCGACCGGCATGGGCGACAGCATTGCCGCCGGGGTCGCCGCCTGCAAACAACTCGATGGCTGGCTGATGGTACTGGGGGATATGCCGTTCATCCTGCCGTCCAGTATCGAGCAAGTGGTGGCGGGTATTGGCAATGACAGCATCAGTGTGCCGGTACAGGGTGGTAAGTATGGGCATCCGGTCGGGTTTGGGCGGGACTTCGCAGCGGGGTTGATGGCGCTATCGGGGGATCGTGGCGCGAAACCGCTGTTTGCCCAGGGGCGGGTGGTCGAAGTGACTGTGGATGATCCCGGTGTGTTGTGGGATGTGGATGTGCCTGAGGCACTAGCCTTCAGGCCAGCATAGGCCCTTGTGGGAGCGAGCTTGCTCGCGATAGCGGCGGATCAGCTAGCACCAATGTTGAATATCATTCCGCTATCGCGAGCAAGCTCGCTCCCACAGGGGATTGGGGGATATTCAGGGATATAAAAAAAGCCCCGCCTGGGTTCACCAGGCGGGGCTTTTCAGTGGCCGATGGAATCAGGCGAGAGGTTTGGTCTCGTGCTCTTTTTCCAGGGCTTGCTCGTGTTGCTCTACCGCTTCCTGAACGGAACGCGGCGCTTCGTGGATCACCGACTCGGCCGGCTCGGCAACCACTTCGGCGGCCGGGGCAGGCGCTGCCTCAACCGCTTCAGCCGGAGCCGCAGCGGCAGCCAGCTCAGCTTCCTTCTGCAGACGCTCGGCTTCACGCTTGCGACGACGCACTTCACGCGGGTCGTTAGGCGCACGGCCACTTGGCGTCAGGGCGCTGACAGGCGCGGCTTCGACGACCGGCGCAGGCGCTTGGGTAACGACCTCAGCTTCAACGACAGGCGCTTCAACCACCGCTGCTGGAGCCGGTTCCGCGGCGGCAACCACCGGCTCGGAAACCATGGCTTCGGCCACTTGGGTCTCGGCAGCAGGCGCTGGTGTTTCAGCGACGGCTGGCTCGGCCACCCAGTTGAACGCCGTTTGCTCTTCACGCACTTCGCGAACGGTTTCAGTCACGGTCTCGACGACAGCTTCTGCAGCTACGGCAGGAGCTTCAACCACTGGAGCCGGCTCGACAGCCGCTTCAACGGCTGGCTGTGCTTCAGGTGCTGGCGCCACTTCGATTTCCGGCGAGGCGGTGACTTCGACCGGTGTGGTCGCTTCAACGGCTGGCGCTTCAACCTGAGCCGCTTCCAGGGTCGCGGCAGTGGCGCGTTCGGCTTGCACATTGGCTTCAGCTTCGGCTGGAGCGCTGATCACGCTGCTGGCAACGGCTGCGGTGACAGCCAGGCCGGCGGCCAGATCGGCAGTGCTTGGCGCTTCGGCATTTTCGCCGGACTCGGACTCTTCCGAACCTTCGATCACGTTGCCGTTGGCGTCACGCTGACGCTCGCGACGGTTGCTGCGACGACGCTGGCCACGGGAACGGCGGCGTGGACGATCGCCTTCGGCGTTTTCCTGACCCTCTTCCTGCAGTTGCTCTTCGTTGGTGGTCAGTTCTTCTTCGGCAGCGGCGGCGGCAGCTTGTTCGGCACGAGGCTGACGCTCTTCACGCGGTGGGCGTGGAGCACGCTCTTCACGGGGCTGGCGAGCCGGACGCTCTTCTGCGGTAGCAGCGGCGGCCGGAGCAGCCGGAGCGGCATCCAGAGGCTCGCGCAGTTCACGCACGCGTTCTTCACGCTCGCCACGTGGCTTGCGATCTTCACGTGGAGCGCGCGGTGCACGTTCTTCACGAGGCGCGCGTGGTGCGCGTTCTTCGCGAGCGACTGCCGGGGTTTCTTCACGGGACTCGCGAGGCTCGCGCACTTCGCGTGGCTGACGCTCTTCACGCGGAGCGCGCTCTTCACGCGGTGCACGTTCTTCGCGAGGCTTGCGCTCTTCATCGCGGCGACCGTTACGGTTGCGGCTCTGCTGGCGACCGTTGCGACGCTCTTCGTTGCGGGCCGGACGCTCGGCGGCTGGCTTTTCAACCACAACCGGCGCGACAGGCTCTTCCTTGGTGGCGAACAGGCTCACCAGCGACTTCACCAGGCCTTTGAACAGGCTTGGCTCAGGCACGACGGCCGGAGCCGGGGCCGGAGCGGCAACTTCGGTCGGAACCGGAGCGTTGGCGCGGGCCGGAGCGGTCTTGACCGCGGCTTCCTGGCGAACCAGGGTGCGGGTCGCAGCGGCAGGCTGGACTTCTTCGACTTCGGCAGCGGCAGCGGCGATTTCGTAGCTGGACTGGTTGGTCGCCGCTTCCGGGCTGTCATCACGCAGGCGTTGCACTTCGAAGTGCGGCGTCTCGAGGTGATCGTTCGGCAGGATGACGATGCGGGCGCGGGTGCGCAGTTCGATCTTGGTGATCGAGTTGCGTTTTTCGTTGAGCAGGAACGCAGCCACCGGGATCGGCACTTGTGCGCGAACTTCGGCGGTACGGTCTTTCAGGGCTTCTTCTTCGATCAGGCGCAGGATCGCCAGGGACAGCGATTCAACGTCACGGATGATGCCGGTGCCGTTGCAACGCGGGCAGACGATGCCGCTGCTTTCGCCCAGGGATGGACGCAGACGCTGACGGGACATTTCCAGCAGGCCGAAGCGCGAGATGCGACCGACTTGCACGCGAGCGCGGTCGGCTTCCAGGCATTCGCGGACTTTCTCTTCCACGGCGCGCTGGTTCTTGGCAGGGGTCATGTCGATGAAGTCGATGACGATCAGGCCGCCGATGTCGCGCAGGCGCAACTGACGGGCGATTTCTTCGGCCGCTTCAAGGTTGGTCTGCAGCGCGGTTTCTTCGATGTCGCTGCCTTTGGTGGCGCGCGCCGAGTTGATGTCGATGGACACCAGGGCTTCGGTCGGATCGATCACGATGGAACCGCCGGAAGGCAGTTCGACGACGCGCTGGAAAGCGGTTTCGATCTGGCTTTCGATCTGGAAGCGGTTGAACAGCGGAACGCTGTCTTCGTAGAGCTTGATCTTGCTGGCGTACTGCGGCATCACCTGGCGGATGAAGGTCAGGGCTTCGTCCTGGGCTTCAACGCTGTCGATCAGCACTTCGCCGATGTCCTGGCGCAGGTAGTCGCGGATCGCGCGGATGATCACGTTGCTTTCCTGGTAGATCAGGAACGGCGCGGCGCGGTCCAGCGAGGCTTCCTTGATGGCGGTCCACAGTTGCAGCAGGTAGTCGAGGTCCCACTGCATTTCTTCGCTGCTGCGGCCAAGGCCGGCAGTGCGCACGATCAGGCCCATGTCGGCCGGGGCAACCAGACCGTTCAGGGCTTCACGCAGTTCGTTGCGCTCTTCGCCTTCGATGCGACGGGAGATACCGCCGGCACGCGGGTTGTTCGGCATCAGCACCAGGTAACGACCGGCCAGGCTGATGAAGGTGGTCAGGGCAGCGCCCTTGTTGCCACGTTCTTCTTTTTCGACCTGAACGATGACTTCCTGGCCTTCGCTCAGGACGTCCTTGATGTTGACGCGACCTTCCGGGGCTTTCTTGAAGTATTCGCGGGAGATTTCTTTGAGGGGCAGGAAGCCGTGGCGCTCAGAGCCGAAATCGACAAAGGCAGCCTCGAGGCTTGGTTCGATGCGAGTAATCCGGCCTTTATAGATGTTGGCCTTCTTCTGCTCGCGTGCACCGGATTCGATGTCCAGGTCGTAGAGGCGCTGGCCATCTACCAGTGCAACACGCAACTCTTCGGGTTGAGTTGCGTTAATCAGCATTCTTTTCATGTAGTACCGTCGGTTTCCGGGCTGCCGGAAACGGCGTTCGGCACACACGACTTCTCACGGTCGGTGTCAGGTGCGTCGGGAGTGGTTGGCCATTTCCCGTGTCCAGCGAAGTCCGGCCAATGTGGGCCATCATCGCGACGTACGCGTCCTGCTTGCTGTGGCTACTTAAGCACTCAGTCAGGAGGAGGAATCAACCAGCGGCTGTGGACGAGATGAAGCGTCTTGAGAAAACCTGTTGCTACACAGTCCGGCGGTTGTGCATCTCCACCCTACACGTATCCCTGATAATTCGGGTGCTGCCGCGCGCAGAATCCGCAGCGGGTTGGCATTTACCGTGAGCTCCGAAAGGGGAGGTCACGCATCATGGCTAATTTAGGCGTTGTTTCCGATGCCTTCGCTCGGGGTCATTCGCAGCTGACTGCACTTTGTGAACTGGCCGTGAATATGGCTCGCAAAACGAGTGGAAACTCTGCTTTGTGGCGTGATTCAGGCCTCATGTCACCTGCGCTCGTTACACCTGCAAACTCCACCGTTACGTAGCGAAAGCCCCGTAGGACGGCCTCGCGTCCTGGTGAATTGCGTTGGTCAGGGCCGGTTTTTGACCGTTGGTCCGCTGTCCAGGCCGCTTTTGGCGGCGTTCGCGACTATAGCAGCAATGATTAAGTGCTTCAATTCCATAAAAAATTGTTATCATCTGCGGCATGACGACGACTACCCCCCCGACTCCAGGCGTACAACTGCTTGAGGTCTCGCCGGAATATGCCGGCCAGCGTATTGATAATTTCCTTCTCGCCCGACTCAAAGGCGTGCCCAAGACCTTGATTTACCGCATTTTGCGCAAGGGCGAAGTGCGCGTGAACAAAGGTCGGATCAAGCCCGAGTACAAGCTGCAGGCGGGTGATATCGTGCGCGTGCCGCCGGTTCGCGTGCCTGAGCGCGACGAACCGGTGCCACTGGCACAAGGCCTGCTGCAGCGGCTCGAAGCCTCGATTGTCTTCGAAGACAAGGCCCTGATCGTGATCAACAAGCCCGCCGGCATTGCGGTTCACGGCGGTAGCGGCCTGACGTTCGGGGTGATCGAAGCCTTTCGTCAGTTGCGCCCCGATTGCAAGGAGCTCGAACTGGTTCACCGTCTCGACCGTGACACGTCCGGCCTGTTGATGATCGCCAAGAAGCGCAGCATGTTGCGCCACTTGCACACTGCGTTGCGCGGTGATGGCGTCGACAAGCGCTACATGGCGCTGGTCCGCGGCAACTGGGCGAGCTCGATCAAGCAGGTCCGTGCGTCGCTGGGCAAGAGCAATCTGCGCTCCGGCGAGCGCATGGTCGAGGTCGACGAGGAGGAGGGCAAGGAGTCCGTGACCGTGTTCAAGGTCCTGCGCCGCTTCGGCGACTTTGCCACCCTGATCGAAGCCAAGCCGATTACCGGCCGCACTCACCAGATTCGCGTGCATACCTTGCACGCCGGGCACTGCATCGCTGGCGACACCAAGTACGGCGAAGAAGGTTTCAGCAAGGAAATCCGCGATCTGGGCGGCAAGCGCCTGTTCCTGCATGCCTACATGCTGACCGTGCCGTTGCCTGATGGCGGCGAGCTGAAGTTGCAGGCGCCGGTCGACGAGATGTGGGCCAAGACTGTGGAGCGATTGAGTGCGCCCATCTGATTACAAGCTGCTGATCTTCGATTGGGACGGCACGCTGGCCGATTCCATTGGCCGGATTGTCGAGGCGATGCATGTTGCCTCCCGGCGCTCCGGTTTTGAACAGCGCGACGATTTTGCCGTCAAGGGCATCATCGGCCTGGGCTTGCCGGAAGCGATCCGCACCCTGTATCCCGAAATCGGCGACGCAGAGTTGATCGGGTTCCGCGAGCACTATGCTGAACATTACATTGCGTCGGAGGCCGTGCCTTCGCCGTTGTTCGAGGGCGTGGTCGAGTCGCTCGAGGCATTTCGTGCCGAGGGTTATCATCTGGCTGTGGCGACCGGCAAGGCCCGTCGCGGGCTGGATCGGGTGTTGAAGACCCATGGCTGGGAGGATTACTTCGATATCACCCGTGCCGCCGACGAGACCGCCAGCAAGCCCCATCCGCTGATGCTCGAGCAGATCCTCGCGCATTGCGAAGTGCGCCCGGAGCAGGCATTGATGGTCGGTGATTCGTCCTTTGATTTGCAGATGGCGCGCAACGCCGGCATGGAGTCGGTGGCGGTAAGCTATGGCGCTCAATCGATCGATGCGTTGAAGCTTTATGAGCCGCGACTGGCCATCGACCGTTTTTCAGAATTGCACGCCTGGCTGAGTCAGCAGGCTTAACCGGTTGTTTTTGGGGTGGATGGCATGACCGACGAATGGAAGGCGCCCGCCAAGGCGAGCGCAGAGAGCGGTGACGACAAGAGCTGGAAGCTGCTGGAGAAGACGCTGCTGGCCAGCGTGCAGGAGCAGCGTCGCTCCCGTCGCTGGGGCATATTCTTCAAGTTGCTGACCTTTGTGTATCTTTTCGGCGTTATTGCACTGTTTTCGCCGCTGATGGATATGGAAAAGGCCGCTACCCTCAGTGCCAATTACACGGCGTTGATCGATGTGACAGGCGTGATTGCCGACAAGGAGCCGGCCAGCGCAGACAATATCGTTGGCAGCCTGCGTGCGGCTTTCGAGGACAAAAAGGTCAAGGGTGTCATCCTGCGCATCAACAGCCCGGGCGGCAGTCCGGTGCAGTCGGGTTATGTCTATGACGAGATCCGTCGCCTGCGCGGCCTGCATCCGGACACCAAGCTGTATGCGGTCATTTCCGACCTGGGGGCTTCCGGTGCTTACTACATCGCCAGTGCGGCGGATCAGATCTACGCCGACAAGGCGAGCCTGGTCGGCTCCATCGGTGTGACGGCAGCCGGTTACGGCTTTGTCGGCACCATGGAGAAGCTGGGCGTCGAGCGTCGCACCTACACCTCGGGCGAGCACAAGTCGTTCCTCGATCCGTTCCAGCCGCAGAAGCCGGAAGAAACCGCTTTCTGGCAGGGTGTGCTCGATACGACCCACAAGCAGTTCATCAACAGCGTCAAGCAAGGGCGGGGCGATCGCCTGAAGGACAAGGAGCATCCGGAGTTGTTCTCCGGTCTGGTCTGGTCTGGCGAGCAGGCGCTGCCGCTGGGGTTGATCGATGGACTGGGCAATGCCAGTTCGGTTGCGCGGGATGTGATCGGCGAGAAAGAGTTGGTGGACTTTACCGTTCAGGAGTCGCCATTCGATCGCTTCTCGAAAAAGCTCGGTGCCAGCGTGGCTGAGCATTTGGCGATGTGGATGGGGTTTAACGGTCCGTCGTTGCGTTAAGCCGGCTTTAAGGTCAAAAGATCGCAGCCTTCGGCAGCTCCTACAGGTGATCTCTGTAGGAGCTGCCGAAGGCTGCGATCTTTTGCTTTCAGGGTATTTGCACCCCTTCGACCAACAACATATCGATCAAGCGAATCAGCGGCAGACCGATCAGGCTGGTGGCGTCAGGCCCCTCGGTGCTGCGAAACAGGCTGACCCCCAGGCCTTCGGCCTTGAAGCTGCCTGCGCAATCGTAGGGCTGCTCGGCGTGCAGGTAGCGCTCGATGCGGGTGGCGTCGAGTGTGCGCATGTGTACGGTGAACGGCACGCAATCGACCTGGCAGTGCCCTGTCTGGCTGTTGAGCAAGGCCAGGCCGGTCAGGAATGTCACGCTGGCGCCGCTGGCGGCCAGCAGTTGTTCGCGGGCTTTTTCGAAGGTGTGGGGCTTGCCGATTATCCGCTCTCCCAGCACGGCGACCTGGTCGGAGCCGATTATCAGATGAGCGGTATGGCTGGCGGCCAGGGCGCGCGCTTTCTCTTCGGCAAGGCGCTTGACCAGCGCGATGGCGGATTCGCCTGGGCGATGGCTTTCGTCGATATCCGGTGAACTGCAGGTGAATGGCAGTTGCAGGCGGGCCAGCAATTCCCGGCGATAGACCGAGCCGGAAGCGAGTAATAAAGGCAGCATGCGCATCTCCATAAGGCAGGTACGAATTCTAGCGAGGCTTCCAAGTGACGGACAGGGCTGAATTTCCTTTGACATGGGCGGGTGCATCCCTATAATGCTGCGCCTATGTTGAATGACCCGATTCCACCTCACGTTGACCCGCGCAAATTGGCTGATCGTGGCACCACCCTTCAAGGTGAAATGCTGCTGGCCGATTTGGAGAGACTCTGCGACCCGCTTTCCGACAATGTCGGTACGGTGCAGGCTAAATTCGTTTTTGAACGAGATGAACGTAAATCTGTGGTTATCCACAGCTTTATCGACACTGAAGTCAAAATGGTTTGCCAGCGTTGTCTTGAGCTGGTCACCCTGCCGATCCATAGCGAATGCAGTTACGCTGTGGTGAAGGAGGGTGCGAATACCCAGTCGTTGCCGAAAGGTTATGACGTGCTGGAACTGGGCGAAGATCCATTGGATCTGCAGTCACTGATCGAGGAGGAGCTTCTGCTCGCCTTGCCCATTGTGCCTGCTCATCATCCGGAAGAATGCCAGCAGCCGGCGGGAGCAGATGAGCCCGAACCGAGCGAGGACGAGGTAACGCGGTCCAACCCGTTCAGTGTATTGGCGCAGTTAAAGCGTGACCCAAACGTTTAGGAGTTAATCAATTATGGCTGTTCAGCAGAACAAAAAATCCCGCTCTGCCCGTGACATGCGCCGTTCGCACGACGCTCTCGAGGCTAGCACCCTGTCTGTAGAAAAAACCACCGGTGAAGTTCACCTGCGTCACCACGTATCGCCAGAAGGCGTATACCGTGGCCGTAAAGTGATCGACAAGGGCGCTGACGAGTAATCACTTGTCCGCTCAAGTCATCGCGATTGACGCAATGGGCGGGGACTTCGGTCCCCGCAGCATTGTCCAGGCCAGTCTTGCTTGCCTGTCCGCCACACCCTCGCTGCACCTGACCCTCGTCGGTCAACCCTCCCTACTTGAAGAATTGATCGCTGGCCATTCGGCTGTGGATCGCGCGCGCCTGTCGATTGCTCCGGCGAGCGAAGTCATCGGCATGGACGAAAAACCCGCCCAGGCCTTGCGAGGCAAGCCCGACTCATCGATGCGCGTGGCCCTTGAGTTGCTGCGCGACGGTAAAGTCCAGGCCTGTGTCAGTGCCGGCAATACCGGTGCGCTGATGGCGTTGTCGCGCTTCGTGCTCAAGACCCTGCCGGGCATTGACCGTCCGGCCATGGTGGCGGCGATTCCGACGCAAAAGGGTTACTGCCAATTGCTCGACCTGGGTGCCAACGTCGATTGCAGTGCCGAGCATCTGTTGCAGTTTGCGGTGATGGGTTCGGTGGCGGCGGAGACGCTGGGCATCAGCCGTCCACGGGTCGCGTTGCTGAACATCGGCACCGAAGACATCAAGGGCAATCAGCAGGTCAAGCTGGCAGCGACTTTGTTGCAAGGCGCCCGGGGCATCAATTACATCGGCTTTATCGAGGGCGACGGTTTGTACCGTGGCGAAGCGGATGTGGTGGTGTGTGACGGTTTTGTCGGTAACATCCTGCTCAAATCCAGCGAAGGCCTGGCGACCATGATTGCCGGGCGCATCGAGGCGTTGTTCAAGAAGAGCCTGGCCTCACGTGCGGTCGGTGCACTGGCGCTGCCGTTGATGAAGCGTCTGCAGGCCGACCTGGCGCCTGCCCGGCATAACGGCGCGAGCTTTCTCGGCTTGCAGGGGATTGTGGTGAAGAGCCATGGTTCTGCCGGGGTCCAGGGTTTCCAGAGCGCCATTTCGCGCGCCATGATCGAGATTCAGGAGAATCTTCCCGAGCGCCTGCACGGTCGTCTGGAGGATTTGTTGCTTTAGGCGTTTTCGTCGGACAATGCTTAAATGTGACCGCTTGGTTCGATGGGCCATCCAACTGTCAGTTTCTTGCGTCCCCAAAGCGGGGCGCCAATTCTCCGACGACAAGATCATTAGGGGCTTGTTACATGTCTGCTTCCCTCGCATTCGTCTTCCCGGGACAAGGTTCGCAGTCCCTCGGCATGCTGGCCGAGCTGGGCGCACAACATCCGGTTGTCCTTGAAACATTCAAAGAAGCTTCCGATGCACTGGGTTACGACCTGTGGGCACTGACCCAGCAAGGGCCGGAAGAGCAACTCAATCAAACCGATAAAACCCAACCGGCCATTCTGACCGCCTCGATCGCCCTGTGGCGTCTGTGGCTGGCCGAAGGTGGTGCGCGTCCGGCCTACGTCGCCGGGCACAGCCTGGGTGAATACAGCGCGCTGGTGGCAGCGGGCAGCCTGAGCCTGGGCGACGCGGTGAAACTCGTCGAGCGTCGTGGCCAGCTGATGCAGGAAGCCGTTCCGGCCGGGCAGGGGGGCATGGCTGCCATCCTGGGGCTGGACGATGCCGACGTACTGGCAGCCTGTGCCGAAGCGGCGCAAGGCGAAGTGGTCAGCGCGGTCAATTTCAACTCGCCGGGCCAGGTGGTTATCGCCGGTGCCAAGGCTGCGGTTGAACGCGCCATCGAAGGCTGCAAGGCGCGTGGTGCCAAGCGCGCCATGCCACTGCCGGTCAGCGTGCCGTCCCACTGCGAGCTGATGCGTCCGGCTGCTGAGCGTTTCGCCGAATCGATCGCCGCGATCAATTGGCAGGCGCCACAGATTCCTGTGGTCCAGAACGTCAGCGCTGAAGTGCCGGCCGATCTGGAAACCCTCAAGCGTGATCTGCTCGAACAGCTGTACAAGCCCGTACGCTGGGTCGAATCCGTACAGGCGCTGGCTGCCAGGGGCGCGACCAATCTGGTCGAGTGCGGCCCGGGCAAAGTGCTGGCCGGCCTGAACAAGCGTTGCGCCGAAGGCGTATCGACATCCAACCTCAATACCCCAGATGCCTTCGCTGCCGCCCGTGCAGCGTTGGCCTGAATCAGGAGAAGCTTGCATGAGTCTGCAAGGTAAAGTTGCACTGGTCACCGGTGCAAGCCGTGGCATCGGCCAGGCTATCGCCCTGGAACTGGGTCGTCAGGGCGCCATCGTTGTAGGTACCGCGACTTCCGCGTCGGGTGCCGAGCGTATTGCCGCGACCCTGAAGGAAAACGGTATTCAAGGTACCGGCCTGGAACTCAATGTCACCAGTGACGAGTCCGTGGCGGCGGTCCTGGCGAGCATCCAGGAGCAGTTCGGTGCGCCGGCGATCCTGGTCAACAATGCCGGTATCACCCGCGATAACCTGATGATGCGCATGAAAGACGACGAGTGGCACGACGTTGTCGATACCAATCTGAACAGTCTGTTCCGCCTGTCCAAGGGCGTTTTGCGTGGCATGACCAAAGCCCGTTGGGGCCGAATTATCAGTATTGGTTCGGTTGTGGGTGCCATGGGCAACGCAGGCCAAGTAAACTACGCTGCCGCCAAGGCCGGTCTGGAAGGTTTCAGTCGTGCATTGGCGCGTGAAGTCGGTTCGCGTGCGATTACGGTAAACTCGGTGGCCCCAGGGTTCATCGATACCGATATGACCCGTGAACTGCCCGAGGCGCAGCGTGAAGCCTTGCAGTCGCAGATTCCGCTGGGTCGTCTGGGGCAGGCTCAAGAGATCGCGTCCGTGGTCGCTTTTCTTGCGTCGGACGGTGCGGCTTACGTTACCGGAGCTACAATCCCGGTGAACGGCGGGATGTACATGTAATTCAAATGTGACGGATTGCTTCAAAAAAATGTCATACGAGCTGTCTAAAATCCGTTATAAAGCTGCAATCTATTTATAGGCAGAGGGTCACCGGGTTCGAGGAGTGAAGCTTTCAGTTGAAAAGCTGAAAAGCCTTTCTATACACTTACCCACTGGCCAGCTGCCTGAATTTGTCCATTAGGAGTGAAAACAAGGTATGAGCACCATCGAAGAGCGCGTCAAGAAAATCGTTGCTGAGCAACTGGGCGTTAAAGAAGAAGAAGTGGTCAACACTGCTTCCTTCGTTGAAGACCTGGGTGCCGACTCCCTTGACACCGTTGAGCTGGTGATGGCTCTGGAAGAGGAATTCGAGACCGAAATCCCTGACGAAGAAGCCGAGAAGATCACTACTGTACAAGCTGCAATCGACTACGTTACTAGCCACCAGGCGTAATAGTTTGTAATCGTTGCTCGCTGTCATGGAAAAACCGCACTGCCATCATGGCGTGCGGTTTTTTCTTTAGGCCTGATGCAAAGTCGTCATTTGAAAAAAGGAGAGTGCTGTGTCGCGTAGACGCGTCGTAGTCACCGGTATGGGTATGTTGTCGCCACTGGGCACGGATGTGCCGAGCAGCTGGCAGGGCATTCTGGCTGGCCGCAGTGGCATTGGTCTGATCGAACACGCCGACCTTTCTGCCTATTCCACCCGTTTTGGCGGCTCGGTAAAGGACTTCAATGTCGAGGAATACCTGTCGGTCAAGGAAGCCCGCAAGCTCGACCTGTTCATTCAATACGGTCTGGCCGCAGGTTTTCAGGCGGTGCGCAACGCCGGTCTGGAAGTCACCGACGCCAACCGTGAGCGCATCGGCGTGGCCATGGGCTCGGGTATTGGCGGTCTGACCAATATCGAAGAGACCGCCCGCACGCTGCACGAGACCGGCCCACGACGGATTTCCCCGTTCTTCGTGCCAGGCTCGATCATCAATATGATTTCCGGTTTCCTGTCCATCCATCTGGGGGCACAGGGGCCTAACTACGCCATCGCCACGGCCTGTACCACCGGTACCCACTGCATTGGCATGGCAGCCCGCAACATCATGTACGACGAAGCCGACGTGATGATTGCCGGCGGCGCCGAGATGGCTGCCTGCGGTCTGGGCATGGGCGGCTTCGGTGCCTCCCGCGCGCTGTCGACCCGCAACGATGAGCCGACCCGCGCCAGCCGTCCATGGGACAAGGGCCGTGACGGCTTCGTGCTGTCCAATGGTGCCGGTGCTCTGGTTCTGGAAGAGCTGGAACACGCCAGGGCCCGTGGTGCGACCATCTACGCCGAACTCATTGGCTTCGGCACCAGCGGCGATGCCTACCATATGACTTCGCCACCTGCCGATGGCGCGGGTGCTGCCCGTTGCATCACCAATGCGCTGCGCGATGCGAAGATCAATGGCGATCAAGTGCAGTACATCAACGCCCACGGCACGTCGACTCCCGCAGGCGATCTTGCTGAAGTCAATGCGATCAAGTCGGTGTTCGGTGAGCATGCCTACAAGCTGGCCGTCAGTTCGACCAAATCCATGACCGGCCACCTGCTGGGTGCGGCGGGCGCGGTCGAGGCGATCTTCAGCGTGCTGGCCATCAACAGCCAGGTGGCGCCGCCGACCATCAACCTCGATGAGCCGGATGAAGGCTGCGACCTCGATTTCGTGCCGCACACCGCGCGCAACATGGATATCGATGTGGTCGTGTCCAACTCCTTCGGTTTTGGCGGCACCAACGGCTCGCTGGTGTTCCGCCGGTTCGCAGGCTGATGGACAGCTGGGTCGACGGTCAGCCGGCTGACGCTTTGTCGCTGAAGGATCGCGGCCTGGCTTACGGCGATGGTCTGTTCGAGACCGTCGCCGTGCGCAACGGCAAGCCCGTGTTACTGGAGCGGCATCTGTCGCGTCTGGCGGATGGCTGTTCGCGTCTGGCGCTTGCTGCCGATCAGGAATTGATCCGCAGCGAACTGCTGGCCTACGCCGCGGCATTGGGTGACGGGGTGCTCAAGCTCATTCTCACCCGCGGCGACGGCCTGCGCGGTTACGCGCCCGATCCTTCGGCCCAGGCCCGACGCATTCTGCAAGGCAATCCACCTGCGGCTTACCCTGCCGCGCATGGCGAGCAGGGTATTCGACTGTTTCCCTGCACCACGCGATTGTCCAGGCAGCCATTGCTGGCCGGCCTCAAGCACCTCAACCGACTTGAACAAGTCCTGGCCCGTGCCGAATGGCAGGACACCGAGCATGCCGAAGGCTTGATGCTCGATCAGGCCGGGCGCGTGATCGAAGGCGTGTTCAGCAATCTGTTCCTGGTGCGTGACGGCGTGCTCATCACGGCTGACCTCAAGCGCTGCGGCGTGGCCGGGGTGATGCGTGCCGAACTATTGTTCCAGGCCAGATCGCTGGGAATCCCCACGCAAATCACCGACATTCCCCTCGAACAGCTGCAATGGGCTGACGAAGTCTTTGTCTGCAACAGCGTGTATGGTATCTGGCCGGTGCGTGCCTATGCTGCTCTTCACTGGCCGGTTGGGCCGCTCACCCGTAAACTCCAAACCATTGCCCGTGTGCTACTGGATGCTTGATACGTGAGACGTAAACTCTTGCTGCTGCTGGAAACCGGAGTGGTTCTGGCAGGGCTGCTGATGGGTGCTTCAGCCTGGAAAATTCATTCGGCGCTGGTACAGCCGCTGAACATTGCCCAGGAACAATTGCTGGATGTGCCCAAGGGCACCACACCGACCCGCACCTTCTACCGACTCGAAGCCAATGGTGTCATCAAGGACGCCTTCTGGCTGCGCGTGTATTGGCGCTTCAATCTCGGCAAACAACCGCTGCACAGCGGTGAATACCGCATGCAACCGGGCATGACCGTCGAAGGACTGATCGACCTGTGGAAACGCGGGGAAATGGTTCAGTACAGCCTGACCCTGGTCGAAGGCTGGAATTTCCGCCAGGTTCGCGCAGCGCTGGCCAAGGAAGAGAAGCTCGATCATAGCCTCGACGGTTTGAGCGACAGCCAGGTCATGGACAAGCTTGGCCACACCGGGATTTTTCCGGAAGGGCGCTTCTTCCCTGACACCTATCGTTACGTGCGCGGCATGTCCGATATCGAGCTGCTGAAAACCGCCTACGACCGCCTCGACGAAGTGCTCGCCAAGGAGTGGCAGCAGCGCTCTTCCGATGTGCCGTACACCGAGCCCTACCAGGCGCTGATCATGGCTTCGCTGGTGGAAAAGGAAACCGGCGTGCCGCAGGAGCGCGGGCAGATTGCCGGTGTGTTTGTGCGACGCATGGCGATGGGCATGCTGCTGCAGACCGATCCGACGGTGATCTACGGCCTCGGCGACCGCTACAGCGGTAAACTGACCCGGGCTCACCTAAGGGAATCGACGCCCTACAACACCTACATGAATACGGGCCTGCCGCCGACGCCGATTTCGATGGTCGGTCGCGAAGCCATTCATGCGGCACTCAATCCGGTGGAGGGCAGCAGCCTTTACTTCGTGGCCCGCGGTGATGGCACTCACGTGTTCTCCGACGACCTGGATGCCCACAACAATGCCGTGAAGGAGTTCCAGCTCAAGCGTCGCGCCGATTACCGCTCCAGCCCGGCGCCCACTGCCACGCCAGAGACGGCGCCGACCCAGACCGAGCAGAACGGCACGCAGGAAGCCAAGGCTTCGCAGGAGCTGGCTCCGATCCCGGCCGCTTCACCGAACACGGCTCCCGAGGCACTGCCGCAAGTGCCGGCGCAAGATCCTGCGCCAGCTCCGGAAACACCGGAACCCGATGCAAGCGCACCGAAAAGCCCGCAATGACTCTGACTAAGGACTGCCTGTGACTGGCTTGTTTATTACTCTGGAAGGCCCGGAAGGCGCCGGCAAGAGCACCAATCGCGAATACCTGGCCGAGCGCTTGCGCGCCGCCGGCATCGAGGTGGTGCTGACCCGCGAGCCGGGGGGCACGCCGTTGGCCGAGCGCATCCGTGAGGTGTTGTTGGCTCCCGTCGACGAAGTCATGAACCCGGATACCGAGTTGCTGTTGGTGTTCGCGGCGCGCGCCCAACACCTGGCTGAAGTGATTCGCCCGGCACTGGCCCGCGGTGCCGTGGTCTTGTGTGATCGTTTTACCGATTCGACTTACGCCTACCAGGGCGGCGGCCGTGGCTTGTCGCTTGAGCGCATCGCGGCTCTGGAAACCTTCGTTCAAGGCGATCTGCGCCCGGACCTGACACTGATTTTCGATCTGCCTGTCGAGGTGGGTCTGGCCCGCGCCAGCGCACGCGGCCGCCTGGATCGCTTCGAACTCGAAGGCCGGACCTTTTTCGATGCCGTACGCCATGCGTTCCTCAAGCGGGCCAAGGCGGATCCGGCGCGTTATGTGCTGGTCGATGCGGCCCAACCGTTGGCACAGGTTCAGCAATCGCTGGATGCCTTGTTGCCGCGCCTGCTGGAGTTGAACCGTGGCTGAGGCCTATCCGTGGCAGGAAAGCCTCTGGCAGCACCTGGCGGGTCGTGCGCAGCATGCGCACGCCTACCTGCTGCATGGCCCGGCCGGGATCGGCAAGCGGGCACTGGCCGAGCGCCTGATGGCCAGCTTGCTATGCCAGCGCCCGAAGACGCTGGAGGCCTGCGGCGAATGCAAATCCTGCCTGCTGCTCAAGGCTGGCAGTCACCCGGATAACTACATCCTGGAACCGGAGGAAGCCGACAAGGCGATCAAGGTCGATCAGGTTCGCGATCTGGTCGGTTTCGTGGTGCAGACCGCGCAGTTGGGCGGGCGCAAAGTGGTGCTGATCGAGCCGGTCGAGTCGATGAACATCAACGCCGCCAACGCCTTGCTCAAAAGCCTTGAAGAACCGTCCGGCGATACGGTTTTATTGCTGGTCAGCCACCAGCCGAGCCGCTTGTTGCCCACCATCAAGAGTCGCTGCGTACAGCAGGCCTGCCCGCTGCCGGGCGAGGCCATGAGCTTGAAGTGGCTGGCCCAGGCATTGCCGGAATGTTCCGAAGAGGAGCGCGTCGAGTTGCTGACGCTGGCCGCCGGTTCGCCACTGGCGGCGGTCAATCTCCAGGCCCAGGGCGTGCGTGAACAGCGCATGCAAGTCGTGGAAGGGGTGAAGAAACTCCTCAAGCAACAGCAGTCGCCGACGCAACTGGCCGAAGAATGGAAAAACATTCCGATGTTGCGCCTGTTCGATTGGTTCTGCGACTGGTCGAGCCTGATCCTGCGCTATCAGTTGACCCAGGACGAAGCCGGCCTTGGCCTGGCCGACATGCGCAAGGTGGTGCAATACCTGGCGCAGAAAAGCGCCCAGGGCAAAGTCCTCGATATCCAGGACTGGATTCTCGCCCAACGACAGAAAGTCTTGAGCAAGGCCAACCTCAATCCGGCCTTGCTGCTGGAGGCCTTGCTGGTGCAATGGGCGTCGTTGCCTGCCCAAAGATGACTGCCTGCGCCTAGACTCTATCAGTACACCCGACCGTCCCACCCATTCGATGTAAGTTGCAGCCCTTTATGCTCGTAGATTCCCATTGTCACCTTGATCGCCTCGACCTGGCCGCGCACGACGGCTCCCTGGATGCTGCTCTGGATGCCGCCCGGCAGCGCGGGGTCGGGCACTTTCTGTGTATCGGTGTCAGCGCGGACAACGCGGCCGACGTCAAAGCCCTGGCCGAACGTTATGACGATGTCGACTGCTCGGTGGGCGTGCACCCTCTGGATGTACAGCCCGGTGCCGCGCCGGCGCTGGACTGGCTGTTGCAGGAGCTCAATCACCCGCGTGTGGTCGCCATCGGCGAAACCGGCCTCGATTACCACTACGAGCCGGAAGCGGCGCAGTTGCAGCAGGAATCCTTTCGCCTGCACCTGCAAGCGGCGCAGCAGACCGGCAAACCGGTGATCATCCACACCCGCGGGGCCCGCACCGATACCCTGGACTTGCTGCGCGAAGCGGCATTGCCCCAGGCGGGCGTATTGCACTGCTTTACCGAAGACTGGGACATGGCGAAGGCTGCACTGGACATGGGCTATTACATTTCCTTGTCCGGGATTGTCACTTTTCGCAATGCCGATGCGTTGCGCGATGTGGCCAGCAAGGTGCCGGCCGACCGCTTGCTGGTGGAAACCGATTCGCCCTACCTGGCGCCGATTCCCCATCGCGGCAAGCCAAACCTGCCGCAGTACGTGCGTGAAGTAGCGGAATTTCTGGCAATGTTGCGTGGTGAACCCTACGAGCGGTTTGCCGAGCAGACCACGGCCAATTTCAAGCGGCTGTTCCCGCTGGCGCATGTAAAAGGTTAAATCGCAGGCAAAAAAAACCCGGGTTCTGGGGGGTGAATCCGGGTTAAGACCATTAGGAGTAAAACAATGGCACGCGGTCCGTTGGTACCAATATCGGCGTGACACTTGGGGGAGATGCCCCGCCGACAGTTCAAGTATTGATCAGGATTGCGCCTCGTCCAGTTTGCTGGTCAGGGTTTTTAAACAAATTTGGAATACGTGCGCTTCGGAAGAGTTCTCATCAACCGGTAATCGTGCGCGGAATGACCGGAAAGCGCAGATATGGTCGGATGATCCGTGCATTTTTGCGTAAGTTAGGCATAATACGCGGCTTCGAATTTTGACCCCGACAGACCTTTTCTTATGCATAAAGAACCTCGTAAGGTCCGTGAGTTTCGTCGCCGCGAGCAGGAAATTCTCGATACCGCGCTAAAGCTGTTCCTCGAACAAGGTGAAGACAGTGTCACCGTCGAGATGATTGCTGATGCCGTCGGTATCGGCAAAGGCACGATCTACAAGCATTTCAAATCCAAGGCGGAAATCTATCTGCGCCTGATGCTCGACTACGAGCGCGATTTGAACGCACTGCTGCATTCGGCCGATGTCGACAAGGACAAGGAGGCCCTGTCCCGGGCCTACTTCGAATTCCGCATGCGCGATCCACAACGCTATCGCCTTTTCGACCGCCTCGAAGAGAAAGTGGTCAAGGGCAACCAGGTACCGGAGATGATCGAGGAGCTGCACAAGATCCGTGCCTCGAACTTCGAACGCCTGACCCTGCTGATCAAGGGCCGGATCAGCGAAGGCAAGCTGGAAGACGTGCCACCTTACTTCCACTACTGCGCGTCCTGGGCGCTGGTGCACGGCGCCGTCGCGCTGTATCACTCGCCGTTCTGGAGCAATGTGCTGGAAGATCAGGAAGGTTTCTTCCAGTTCCTGATGGATATCGGCGTGCGCATGGGCAACAAACGCAAGCGCGACACCGACACTTCCGGCAGCTGATTCATTCAGTTGCCTTATTGCGCCATGATTTCGCTACTTGGCGCAGTAGCGCAGGAATATACTCAGGTAGAGGACTTGCTAAAACTTGATTTCTGAGTCAAGTTTTAGCGGCCCGATATTCTTCCGCCGGAGTGACCATGATCGTTGACCGTCAAGGCAGGCGTTTTCGCAACTTGCGAATCAGTCTGACCTCTGCCTGCAATTACGCCTGTACCTACTGCGTGCCCAACGGCAAGCGGCTGGTGGCTGCGCAGGATGAATTGTCGGCCGAAGCGATGGCACGCGGTGTGGCTTATCTGATTGAGGCGGCAGGGATCGAGCGTCTGCGCATTACTGGCGGCGAGCCGCTGGTCAGCCCGAAACTCGAAGCGTTCATGACGGCGGTCGGGCAGATGGGCCTGGAAGACATCAGCCTGACCACCAATGGCCAGCTGCTGGCGAAGAAACTGCCGCTGCTGGTGAACGCCGGCATTCGGCGCCTCAATGTCTCCCTCGACACCCTCGACGCCAGTGCGTTCCGCGGCATTGCCCGGGGCGGCGACCTGGCCACCGTGCTAAACGGCATGAACGAGGCCAGTGCAGCCGGCATGAAGATCAAGGTCAACATGGTGCCGCTGCGTGGGCAGAATCTTGATCAGGTGATGCCGCTGCTCGACTACTGCCTGGAGCGCGGTTATGAACTGCGCTTCATCGAGCTGATGCGCATGGGCCACCTGGCCAACGATTCCAATGCCTTTTTGCAACAGTTCGTCAGCCTCCAGCAATTGCTGAGCCTGATCGGCGAGCGCTATGAGTATCTGCAGGCCGATGCCCCGGTCGATGCAACGGCGGTTCGTTATGAAATTCCCGGCCAGGGTTACTTCGGCGTGATCGCCAACGAAAGTGTGCCGTTCTGCCGGACCTGCTCGCGACTGCGCTTGTCTTCCACCGGGTGGCTGCATGGCTGCCTGTCGTCGAGCAATCGCCATTACGTCGGCGACCTGCTGGACAAACCGCGCCACCAGGCGCTGCCGGCCTTGCAGAGGCTCCTGGTGAAAGCCTTGGGGGACAAGCAGGAAGTGGCGTTCTCTGGCGGCGCGACTGTCATGAAGATTATCGGCGGCTGAACCGGCCTCATCGCGGGCAAGCCACGCTCCCACAGGTTTGCGTAAACCCTTGTGGGAGCGAGCTTGCTCGCGATGGCTATGGATAAGCCAACAATGCCCATGAGCTGGCGCAAAAGCTGCATCCTACGGCCATTCGCCGGTTTTCCGACACCGGCCTCTGGAGGATAGGATGCGTAGCCTGGTTTTGCTGCTGGCCGTTTTGGCGCTTGGTGGCTGCATGAACGTCAGCGATATGGCCGAAGGGACTCGTTACCATATGAGCGATGCGGGGCTGCTCGATCACAGCGACAGCCGGCGCGTAAACAACCTGCGCATTCAACCGGATTCGTTCGTCTACATCGCCCAGGGCGCTTTCATGCCGCCGGGCAGCGCCATTTACCCGCGGCCCAACGTGATTGCCGAAGTCGCCTTCGATGGCTTCGTCGAATACTTCCCGATGGTCCGCCGTGCCCGCACGCCGGAAGGCCTCGACCAGGCCATGGGCGAAGCCCGTGCCGCCGGTGCGCACTATCTGCTCTACACCCGATTCGCCAAGTCGGACGACCGTATCGGCAACTCGGACGAATGGCTGGATCAGGAAGCCCTGGATCGCCTCGGCATCGACAGCGGTATGATTCAGATCATGTTGATCGAGACCAGCACCCAGTATTTGATTGATACTGCGACCATCAAGAGTCGTGGCGGTTTACTGACGTTCCACGATAAAAAACCCGAAGACCTGATGGGCCCGCCGCTGGAGCAATATGCGCGCGGCCTGTTGGGGCTCAGCGACCAGTAACTTCAAGGAGAACGCCATGAGTGGCCCGCAAAAAGCCAACGACTTGCTGGGGCAGATCCCCAAGACCAAAGGCTTGCCGCCGGTGCACCTGTGGAACCCCGATTTCTGCGGCGACATCGACATGCGCATCGCCCGGGACGGCACCTGGTATTACCTGGGCACGCCGATCGGGCGTAAGCCGATGGTCAAGCTGTTCTCCACCATCATTCGCCGCGACGGCGATGATTATTTCCTGATTACCCCGGTGGAAAAGGTCGGCATCAAAGTCGACGATGCGCCGTTCGTGGCGATTGCGGTGGACATGGAAGGCGAGGGTGAGGCGCAGGTGTTGCGCTTCACCACCAACGTCGATGAAACCACCGAGGCCGGTGCGGAGCATCCGCTGCGCGTAGTGATCGATCCCGACACGCAGGAGCCAGCCCCTTACGTCCATGTGCGCAGCAATCTAGAGGCGTTGATCCATCGCAATGTGTTCTATCAGCTGGTAGAGCTGGCAGTGAGCCGAGAGATCGACGGCCAGCGCTGGCTCGGTGTCTGGAGTGGCGGCGAGTTTTTCCCCATCGGCCTCGAACCCTGACGCAAAACCCTGTGGGAGCGGGCTTGCTCGCGAAAGCGCTGGGTCAGCCGACATCTTTGTTGGATGTGACTCCGTCTTCGCGAGCAAGCCCGCTCCCACATTAGATTTCTGATTTCTTCAAAAAATCAAATTGACACCCAATCGTATGATGATTAGCGTGGTCCTCCATCGCATACGGCTTCGAGGTGCCCATGTCCAACAGCTTTCATGCTACGACGGTCGACTGGCTGGGATGCTGGCTGGCCACGGGGCAGGTCAGGCCGGGTGAGTCACTCAAGGTCGAAGCCGACCTCGGCGAGCAACTTGGCGTGAGCCGCACGGTCATCCGCGAAGCGATCAAAACCCTGGTTGCCAAAGGCATGCTCGAGGTCGGCCCGAAAGTCGGCACGCGGGTGTTGCCGGTGCGGCGCTGGAACCTCTTCGATCCACAAGTCGTCGGCTGGCTGTCGCGCAGCGGCTTGCCGGAAAACTTCGTCGACGATCTGCTCGATTTGCGTCGCACCATCGAACCGATGGCCGTGCGCTGGGCTTGCGAGCGCGCGACCGGCGAACAGGTGGACGCGATCCTGTTGGCCTGCAACGCACTGGAACGGGCAGTGGACAACGGCATCGATTACAACCGTGCCGACCAGCTCTTCCACGAGTGCATCCTCGCCGCCAGCCACAATCAATTCATCGAACAAATGGTTCCCGCCCTCGGTGCGTTGCTGGCGGTGGCCTTTGAAGTGTCCGCTGCCGATCCGGATGAACTGCGTCGCACCTTGCCGATTCACCGGGACCTGGCCGAGGCTATCGCGGCCCGTGATACCGCTCGGGGTGTCTGGGCCTGCATGACCCTGATCGATAACGCCGCCCTGGCGATCAAGCGTTACTACCCGCAAGTCATGGCCGACAAAAAGGCCAGCTGAGAACTCGAACCGCTGTAGGAGCGAGCTTGCTCGCGAGGGTGTATCAGCACCACGAGGCCGACTGACACACCATCGCCAGCAAGCTCGCTCCATCATAAAAACAAGAACCCTGCAGGAGGTTTCATGACGTTGACGGTGGTTACCGGGCATCGGGCGAAACTGGGCGAAGGTCCGTTCTGGGATGCGCCGACCCAGGCCCTGTATTGGGTGGATATCGCGGGTAAACAGGCGTTGCGGTTGATCGGCACCAACGTGCAGATCTGGCAGATGCCGGAACATGTGTCCGCCTTTATCCCCTGTGAAAGCGGCGACGCGCTGGTGACATTGAGCAGTGGCGTGTATCGGCTCGATCTCGATTCACCGGGCCTGGCGCCGCGCCTGACATTGTTCTGCGTGGCCGATCCGCAACCGGGCAACCGCCCCAACGAAGCTCGCTGCGACGCCCAGGGCCGGCTCTGGCTGGGTACCATGCAAAACAATATCGGAGAACAGGGTGAAGACCTGCCCATCGTGCGCCGTTCGGGTGGACTGTTTCGCATCAATCGTACCGGGCGGGTTGTGCCGTTACTGCGCAACCTGGGCATTCCCAACACGCTGTTGTGGAGCGATGACGGTACCCGCGTTTATTTCGGCGACAGCCTCGATGGCACCTTGTATCGACACTTCATCCGCAGCGACGGCGCCCTTGATGCGCCGCAGGTCTGGTTTGGCCCGCATGGGCGCGGCGGCCCGGACGGTTCGGCGATGGATGCCGAAGGTTTTATCTGGAATGCCCGTTGGGATGGACACTGTCTGCTCAGGTTGAGCCCTGACGGCAAAATCGACCGGACCATCGAACTGCCGATCAGTCGTCCCACCAGTTGCGTGTTCGGCGGTGAGGACCTGAAAACCCTGCACATCACCAGCGCGGCGAGTCCGCTGGGACATCCGCTGGATGGGGCGGTGTTGTCGATTCCGGTGGAGGTGCCCGGGAAGCGTTGCACGCGCTTTGCGGATTAAGTCCCATAATATGGGATGTAAATATATATATTGAGATTTGTCGCAGGCCAGGTTTATAGTCGGCCTCACCAGTTACATGCACTCACACTCAAAAAAACAAAACAGGTGAAGTGATGCAGCGAAACTCCCCCGTGCTCCCTAGCGGAGACAGTGCCGCAAAGCGTTTTCAAGCTGAAACGTTTTCGCCCTCACCTGTTTTCTTCCACAACGCAATTTGACCGGCCATCGACTGATGTCCGGTTTTCGTCGTGTTTTCGAACAGGAGTCTTGAACCATGGCTGAACCGCTGTCGTTGCCCCCAGTGCCCGAACCGCCCAAGGGTGAGCGCCTCAAAGACAAAGTCGTGCTGCTGACCGGTGCCGCCCAGGGCATTGGCGAGGCCATTGTGGCAACCTTTGCGTCCCAGCAGGCCAGGCTGATCATCAGCGACATCCAGGCCGAGAAGGTCGAGAAGGTCGCGGCGCACTGGCGCGGACAGGGCGCCGACGTGGTGGCGATCAAGGCTGACGTTTCACAGCCGCAGGATCTGCAGGCGATGGCCAGGCTGGCGGTCGAGCGACACGGCCGGATCGATGTGCTGGTCAACTGCGCCGGGGTCAACGTGTTCCGTGATCCGCTGGAAATGACCGAGGAAGACTGGCGTCGCTGCTTTGCCATTGACCTCGATGGCGCGTGGTATGGCTGCAAGGCGGTGCTGCCGCAGATGATCGAGCAGGGCATCGGCAGCATCATCAATATTGCCTCGACCCATTCCTCCCACATCATTCCGGGCTGCTTTCCCTACCCGGTGGCCAAGCACGGCTTGCTCGGCCTGACCCGCGCGCTGGGCATCGAATATGCGTCCAGGGGCATCCGCGTCAACGCCATCGCACCGGGCTATATCGAAACTCAGATCAATATCGATTACTGGAACGGTTTCACCGACCCTCACGCTGAGCGCCAACGTGCGTTTGACCTGCATCCACCCAAACGCATCGGCCAGCCGATTGAAGTGGCGATGACCGCGGTGTTCCTGGCCAGTGATGAAGCACCGTTCATCAATGCCTCGTGCATCACCATCGATGGTGGGCGTTCGGTGATGTATCACGACTGAGTGACCGGGCTTTCAGGCGTCCTGGTACGTCTGAAATCCAATCATCATACGATATGACTATTGGCGGTTCGGTTTACCGCCTTGGCTTTACAGAACGCTTTCAAAGAACGCTCAACAAAAATAACAAGGAGTCAGCTTATGAATCGTCGTCATGCTATCCGTTCCCTGTGCTGTGCCGCGTTGGCGGTATCGGCGGTCAGCCTGAGCAGCACGCTGCTGGCGGCCGAGGAAGTGAAAATCGGTTTCCTGGTCAAGCAGGCGGAAGAACCCTGGTTCCAGACTGAGTGGGCGTTTGCCGAAAAGGCCGGGAAAGAGAAGGGCTTCACCCTGATCAAGATCGCCGTGCCGGACGGTGAGAAAACCCTGTCGGCCATCGACAGCCTCGCGGCCAATGGCGCCAAAGGCTTCGTGATCTGCCCGCCGGACGTGTCCCTCGGCCCGGCAATCATGGCCAAGGCCAAGCTCAACGGGTTGAAGGTGATCGCCGTCGATGACCGTTTCGTCGATGCCAGCGGCAAGTTCATGGAAGACGTGCCGTACCTCGGCATGGCCGCGTTCGAAGTCGGCCAGAAGCAAGGCCATGCCATGGCCACCGAGGCGAAGAAACGCGGCTGGGACTGGAAAGATACGTACGCGGTAATCAACACCTACAACGAACTCGACACCGGCAAGAAGCGCACCGACGGTTCGGTGAAAGCCCTGGAAGACGCCGGCATGCCGAAGGACCACATCCTGTTCTCGGCCCTCAAGACCCTCGACGTGCCGGGCAGCATGGACGCCACCAACTCGGCATTGGTGAAACTGCCGAGTGCAGCGAAGAACCTGATCATCGGCGGCATGAACGACAACACCGTACTCGGCGGTGTGCGCGCCACCGAGAGCGCCGGGTTCGCTGCGGCCAACGTGATCGGCATCGGCATCAATGGTACCGACGCCATCGGCGAGCTGAAGAAGCCCGACAGCGGCTTCTATGGTTCGATGCTGCCGAGCCCGCACATCGAGGGCTACAACACCGCAAGCATGATGTACGAGTGGGTCACCACCGGCAAAGAACCGGCGAAGTACACCGCCATGGATGACGTGACGCTGATCACCCGCGACAACTTCAAGCAGGAACTGGAAAAGATCGGCCTGTGGAACTGACGGCCATTGATTTCAGCGGCGGCCTCGGTGACGAGGTTGCCTGTCCGGTTTGAAGAGGTGGGTTATGCACGCGCAAACACATACACAGCAACACAGCGGCAGCTTGCGTTTCAACGGGATCGGCAAGACCTTTCCCGGGGTGAAGGCGCTGGACAACATCAGCTTCGTCGCCTATCCGGGGCAGGTTCATGCCTTGATGGGCGAGAACGGCGCCGGCAAATCGACGCTGCTGAAAATCCTCGGCGGGGCCTACATACCCAGCAGCGGAGCCTTGCAGATCGGCGAGCGGACGATGGACTTCAAGTCCACCGCCGACAGCATCGGCAGTGGCGTCGCGGTGATTCACCAGGAACTGCATCTGGTGCCGGAAATGACCGTGGCGGAGAACCTGTTTCTCGGGCATCTGCCGGCCAGTTTTGGCCTGATCAATCGCGGCACCCTGCGCCAGCAGGCGTTGGCCTGTCTCAAAGGGCTGGCCGATGAGATTGACCTGCAGGAGAAAGTCGGGCGCCTGTCCCTGGGGCAACGGCAACTGGTGGAAATCGCCAAGGCGCTGTCCCGTGGCGCCCATGTGATTGCCTTCGACGAACCCACCAGCAGCCTTTCGGCGCGGGAGATCGACCGCCTGATGGCGATCATCGGCCGGCTGCGGGACGAGGGCAAAGTGGTGCTCTATGTCTCCCACCGCATGGAAGAAGTGTTCCGCATCTGCAATGCGGTGACGGTGTTCAAGGACGGGCGATACGTGCGCACGTTCGATGACATGAGCGAGCTGACCCATGATCAATTGGTCACCTGCATGGTCGGGCGCGACATCCAGGACATCTACGATTACCGCCCGCGCCAGCGCGGCGCGGTGGCACTCAAGGTCGACGGTCTGCTCGGGCCGGGGTTACGCGAGCCCGTGAGTTTCGAGGTGCACAAAGGCGAGATCCTCGGGTTGTTCGGGCTGGTGGGCGCCGGTCGCACCGAACTGTTGCGCCTGCTCAGCGGCCTGACACGCAACAGCGCCGGACAGCTGAAACTGCGTGGCCATGCACTGAAGCTGCGTTCACCCCGGGACGCGATTGCCGCCGGGATCCTGTTGTGCCCCGAGGACCGCAAGAAGGAAGGCATCCTGCCGCTGGCCAGTGTCGCCGAGAACATCAACATCAGCGCCCGCGGCGCCCACTCCACCTTCGGCTGCCTGTTGCGTGGCTTGTGGGAGAAAGGCAACGCCGACCAGCAGATCAAGGCGCTCAAGGTGAAAACACCACACGCCGGGCAGCCGATCAAGTTTCTATCCGGCGGCAATCAACAGAAGGCGATTCTCGGCCGCTGGCTGTCGATGCCGATGAAAGTGCTGCTGCTCGACGAACCGACCCGCGGCATCGACATCGGCGCCAAGGCCGAGATCTACCAGATCATCCATAACCTGGCGACCGAAGGGATCGCGGTGATTGTGGTGTCCAGCGACTTGATGGAAGTCATGGGCATTTCCGACCGCATCCTGGTGCTGTGCGAAGGCGCGCTGCGTGGCGAACTGAGCCGCGACCAGGCCAACGAATCCAACCTGCTGCAACTGGCTTTGCCGCGCCAACGCGCCGACGGCGTGGCGAACTGAGAGGTGACTATGATGACAACCCAAAACAACACCCTGCCGACTACACGCAAACCGCTGGATATGCGGCGCTTTCTAGATGACTGGGTAATGCTGCTGGCGGCCGTCGGAATCTTCGTGCTCTGTACCCTGATGATCGACAACTTCCTGTCACCGCTGAACATGCGTGGCCTGGGCCTGGCGATTTCCACCACCGGCATTGCCGCGTGCACCATGTTGTATTGCCTGGCGTCCGGGCATTTCGACTTGTCGGTGGGCTCGGTGATTGCCTGTGCCGGGGTGGTTGCGGCGGTGGTGATGCGCGACACCAACAGTGTGTTTCTCGGTGTCTGTGCAGCGATGGTGATGGGCCTGATCGTCGGGCTGATCAACGGCATCGTCATCGCCAAGCTGCGGGTCAACGCGCTGATCACCACGCTGGCGACCATGCAGATAGTGCGCGGCCTGGCTTACATCTTCGCCAACGGCAAAGCGGTGGGGGTATCCCAGGAGTCGTTCTTCGTGTTCGGTAACGGCCAGATGTTCGGCGTGCCGGTACCGATCCTGATCACCATCGT
Source organism: Pseudomonas sp. GW456-E7 (assembly GCF_059424105.1). Taxonomy (NCBI): domain Bacteria; kingdom Pseudomonadati; phylum Pseudomonadota; class Gammaproteobacteria; order Pseudomonadales; family Pseudomonadaceae; genus Pseudomonas; species Pseudomonas sp. GW456-E7. The sequence continues at coordinate 30,092 of NZ_JBWKZB010000032.1, read as the reverse complement.
CTGCTTCCTGTTCTTCGGCTGGCTGCTGAACTACACGACCTACGGGCGCAACACCATGGCCATCGGCGGCAATCAGGAGGCGGCGTTGCTGGCCGGGGTCAATGTCGACCGGACCAAGATCATCATCTTTGCCGTGCATGGCGTGATTGGCGCGTTGGCCGGGGTGATCCTGGCGTCGCGCATGACCTCCGGCCAACCGATGATCGGCCAGGGTTTCGAGCTGACCGTGATCTCGGCCTGTGTACTGGGCGGGGTATCGTTGAGTGGCGGTATCGGCATGATCCGGCACGTGATTGCCGGGGTGTTGATTCTGGCGATCATCGAGAATGCGATGAACCTGAAGAACATCGATACGTTTTATCAGTATGTGATTCGCGGTTCGATCTTGCTGCTGGCGGTGGTTATTGACCGCCTCAAGCAACGCTGAGACTCATTTCCTCTGTGTGCGGGTTTGCCCGTGAAGGGGCCATCAGCTTCAGTACATTTATCCTGGCTTCACTATTGCCTCATATTGCTGTCCTCGTCCTCGGTGGTGCTTGAGCCGAGACCACCGCTGCCGGGCGTTTTTTTGTCCGGCAAATCCGCCCCGCCCTGACGCCCCATGTCATTGCCCTGGATGCGTGGGTCGGTGCCGGTGGACGGAGGCAGGTTGTGGTCGATCGTGGTGCCATCGGTGTTCATGCCGGGGGCACTCTGGATGGCTGGCGCCCTGGGTTTTTCCACCGGATTGGTCGGGCCGGTGCTTGAGCCGAGGGTCCCGGCGAACGAGGCACAAGACAGCAGGGCGGTGAGGGCGAGGGCGGTCAACCTGGACAGGATCATGGTGTTGTCTCCAACGGGTAGAGTCCATACCTGATTAGTCCGTCCTCGACCGGGATAGGTGCGTTGTCAGCGACGGACGGCTCAGGCCTGCGTCAATGCCCTGACCGCTGCTGCCCTTCGCCAGATCAATCGGCCTGCGGTGATCAACCAGTTGAGCGTAGCAACCGCCAACACGGTGAGCAGCAGGGTGGCCATCCCTTGCTCGACGATGATTTTCCCGGCCAGCAAGGGGAAGCCGAACACTCCGATGAAGTACGACAGGCTGAACAGCAGCAGGGATTGCGCGGTGGTGCCAGTCGGCGCTTCATTGGCGGCCAGGCCGTTGATCACCGAGTAGGTCAGGCCGTAACCGATCCCGAGCATCACCGCCGCGAGCACGTAGCTGAAGCTGCTGTCGACGACAAAACCGAACATGACGATCGATGCCAGCATCAGCCCCGAAAGCAGACACGAGGCACGCAATGGGTCGCGCTTGACCACGAACCCGGCAATCAGCATCCGGCCACTGATCGCCGCGCTCATGAAGCCGAGGAAGAACAGCGAGTAGTCGAGCGAGCGCGCTGCGGCATAACTGGTTTGAAAGCTCGACAGCCCGCCGAACACGCAGCCACCAAGACCGACCATGATGATCGGGAAGACAGCCCTGGACGACAGCACCTGACCCGCTGCACGCCACGAAATCCGCGACATGCTGCCCGATGGCAGGGAGGCCTGATTCAATTTTTGCTGCAGGCGCCAGAACAGCAGCACACCGATCAGGCTGGCCAGTGCCGCCAGATAAAACGCAGCGCTCACCGGATACCCGAGGGCACTCGCCGCGCGGCCGAGCAGTGGACCACTGCCGATCCCGGTCATCATGCTGCCCGACAGCAGGGCGAAGTATCTGGCGCGCTGTGCGGGTGTTACCAGGCTTGCCACCATGATCGGCCCCAGGGTGTAGAACACGCCCCAACCCAAGCCCAGCAACAGGCCGAAAAACAACAGCAGAGGGCCGAAGCCCGGGGTCAGGGCGAAGCCCAGGCTGGCCGCTACCAGCAACACACCGAACAGTGCCACTGACCGGGCGGCACCGAGCAGGTCGGACAGATGGCCGGAAACGATCACCGCCGCAAAGGTGCTGAGCATCGCCGCCGAAATCACACTGCCGGCATCGTGTTCGTTGCCGCCACGCGCGCTGATCAACAGCGACAGCAGGAAGGTCGAGCCGTAAGACAACGACAACAGGTAACTGGCGAGGCAAAACAGGCCGAACAACTTGCTTGAGACTGGGGGTGTTGCGGTAGACATGACGCGGTTCCTTGACCGGATAAGTGAGCAGCGCCGCTATCTAACCACGCAGTGCCCGAATGTCAGGTCCAAGGTTATCGATGCCAGGGTTAGTGGTGACCGGAGTGAAGCCTCTGCGTTGTTGTGGCGATCCAGCTTTTGTGGCGAGGGAGCTTGCTCCCGCTGGCCTGCGAAGCAGGCCCTTTCTCAAAGACTGCGTTCCACCAGTAAGACTCAAGTGTTCTTTTTGGGGCTGCTGCGCAACCCGGCGGGAGCAAGCTCCCTCGCCACAGGCAAGCCCCCTCGCCACAGGCCACGCGTCGTCTTAGTATGGCGTTTTCAACTTTAGACAAGGCACGTCCATGACGATCGAAATCCGCCCGGCGACCCCCAGTGATGCACCGCAAATCCTCGCGTTCATCACCGAACTGGCCGACTACGAACGTGCCCGCCATGAAGTCATCGCCAGCGTTGCCGATATCGAGCGCAGCCTGTTCAGCGAAGGCGCCACCGCCCACGGCCTGATCTGCCTGCGCGACGGTGCTGCCATCGGTTTCGCGGTGTTCTTCTTCAGCTATTCCACCTGGTTGGGCAGCAATTGCCTGTACCTCGAAGACCTTTACATCACGCCGGAACAACGCGGCGGTGGCGCGGGCAAGACCCTGCTGCGGCATCTGGCGAAAATCGCCTGCGCCAACGACTGCGGCCGTTTCGAGTGGAGCGTGCTGGAGTGGAATACGCCGGCCATCGATTTCTACAAATCCCTGGGTGCGCAGCCGCAGGAGGAGTGGGTTCGGTATCGGATGGACGGGGCCGTTTTGAGGGATTTTGCTGCGGGTAATTGATCGGCCCTTAAAAGATCGCAGCCTTCGGCAGCTCCTACACCGGGACGAACGTTCACCTTGTAGGAGTTGCGGAAGGCTGCGATCTTTTTTTTGTCTTCGTCTCACAATATGGGATTGATATTTATATATTGAGATTTCCCGGCATCCGGGTTTATAGTCCCGCTCACTCACTGCCAAAAACCAAAACAGGTGAAGCGATGCAGGCGCAATTGATCGCGCTCGACTGGGGGACAACCTCATTACGTGCTTACAAACTGGCTGAAGGCGGGCAGGTGCTCGAACAGCGCTCGCTGGCGTCGGGGATCATGCAGTTGCCCAAGACACCTCGAGTCATTGGCGGCCGGGAATGCACCGACGGTTTTGAACTGGCCTTCGATGAGGCATGCGGTGACTGGCTCGATGCCCAGCCGCAATTGCCGGTGATTGCCTGTGGCATGGTCGGCAGCGCCCAGGGCTGGTGCGAAGCGGCGTATCGCGACACGCCGGCGAACGTCGCCACGCTCGGCACTTCCTTGCAAACCGTGTGCAGCCTGCGTGGCGTCGATGTGCACATCGTGCCCGGCGTCATCGAGCGTTCACGTCTGCCGAACGTGATGCGCGGCGAAGAAACCCAGGTGCTCGGTGTGCTGCAGAACCTGCCGGGCGAGGCGAGCGCGGACCTGCTGATCGGCCTGCCGGGCAGTCATTCGAAATGGGTCGAAGTGGCCGACGGCTGCATCGTGCATTTCGATACCTTCATGACTGGCGAAGTCTTCGCCGTGCTCAGCGAGCACAGCATTCTCGGACGCACCCAGCAGCGTGGCGGGTCTTTCGATGGCGACGCGTTTGATCGTGGCGTGCAGGTCGCGTTGTCGGCGGACGGTGAAACCGGTCCGCTGTCGACCCTGTTCAGTGCCCGTAGCCTGGGCCTGACCGGCGAATTGAGCGCCACCGCTCAGGCGGACTATCTGTCCGGCCTGCTGATCGGCCACGAGTTGTCGGCCCTGGCCAATGTCCAGCGGCGTCGGCGCAACAGCGTCCATTTGCCGTCGATCATCCTTATCGGCAATACCCATCTCTGTGCCCGCTACCGCCGTGCGCTCGACGCCTGCGGTTTTACCCGGGTGACCCTGGCCGAACAGGCCACCGAACGCGGATTGTGGCAACTGGCGCTCGCCGCCGGTCTGGTCACGTCCACCGCATCCCGTTAAACCTGCCTGGAGGTCTGACATGCTCAAACAAGCGCTGGCGCAAAACGGCCTGATCGCGATCCTGCGCGGCCTGCGTCCACAGGAAGCTGCCGCTATCGGCGAAGTCCTGTACGCCGCCGGATTTCGCGTCATCGAAGTGCCGCTCAATTCCCCTGAACCGTACGACAGTATCCGCATCCTGCGCAGTATCTTGCCTGCCGATTGCCTGATCGGTGCCGGCACGGTGCTGACCCCGGAACAGGTCGAACGGGTGAAAGCGGCGGGGGGGCAGGTGATCGTCATGCCCCATAGCGATCCGAAGGTCCTGCGTGCGGCGAAAGCGGCGGGGCTGTACCTGTCGCCCGGTGTCGCCACACCGACCGAAGCCTTCGCGGCGCTGGCCGAAGGCGCGGACATCCTCAAGCTGTTCCCGGCCGAGCAAATGGGGCCGGCAGTCGTCAAGGCCTGGCTGGCGGTACTGCCGGCCGGGACGATCCTGGCGCCGGTCGGTGGCATCACCCCGGACAACATGCAGGAGTTTATCGACGCGGGCGTCAAAGGTTTCGGCCTCGGCTCCGGTCTGTTCAAACCGGGCATGACCCCGGAGCAAGTGGCGGCCAATGCCAAGGCCTATGTCGCTGCCTGGAAAGCCCTTCGCTAAGACTTTTTGGCGCTGCGAGCGCTGCATCCATAAGAGAGACAACAGATGAAAATCACCAAACTGACCACCTTCATCGTTCCGCCACGCTGGTGCTTCCTCAAGGTCGAAACCGACGAGGGCGTCACCGGTTGGGGCGAGCCCGTGGTCGAAGGCCGCGCCCATACCGTCGCCGCTGCCGTTGAGGAATTGTCCGACTACCTGATCGGCAAAGACCCACGCAACATCGAAGACATCTGGACCGTGCTCTATCGCGGTGGCTTCTACCGTGGCGGCGCGATCCACATGAGCGCCCTGGCCGGTATCGACCAGGCGTTGTGGGACATCAAGGGCAAGGCGCTGGGGGTGTCGGTCAGCGACCTGCTGGGTGGTCAGGTGCGGGACAAGATTCGCGTGTATTCGTGGATCGGCGGTGACCGCCCGGCGGACACGGCGCGTGCGGCCAAAGAAGCGGTCGAGCGCGGTTTCACCGCGGTGAAAATGAACGGCACCGAAGAACTGCAATTCCTCGACACCTTCGACAAAGTCGACCAGGCCCTGGCCAACGTCGCTGCCGTGCGCGATGCGGTCGGCCCGAACGTCGGCATCGGCGTGGACTTCCATGGCCGGGTGCACAAGCCCATGGCCAAGGTGCTGATGAAGGAGCTTGATCCGTACAAGCTGATGTTCATCGAAGAGCCGGTGCTCAGCGAAAACTACGAAGCGCTGAAAGAACTGGCACCACTGACCAGCACACCGATTGCCCTCGGCGAGCGCCTGTTCTCGCGCTGGGATTTCAAGCGCGTGCTCAGCGAAGGCTACGTCGACATCATCCAGCCGGATGCGTCCCATGCCGGAGGCATCACCGAAACCCGCAAGATCGCCAACATGGCCGAAGCCTACGACGTGGCGCTGGCGCTGCATTGCCCGCTGGGCCCGATTGCCCTGGCGGCTTGCCTGCAACTGGACGCGGCTTGCTACAACGCATTCATCCAGGAGCAGAGCCTGGGCATCCACTACAACGAGAGCAACGACCTGCTCGACTACGTGAAAGACCCACGGGTGTTCGATTACGACCAGGGCTTCGTGAAGATCCCGAACGGCCCGGGCCTGGGCATCGAGATCAACGAGGAATACGTGATCGAACGCGCCGCCATCGGCCACCGCTGGCGCAACCCGATCTGGCGCCATGCCGATGGCAGTTTTGCCGAGTGGTGAGTCACTGACACACCACTGAACCCTGTGGGAGCGAGCCTGCTCGCGAAGACGATGGTGCATTCAACATGGATGTTGCCTGACACACCGCATTCGCGAGCAGGCTCGCTCCCACAGTTTGATCTCCTTGCACAGTGAGATCTGCGTTAACCCGGTTTTCGACCTCAATAACCATAAGAAGAGGCACCCCCCCATGCAACCGCAAACCCTCACCGGCCAGGCGTCGTTGGTGGCGCCCAGCCGCAAGCGTTTTTTCATCATGGTGCTGTTGTTCATCACCGTGGTGATCAACTACCTGGACCGCAGCAACCTGTCGATTGCCGCCCCGGCATTGACCAGTGACCTGGGCATCGACCCGATCCACGTCGGCCTGATCTTCTCTGCCTTCGGCTGGACCTACGCGGCCATGCAGATCCCCGGCGGCTGGCTGGTAGACCGGGTCCCGCCACGCATTCTTTACACGGCAGCGCTGTTGCTGTGGTCGATTGCCACCGTGATGCTCGGCTTCGCCGGCAGCTTCATCGCGCTGTTCGTGCTGCGCATGGCGGTCGGGGCCCTGGAAGCGCCGGCCTATCCGATCAACAGCCGCGTGGTCACCACCTGGTTCCCCGAGCGGGAGCGTGCCACGGCCATCGGTTTCTACACCTCCGGACAATTCGTCGGCCTGGCCTTCCTGACACCGGTGCTGGCCTGGCTGCAGCACGAATTCGGCTGGCACATGGTGTTCGTCACCACCGGCGCGGTAGGCATTCTGTGGGCCGTGATCTGGTACGCGGTGTATCGCGAGCCACGGGATTTCAAAGGCGCCAATCAGGCGGAGATCGACTTGATCCGCGAGGGCGGTGGGCTGGTGGATATCCAGGCCGAACAGGCCAAGGTCAAAACCAAATTCAGCTGGACTGACCTGGGGATTGTCCTGACCAAACGCAAGCTCTGGGGTATCTACCTCGGCCAGTTCTGCCTCAACTCGACCCTGTGGTTTTTCCTGACGTGGTTCCCGACCTACCTGGTGAAATACCGCGGCATGGACTTCATCAAGTCCGGCCTGCTGGCGTCGCTGCCGTTTCTCGCGGCCTTTGTCGGCGTACTGTGTTCCGGTTTTTTCTCGGACTTTTTGATCCGTCGCGGTTACACGGTGGGTTTCGCCCGCAAGTTGCCGATCATCAGCGGCTTGCTGATTTCCACCTCGATTATCGGCGCCAACTTCGTTGAGTCGACGCCGCTGGTGATTGCCTTCCTCGCGCTGGCATTTTTCGGCAACGGCCTGGCTTCGATCACCTGGTCATTGGTGTCGACGCTCGCCCCGGCACGTTTGCTCGGGCTGACCGGCGGGGTGTTCAACTTCATCGGCAACCTGTCGGCGATTGCCACGCCTATCGTGATCGGCTTCCTCGCCACGGGTGATTCCTTTGCCCCGGCGATCACCTACATCTCGGTGCTGGCATTGATCGGTGCACTGTCCTACATCTTGCTGGTGGGCAAGGTCGAGCGTATCAAGTTGTAGTCGTGGCACGCGGGCGACCATAATGCCGCCCGTTCACTCGCTCAACGGTATAGGCTGGATATGCAGGAAGACGCCCCAAAAATCGCCAAGGACGCCGCACCGACCGGCACCCAGACCCTGCTTCGCGGTTTGGGTGTGGTTCATGCCGTGGCCAGCGGCGCCCGCGATCTCAAGGAAATCGCCCGGCTGATCGGCACCACGCGCAGCACCACCCATCGCCTGGCCAGTTGCCTGGTGGACGAGCGTTACCTGCGGGTGGTGCCGCAAGTCGGTTATCTGCTGGGGCCGAAGTTGATCGAGTTGGGCTTTCAGGCCCGTGAAGAGTTGCCGTTGGTGACCCTGGCCGGGCCGTATCTGGATGAGTTGTCGGCGTTGACCGGCGACACCGTTCATCTGGCGATCCGTGAAGGCGACGAAGTGCTGTACCTGCACAAGAACCCGGGACGCAATGGCCCGGAAATGCGCTCGCGGGTCGGCCATCGGATGCCGCTGGCGCGCACCGGGATCGGCAAGGCGCTGATGCTTGATGATTCGCCGCAAGAGTGGCAGCGCCTGTACGAAGTCAGCCTGCCGGTGGGTGGGAAAAACCAGTTCTGGCCGCAGCACCCGGAGCAGTCCTGGGAGCAGTTTCAGCAGCGCATGGTCGAGTACGTGGCCGGCGGCTACGCCTTCGATCTGGAAGATAACGAGCCGTCGATCCGTTGCGTGGCGGCGCCGGTGCGCGATGCCAGCAAGCGCATCGTCGCCGGCATCAGCATCGCCAGTACCGTGCCGTATATGCCGCTGGAGAAAATGGCCGAGCTGATTCCACTGATCAAGGGTGTTACGGCGCGGCTCTCGGCGGAGCTGGGTCTCAAGGTCTGATTCGACCCCTTTGTGGGAGCGGGCTTGCTCGCGAAAGCGGTGTATCAGTCGACATCAATGTTGAATGAATGACCGCTTTCGCGAGCAAGCCCGCTCCCACAAGGGGTTTGTGTTGTTGCATAAATGCCAGGCAACAAAAAGGCCCCCATCCGGGAGCCTTGATGTTCAGCGGTCGGCTTACATGTTCGGGTAAGTCGGGCCACCAGCGCCTTCCGGCGTTACCCAGGTGATGTTCTGTGCAGGGTCCTTGATGTCGCAGGTCTTGCAGTGAACGCAGTTCTGGGCGTTGATCTGGAAGCGCTTCTCGCCGTCTTCCTTGGTGATCACTTCATACACGCCGGCCGGGCAGTAACGCTGTGCCGGCTCATCGTACAGCGGCAGGTTCTTGCTGATCGGGATGCTCGGATCGGCCAGCTTCAGGTGGCACGGCTGCTCTTCTTCGTGGTTGGTACCGGAGATGAACACCGAGCTCAGTTTGTCGAAGCTGATCTTGCCGTCCGGTTTCGGGTAGTCGATCTTCTTGCAATCGGCCGCCAGTTTCAGGCACGCGTAATCCGGCTTGGTGTCGTGCAGGGTGAACGGCAGTTTGCCGCCGAAGATGTTCTGGTCCAGCCAGTTGAAGCCGCCACCGACGATGGCGCCGAACTTGTGGATCGCCGGGCCGAAGTTGCGGCTGGCGAACAGTTCGTCGTAGAGCCAGCTCTTCTTGAACGCGTCGACGTAGGTGGTCAGCTCTTCGCTGCCGTCCTTTTCAGCGAACAGTGCTTCGGCCACGGATTCAGCGGCGAGCATGCCGGACTTCATCGCGGTGTGGCTGCCTTTGATCTTGGCGAAGTTCAGGGTGCCGAGGTCGCAACCGATCAGCGCGCCGCCCTTGAAGACCATCTTCGGCAGCGAGTTCAGGCCGCCTTTGCAGATCGCGCGAGCGCCGTAGCTGATGCGCTTGCCGCCTTCCAGGTACTGCTTGAGCACCGGGTGATGCTTGAGGCGCTGGAACTCGTCGAATGGCGACAGGTAGGTGTTGCTGTAGGACAGGTCGACGATCAGGCCGACGACGACCTGGTTGTTTTCCAGGTGATAGAGGAACGAGCCACCGGTGTTCTCGGTGCCCATGATGTCCAGAGGCCAACCGGCGGTGTGCACCACCAGGCCTGGCTGGTGTTTGGCCGGGTCGACTTCCCAGATTTCCTTCAGGCCGATGCCGTAGTGCTGGGCGTCGGCATCGCTGTCGAGGTTGAAGCGCTTGATCAGCTGCTTGCCGATGTGGCCACGGCAACCTTCGGCGAACAGCGTGTACTTGCCACGCAGTTCCATGCCCGGGGTGTACAGGCCTTCTTTCGGGTTGCCTTCGCGGTCAACGCCCAGGTCGCCGGTGATGATCCCGCGAACTACGCCGTTCTCGTCGATCAGCGCTTCCTGAGCGGCGAAGCCCGGGTAGATTTCCACGCCCAGGTTCTCGGCCTGCTGGGCCAGCCAGCGGCACAGGTTGCCCAGGGAGATGATGTAGTTGCCTTCGTTGTGCATGGTCTTGGGCACAAAGAAGTCTGGAACTTTCTGCGCGCTTTCAGCGTTCTTCAGCACGAAGATGTCGTCACGGGTGACGGGGGTGTTCAGCGGCGCGCCGAGTTCTTTCCAGTCCGGGAACAGTTCGTTCAGGGCGCGTGGTTCGAACACGGCACCGGACAGAATGTGAGCACCGACTTCGGAGCCTTTTTCGACCACGCAGACGCTGATTTCCTTACCGGCTTCGGCGGCCTTCTGCTTCAAGCGGCAGGCGGCGGAAAGACCAGCGGGGCCGGCACCGACGATGACGACGTCGAATTCCATGTATTCGCGTTCCACAGGTTATCTCCTACTCAAGGCTCAACAGTTTTTTTTCTAATTTGGAGGTTGGGTGTCGCATCCATGAATTCCGGCGCAACGCCGAAAGCGGACAATCGATTGACCACCTTTCTCTTTGGGTGGCGCATTATATCTACACCACTCTCAGCGTCCAATACAAACGTTTGTTTGAATTGGCTCAAAGCCAGAGAAATCAAAGTCACGCGCCTTATGAACGGCCATTTTGGCGTATTGACCGGAATAGGCGTTCCGGTCAAGATACGGGCGGTTTTGCGCTCGCCGTAGGCTGGCAGTTGGTTTCAAGAGCACCTCTAAAGACAGGGCGATGGCAGTAGAGAGTGATGCGCTGCGCGGGTTTGATGCGCAGTTTACACGCCGCGATGTTGAATGACTCGTCAGTCACCACTGACGAACGGTCATGCAGATCATGAGCGCTGGTCACTTGACACCTTTGCCGGCGTTTTTGGAGGTGCCCTTGCGCCCGATGAGCATCAACCGCCAGGTTCGCCTAGGCGACTTTCTTTTCACCGGAGAGTAACGAGGAATCCATGAAGGTTCTTGTAGCTGTCAAACGCGTTGTGGATTACAACGTCAAGGTTCGCGTCAAGGCGGACAATTCCGGCGTCGATCTTGCCAACGTCAAGATGTCGATGAACCCGTTCTGCGAGATCGCCGTGGAAGAAGCCGTACGCCTGAAAGAAAAAGGTGTTGCGACTGAAATCGTCGTCGTCTCCGTCGGCCCGTCCACCGCTCAAGAGCAACTGCGCACCGCGCTGGCCCTGGGTGCCGACCGCGCCATCCTCGTCGAGTCCGCCGAAGACCTGACTTCCCTGGCCGTTGCCAAGCTGCTGAAGGCCGTTGTCGACAAGGAACAGCCTCAGCTGGTGATCCTTGGCAAACAAGCCATCGACAGCGACAACAACCAGACTGGCCAGATGCTCGCTGCATTGAGCGGCTACGGTCAGGGCACGTTCGCTTCGAAAGTCGAAATCAGCGGTGACAGCGTTGCTGTGACTCGCGAAATCGACGGCGGCGCGCAGACAGTTTCCCTGAAACTGCCGGCCATCGTCACCACCGACCTGCGTTTGAACGAGCCGCGCTACGCGTCTCTGCCAAACATCATGAAAGCCAAGAAGAAGCCTCTCGAAGTGCTGACTCCGGACGCTTTGGGCGTTTCCACCGCCTCCACCAACAAGACCCTGAAAGTCGAAGCGCCGGCTGCACGCAGCGCGGGTATCAAGGTCAAGTCGGTGGCTGAACTGGTCGAGAAACTGAAAAACGAAGCGAAGGTAATCTAAATGACTATCTTGGTTATTGCTGAACACGACAACAAAGTGCTGGCCCCGGCCACGCTGAACACCCTTGCTGCCGCCGCCAAAATCGGTGGTGACATCCACGTTCTGGTTGCAGGCCAGGGCGCTGGCGCCGTGGCTGAAGCCGCTGCGAAAGTCGCTGGCGTGGCTAAAGTGCTGGTAGCCGATAACGCTGCCTACGCTCACCAACTGCCGGAAAACGTTGCGCCGCTGGTTGCCGAACTCGGCAAGGGCTACAGCCACATCCTGGCTGCCGCTACTTCCAACGGTAAAAACATCCTGCCGCGCGTTGCCGCTGCACTGGACGTTGACCAGATCTCCGAGATCATCTCGGTAGAAAGCGCTGACACCTTCAAGCGCCCGATCTACGCCGGTAACGCCATCGCTACCGTTCAATCGAACGCTGCAGTGAAAGTGATCACCGTGCGTGCCACCGGTTTCGACCCGGTTGCCGCTGAAGGTGGTTCGGCTGCTGTTGAGGCGGTTGCTGCTGCCCACGACGCTGGCATCTCCAGCTTCGTCGGCGAAGAACTGGCCAAGTCCGATCGTCCGGAACTGACCGCTGCCAAGATCGTCGTTTCCGGCGGGCGCGGCATGCAGAACGGCGACAACTTCAAACACCTGTACGCCCTGGCCGACAAGCTGGGCGCTGCCGTGGGTGCTTCGCGCGCCGCGGTCGACGCAGGTTTTGTTCCGAACGACATGCAGGTCGGTCAGACCGGCAAGATCGTTGCTCCACAGCTGTACATCGCCGTCGGTATCTCCGGCGCGATCCAGCACCTGGCCGGCATGAAAGACTCCAAAGTGATCGTTGCGATCAACAAGGACGAAGAAGCGCCGATCTTCCAGGTGGCCGATTACGGCCTGGTGGCGGACCTGTTCGAAGCCATCCCTGAGCTGGAGAAGCTGGTCTAAACCGGCTGCTTCACTTATAAAGAGCCCGGCCTTTTGGTCGGGCTTTTTTTTGCTCTTCTGTAGGAGCGAGCTTGCTCGCGATGGACTTCAATGCGCCGCGTTTTTCCAGAATGAACGCGTCATCGTTAACGCCCATCGCGAGCAGGCTCGCTCCTACAGGGGGGCATAACCGGGTATGAGTGGAGTGTGAAGCCATGGATCTGCGCTGTGTGTGGAGCTTGCTGGGATTGACGCTGTTGCCGGCGCTGTCTTTCGCCGCAGGCAAATGCGAACGCCTGGTGGTCACCGGCAGCCCCGACGCGCCGCCGTACCTGTGGCAAGACCCGCAGAATCCCAAACACCTGATCGGTGCCAGTGCCGATTTGCTGCAGCAAGTGGCGGGGGAGTTGGGGCTCAAGGTCGAACTGCTGTATGCCGGCAAACGCGCCCAGGCCCTGGACGAAGTGCGCAGCGGACGCATGGACATGCTGGCGGACGCGACGTTGACCGTCAGTGAGTTGGAAACCCTGGATTACATCCATCCACCCTTGCTGGAAAACGACTACCTGGTCTGGACGCGCAAGGACTCGACGCTGGTCTACAACGAAGCGCCAGATCTGCACGGCCATCCGGGTGCCGTGTCGGAAAAGGCTCGATTGACCCCGGAATTCGGCACCTTTGCCGCACAGCAATTAACCCTTGCGCGCACGTCCAACCTGACCCTGGCCTTTCAGAAACTGTTGTTGGGTGAAGTCGAATTTGTCCTGGCCGGACGTTACTCGGGCATGGCGACTGCACAGACGTTGGGCATGGCCGGTGATCTGATCGCACGTTCGCAACCGGTCGACAAGCCTGGCCTGTTCCTGGCGATTTCCCACAACTCGGCCTGCAACGATCCGTGGTTGCGCGGACAGTTGGCCAAAAAGATGACAGAATTGCCCGCGTCCGGACTGACGGAAGCCGTGCTGATGCGCAATATCGAGCGCTGGAAGGCACAGCGCTCACAACCGCAGCAACCCTCGCAACAACCCGTCAGTACCCCAAAACAGTAGGGATATTTAGTGAGTATTCGACCTCTTTTCGCTGCCGTGGCCATTGTCGCCCTGGCGGGTTGTGCAACCGATCCGGCGCCGAATGAACAAATGCGCCTGACCGAACAGGCACTCGAACAGGCCAAGGCCGTGGGTGCCACCGCCGACGATGTGCCGGAAATGAAACTGGCCGAGGACAAGTACAACCGTGCCAAGGGCAACATGACTGATCAATCGTTCAAGAACGCGCGCATGCGGGCCGAACAGGCCGAGCTGGATGCGCGCCTGGCTGAGGCCAAGGTGTTGACGGCCAAGAGCGAGGAACAGTTGAACGTGCTTAACACCCGCATCGCCCGTCTGCAAAAGCAACTGGGAGATGCTCAATGAGCCTCAAGCGCAAAACCCTTGGCGGTTTGATCCTGGCCGCCAGCCTGACCGGTTGCGTCAGCCAGCACAGTGAGAACGCGTTGCAGCAGGCCGGAACCGACTTTCAGAAGGTCAAGGAAGACTCCAATGTGCTGCGAATCGCCCCCAAGGACGTGATCCGCGCCGGTGAGTCCCTGGCCCGTGCCGACCGCCTGTCCAGCTATTGGGGCAGTGGTTCGGACGTGGTGCATTACGCCTACCTGAGCCAGCGCTATAGCGCCATTGCCCGGGAACACACCAATCAGGCGCTCAACGAAGAGCAAGCGGCAAAACTCGAACTGGAACGCCAGCGTCTGCAACTGGCATTGCGTGAGTCCAAACTGTTCAGTGTGCAGCAGCAAGGCAAATGGCTCGAAGAGCAGATCCTGGCATTGACCACCTCCCAGACCGACCGCGGTCTGGTGATGACGTTGGGCGACATGCTGTTCGACACCGGCGAAGCGGAATTGAAACCTTCGGCCAACCGCGTGGTGTTGAAGATCGTGCAGTTCCTGCAACTCAACCCCAAGCGTGTGGTGCGCATCGAAGGTTACACGGACAGTACCGGGGGCAAGCAGGAAAACCTCAAGCTGTCTCGCGACCGCGCACAGTCGGTGGCTGACGTGCTGATAGACCTGGGCATCGACGACAAGCGCATCCAGGTCGAAGGTTATGGCGACGAGTATCCCGTGGACGCGAATGCGTCGGAACGGGGCCGTGCACAGAACCGTCGGGTGGAGATTGTGTTTTCCGACGAAAACGGCCAGCTCGGCGCCGCCCGCTAAATCTGCTCCAGGGTGACGCTATGCACCCTGTAGGAGCTGTCGAGTGAAACGAGGCTGCGATCTGTTGATCTTGCTCTTGATGCTCAAGTGGGGCTGAAAAGATCGCAGCCTCGTTTCACTCGACAGCTCCTACAAGCTCCTACAGCCCGGTCTGCCATGCAGCGCCGGGTTTTTTTATGCCTGCCGATTACCGCACAAAACAGTACAGATTTTGCTGACACTGCACTGTACGGTCGACTATTGTGGTAACTGTCCCCGTACACTTCTAAACTGTTCCGGTATTGTTTTACACAAGAATAAAATGCCCGTGAAATCGAGTGCTGCGTCATGACCAATCTTTTGCTCTATCAACGTATTGCTCAACAACTGGCCGAAGACATCCGCCGTGGGGTCTATCAGCCGGGAGAGCGCGTGCCTTCGGTGCGCAAGATGAGTTCGCAGCTCAATGTCAGTCATGCGACGGTGTTGCAGGCGTATGCCAATCTCGAAGATCAGGGGCTGATCCGCGCCCGGCCGCAGTCGGGTTACTACGTGCACCAGACACCGGCACTCACGGCGCCGACGCCGGACATCGCCCGGGTCGAGCGCCCCGGCCTGGTCACCCGTAGCAGCATCATTCAACAAGTGTTGGTCGAATCCCGTCGTGAAGGTGTCTTCCCGCTGGGCGCTGCGGTGCCGAGTGTCGACTATTTGCCGGTGCGGGCGCTGCATCAGCAATTGGCCAAAGTCACTCGTTTCCATAGCCCGCGGGCCTTCAGTTACATGTTCAGTCCCGGTTTCGAGCCGTTGCGCCGGCAGGTGGCGATCCGCATGCGCGATGCCGGCGTTGTGGTCGATCCGTCGGAAGTGGTGATCACCCACGGCTGCGTCGATGCGCTGCAGATGTCCTTGCGCGTGCTGACCCGCCCGGGCGATCTGATTGCAGCCGAGTCGCCGACCTATTACGGGTTGCTGCAACTGGCCGATCTGTTGGGCCTCAAGGTCATCGAGATCCCTAGCGATCCGGCCACGGGCATGAGCCTGGAAGCCCTGCAACTGGCAGCCAACCAATGGTCGATCAAGGCGTTGGTGCTGACCACCCGGCTGAGTAACCCGTTGGGCGGCACCATGCCTGAAGAACGACAGAAACAACTGCTGCGCCTGGCGTCGGACTTCGATATCCAGATTGTCGAAGACGATATCTACGGTGAGCTGATGTTCGAGCAGGGACGCACCAAATCCCTCAAGGCCTATGATCGGCTGGACCGGGTGATCTATTGCTCGAGCTTCTCGAAAACCCTGTCGCCCGGGGTGCGGATCGGCTGGATGATTGCCGGCAAGTTTCAGCAGGAAATCCAGCGCTTGCAGACCTTCAGCACGCATTCAGCGTGCAGCGTGACCCAGATGGGCATTGCCGCTTACCTTGAAAACGGCGGGTACGACCGGCATTTGCGCTTCATCCGTCAGGAGTACCGCAAGAACCTCAGTGCCTTCCAGCTGGCCGTGCAGCAGTATTTCCCGGAAGGCACGCAGATGACCCGGCCTACCGGTGGCTTCATTCTGTGGGTCAGTCTGCCGGGGCGGGTCAACACCCAGGAGTTGCACGTGCGGGCATTGCAGCAGGGCATCAGTATTGCGCCCGGGCTGATATTCAGTAATACCGAGCAATTCAATCACTGCATTCGCCTCAATTGCGGCACGCCCTGGAATCGTGAAGCCGAGCGCGCGTTGATGACCCTGGGCATGCTGGCCACCCAACTCTGCCAGGAGATGGCTGGCGGTTTGTAATAGTCTGCTACTGCGCTTGTCTTGTGGGCTGCAACAGGCGAGCATATGTACCTCTGCCGTTTGCACCCACCGTTGGATACATGAAACCGATTTTTCCTGCTGCCTGGCTTTTGCTCTGCCTGATTGCGAGTATTCAGCCGGTATCCGTCGTTGCCGCCACCGAGCAGGACCAGCAGACCACCGGCAGTTTCCACGTAGCACCGATAGAAACCGCACCCGCAAAAAAAGCCTCGCCGGCCAGGAAACCGGCGACGCCCGCGAAAAAACGCCTACCCATTGCTTCCAAATCGAAACCGGCCAGCGAAGTGGTAAAGACCGAGCTTCCATCCGCCAAGCTGGACCTGAGCTTGCCCAAGGATATGGTTCAGGAACTCAAACCGGTCGGAACAATGCCGTTGTCCAAGCGCGAACCGCTGTTACCCCAGATGTTCGGTGACAAAAGCGGCAGCAGCCCGTTCCAGCTCAACGGCCGCCTGCTCAGCAATGAAATGCA
Source organism: Pseudomonas sp. GW456-E7 (assembly GCF_059424105.1). NCBI lineage: Bacteria > Pseudomonadati > Pseudomonadota > Gammaproteobacteria > Pseudomonadales > Pseudomonadaceae > Pseudomonas > Pseudomonas sp. GW456-E7. The sequence goes on along the minus strand of NZ_JBWKZB010000032.1, from coordinate 13,240 downwards.
GCTGCAACTGCGCAATGAAGAGCGCCGCGAGGTTGAAGGCGCGGCACTGGATTTCGAGTTCAAGCAGTAACGCCAACAAGATCCGCGAGCCGCAGAACAGACGCTTTGTCGGAGACTGCTCGGTCATGCCCGTTTGCGTGGAAAAACCCGCTCGCAGGTAATTTAAAACAACTGTTTTAGCGGGTACTCTGTGCCCCGTCCTTTTACACATCACTCGTCGCGAGGAGCTTGTCGTCATGAAATGCCGTGAGGGTTGTGGCGCTTGTTGCATTGCCCCTTCCATCAGTTCACCGATACCCGGTATGCCTGACGGCAAGGCCGCGGGGCAGCGTTGCCTGCAACTTTCCGCCGATAACCTGTGCAATATTTTCGGCCAGCCGGAACGGCCGGCGGTGTGTTCTGCCTTCGAGGCCGACCCCGAGGTGTGCGGAAGCAGCAGCGAAGAAGCCATCCGGCTGATTGGCTGGTGGGAGCAAATGACGGCGGCGTGATGTGTTCCAACGAACGGAACTTCAACAATAAGGAATAAGACTATGGGTTCGCTGCATCGTATGGCTGTGCTGTGCGGTTTGACGGTTGTGCTGGCTACCTCGACGGCCCAGGCCGAAGACTGGAAAGTCAAAAAAGACGAAGACGGCATCAAGATCTCCCTGAGTGAAGTGGCCGGGTCCGACTACAAGGCCTACCAGGGCGTCACGCTGATGAAAACCACCATGGCCAAGCTGCGTGCGTTGCAGGATGACGTGTCCGGAGCCTGCGCCTGGATTCACGAATGCAAAACCCAGAAGCTGCTCAAGCACGAAGGTGACCAGAGCTGGACCTACACTCAGTTCAACACCCCATGGCCGGTTACTCCGCGTGATTCGGTGCTGCACATCACCACCACCGAAGGTGCCGATGGCAGCCTGACCCGCAAGCTCGAAGGCGTACCGAAATACCTTCCTGAAGAAAAAGGCTTCGTCCGCGTCACCAAGGTCGACGGTTTCTGGAAGTTCGTACCCAAGGGCGACCAGATCGAAGTGACCTATCAGGTGCACACCGAACCGGGCGGCAGCGTGCCGTCGATGGTGGCCAACAAGTTCGTGGTGGATGCCCCGTTCAATACCTTGAAAGCCCTCAAGGAACGCGCCGAGAAGTGACGGTGTGGTTCATTTAAGGTGACTTCGCAGCGCCCCGACCGGTTCGGGGCGTTTGCGTTTTTGACAGGGCAGGGCGCTTTAATTTGTTTTCAGATATGCGTTGCACGAAATTTTCACCACGTCTCCAAGACAATTCGCCGGCTCTCCCGCAACCCGCAGCGTATTCCTGAATGCAGGATGAAACAGTCGGGATGAGGGTAGTTATCAATGGCAATACAGCCGTTGATCGTGCAACATTTGCGCACCGCGCAATCCCCGGGGCCTGGTACTGGCCAAAAAGAGGGCAAGGCGCAGCTGTATTTTTGAAACTTCAACTTCCAATGGGTCCTAAAACGACATGGCAATCCCGGACGCCCTGAATCAGCAGCGAGCTTCTAGTCGCCTGCTGCAACCGACCGTCAAATCGCATCTGGCCTACACGCTGTTGTGTGCCCTGGTCATGATGGTCATGTTCAGCCTGCTGCGCGTCGCGCTGCTGGTCTACAACCGCTCGATGATCCTCGATACACCGGCTTCGACCTTCCTCGAGGCCTTCGCCAACGGTCTGCGTTTCGACCTGCGTCTGGTGGTCTATCTCAGTATTCCGTTGCTGCTGGCATTGTTCAGTGTCCGGGCCATGGCCGCACGCGGGCTGTTCCGTCTCTGGCTGACTGTCGTCTCCAGCATTGCGCTGTTCCTGGGCCTGATGGAGATGGACTTCTATCGTGAGTTCCACCAGCGCCTCAACGGCCTGGTCTTCCAGTACGTCAAGGAAGATCCGAAAACCGTGATGAGCATGCTCTGGTACGGTTTCCCCGTGGTCCGCTACCTGCTGGCATGGGCCGTGGGCACCTGGATCCTGAGCCTGGCATTCAAGGGCGCGGACCGTGCGACCCGCCCTCGTGGCCCGTTCAGTGGCGGCAGCATCGGCACTCGCCAGGTTGCGCCGTGGTATGCACGCATTGGTGTGTTCGTGGTTTGCCTGCTGATCTGCGTCGTCGCGGCCCGTGGCACCTTGCGTCAAGGCCCACCGATGCGCTGGGGTGATGTCTACACCACAGATTCCAACTTCGCCAACCAGTTGGGTCTCAACGGTACTCTTTCTCTGGTCGCCGCAGCCAAGAGCCGGATGTCCGAGGATCGCGACAATATCTGGAAGGCGACCCTGCCTCAGCCTCAAGCCCAGCAAGTGGTGCGTGACATGCTGGTGGTACCGGCCGACAAACTGGTGGATACCGACACCGCAGCGGTACGTCGCGATTACACCCCGCCGGCCGACAAGACCCTGCCGATCAAGAACGTCGTTGTGATCCTGATGGAAAGCATGGCCGGTCACTCGGTGGGAGCGCTGGGCGGGCCGGGCAACATCACGCCATACCTCGACAAACTGTCAAAGGAAGGCTTGCTGTTCGACCGCTTCTTCTCCAACGGCACCCATACCCACCAGGGTATGTTCGCCACCATGGCCTGCTTCCCGAACCTGCCGGGCTTCGAATACCTGATGCAGACCCCGGAAGGCAGCCACAAGCTGTCTGGTCTGCCGCAGTTGCTCAGTGCCCGTGACTTCGACGACGTGTATGTCTACAACGGCGATTTCGCCTGGGACAACCAGTCGGGTTTCTTCAGCAACCAGGGCATGACCAACTTCATCGGTCGTAACGATTTTGTGAACCCGGTGTTCTCTGATCCGACCTGGGGCGTGTCCGACCAGGACATGTTCGACCGTGGCCTGGTCGAGCTCAAGGCGCGAGAAAACGGCAAGCCGTTCTATGCCTTGCTGCAAACCCTGTCCAACCACACGCCTTACGCCTTGCCGACGCCATTGCCGGTCGAGCGCGTCACCGATCGTGGCAGCCTGAACGAACACCTGACCGCCATGCGTTACTCGGACTGGGCACTGGGCCAGTTCTTTGAAAAGGCCCGCAAGGAGCCGTACTTCAAGGAAACCCTGTTTGTCATCGTCGGTGACCACGGTTTTGGTAACGAACAGCAGATCACCGAGATGGACCTGGGCCGCTTCAACGTGCCAATGCTGATGATCGCGCCGGGCATCCAGGAAAAATTCGGTCAGCGTGACCACACCGTGGGCACCCAGATCGACATCGTGCCGACCATCATGGGCCGTATCGGTGGCGAAGTGCGCCATCAGTGCTGGGGACGCGACCTGCTCAACCTGCCGCAAGGCGACCTCGGCATTGGTGTGATCAAGCCGTCGGGCAGCGAGCAGACCACGGCCATCCTCACCGCCGACCAGATTCTGGTCCTGCCGAAGGACAAGGATATGGCACCGAAGTTGTATCAGTATGAATTGGGCGGCAAGCCTCGCGCCGAAATCATTGCTGACGCGCCGCGTACCGCCGAGTTGAAACTCAAGCTCGAAGCTTTCTTGCAAACAGCGACCAAGAGCCTGCTGGACAACACCGCAGGTGTCGTTGACGGCAAGCCGGACTAAGTTGTGACGCAATAGAAAAGAGGCCCTTCGAGGGCCTCTTTTTTTGCCTGACGGTTTTTATATTCGGCCGAGCAAGAGCAGGATCAACAGCACCACCAACACGACGCCGATGATTCCGGACGGGCCGTAACCCCAACTTCTGGAGTGCGGGAAGACCGGTAAACCACCAATCAGTAACAGGATCAGAATGATGATCAGTATTGTGCCCATGTCTATTTCCTTGTTGAAAATGCAGTGGAATGACCATGCCAATCAGGTCAGCGGGAATGAAGTAAATTCGAGCTGCTTAAAAAATCCGACTCTCGCGCCTGCCGGAAAATTCCAAGTTTTTTTGAAGTATTTCGGACAGGTTCTTATTTCTTTTGTGATTGCCTTAGTTGCTTGTGACGCGCCCGCGGTTTGCTCGGGCCATTCAGCAATCTGATGGAGCGTGGGTCGGACAATTTCCTTCGCTACACTCGATGCATCTTCCGAGAACAACAAGGCTGTTTGCTATGCAAAATCGCATGATGATCACTGGTGCAGGCTCTGGCCTGGGTCGCGAAATCGCGCTGCGCTGGGCGCGTGAAGGTTGGCAGCTGGCCTTGTCGGACGTCAGCGAGCCCGGTTTGCAGGAAACCCTGAAGCTGGTCCGTGAAGCCGGTGGCGATGGTTTTATCCAGCGCTGCGACGTGCGCGACTACAGCCAGCTGACGGCGTTCGCCCAGACCTGTGAGGTCAAGCTCGGCGGCATCGATGTCATCGTCAATAACGCGGGTGTAGCCTCTGGCGGCTTCTTCAGTGAGCTGTCCCTGGAGGACTGGGACTGGCAGATCGCGATCAACCTGATGGGTGTGGTCAAGGGCTGCAAGGCTTTCCTGCCGCTGCTGGAACAAAGCAAAGGCAAGATCATCAACATCGCGTCCATGGCCGCGCTGATGCAAGGCCCGGCGATGAGCAACTACAACGTGGCCAAGGCGGGCGTGGTGGCGTTGTCCGAAAGCCTGCTGATCGAGCTGGCGCATCAGGAAGTCGGCGTACATGTGGTGTGCCCGTCGTTCTTCCAGACCAACCTGCTGGACTCCTTCCGCGGCCCAACCCCGGCCATGAAAGCCCAGGTCGGCAAGCTGCTGGAAAGCTCGCCGATCAGCGCCGCCGACATCGCCGACTACATCTACCGGCAGGTCGCTGCCGGCGAGTTCATGATCCTGCCCCACGAACAGGGCCGCATGGCCTGGGCGATCAAGCAGAAGGACCCGCAATTGCTCTACAACGAAATGACCGTCATGGCCGATAAAATGCGCGCCAAGGCCAGGCAATCCGCAAGCTGATCTTGCCCGCAGGCAACGCTGTGGTTAGGGTGGCCGCCATCGGCCATCCTTGCGAGACGCTTGCATGCTCAATTACCTGTGGTTTTTCCTCGCCGCGCTGTTCGAAATTGCCGGTTGCTTCGCCTTCTGGATGTGGCTGCGCCAGGGTAAAAGCATGTGGTGGGTGGTGCCGGCGCTCCTCAGCCTGACCCTGTTCGCGCTGCTGCTGACCCGTATCGAGGCCACCTACGCCGGCCGCGCCTACGCTGCCTACGGTGGCATCTACATCATTGCCTCGATTGGTTGGCTGGCCGTGGTCGAGCGGATTCGTCCGCTGGGTTCGGACTGGCTCGGCGTGGCGCTGTGTGTCATTGGCGCGAGTATCATCCTGTTCGGGCCGCGATTCTCCGCGTCCTGACAGCTCGTCCCTACAATCACCCGGCGTGTCGGACTTTTCCGTCAGCGGGGTGGCTCAGGGGCTGTCAGTCCGGTCCGGTTTGCTGTCGGAGCATTGTAGGCGCACGGCGGGCCGGGCATCTTCAGGGGCCAATAACCCCTGAAGGACACTCCTTATGCTCGTACTCAGTCGCGTTGTGGGCGAAACCATTTCCATCGGTGACAACATTTGCGTGCGCGTTCTCGCGGTCAACGGAAACCACGTTCGCTTTGGCGTCGAGGCTCCCCAGGACGTCAATGTGCACCGCGCCGAAATCTATGAACGCATCCAGAACAAACTGGCGAAAACCAAAGAACGCTGAAGCTTCAGTCAAACAGGTGCTTGGGCACGTCATGCTTGAGCATCAGTTGGCATTGCTCGCTTTCCGGGTCGAAGACTATCAGTGCCTGGCCCTTGGTCAGCGCCTGGCGCACGCGCAGTACGCGGGTTTCCAGCGGCGTGTCGTCACCATTATCGGTGCCGTCGCGGGTCACGAAATCCTCGATCAGGCGGGTGAGGGTGTCGACTTCAAGTTGGTCGTGGGGGATCAGCATAGGCACCTCGGTTGGATCAATGGCGCGATGCTACGGCGTATGGCCGGTATCGGCTAGCCTGGGATTTGATGTTGTCTGCACTGACGCCATCGCGAGCAAGCTCGCTCCCACAAAGTTCAGCGGCGAACCGGAGAATTGTGTTCACCACCGATCAACTGTGGGAGCGAGCTTGCTCGCGATAGCGGTTTACCCGGCGATGAAGATCCTGGATCAGCTCTCCGACCGCTGCCCCACCAGGCTGTCCACCGACGGCACCCGCGTATCGCTTTCCATCTGGGTGTCATGTTCGAGCTGATGGCTGAACCGGTCCAGTGAGCCCTTGGCCGGTTGCGCATCGCTGGCAAACACCGGCGGGCTGAGGATGTAGGCACCGAGCAGGCGGCTCAGGGCGGCGAGGCTGTCGATGTGGGTGCGTTCGTAACCGTGGGTGGCATCGCAGCCGAAGGCGAGCAGGGCCGTGCGAATGTCGTGGCCGGCGGTGACCGCCGAATGCGCGTCGCTGAAGTAGTAGCGGAACAGGTCGCGGCGTGCCGGCAGCTCGTTGTCGCTGGCCAGGCGTAAGAGGTGGCGCGACAGATGATAGTCATACGGTCCGCCGGAGTCCTGCATCGCGATGCTTACTGCATGTTCGCTGGAGTGTTGGCCGGGCGCGACCGGTGCGATGTCGATGCCGACGAATTCACTGACATCCCAGGGCAACGCCGCCGCGGCACCGCTGCCGGTTTCCTCGGTGATGGTGAACAGCGGATGGCAGTCGATCATCAGTTCTTCGCCACTGTCGACGATGGCTTTGAGGGCCGCCAGCAGTGCGGCCACTCCAGCCTTGTCATCGAGGTGGCGGGCGCTGATATGGCCGCTTTCGGTGAACTCCGGCAACGGGTCGAAGGCGACGAAATCGCCGACGCTGATGCCCAGCGACTCGCAGTCGGCGCGGGTGGCGCAGTAGGCATCCAGGCGCAACTCGATGTGATCCCAACTGATCGGCATTTCATCCACGGCGGTATTGAACGCGTGCCCGGACGCCATCAAGGGCAGAACGCTGCCACGGATCACGCCGTTGTCGGTAAACAGGCTGACCCGGCTGCCTTCGGCAAAGCGGCTGGACCAGCAGCCAACCGGCGCGAGGGTCAGGCGCCCGTTATCCTTCACTGCACGAACCGCCGCGCCGATGGTGTCCAGGTGGGCGGAAACGGCGCGGTCGGGGCTGTTCTTCTTGCCCTTGAGCGTGGCGCGGATGGTGCCGCGACGGGTCAGCTCGAAGGGAATGCCGAGTTCTTCAAGGCGTTCGGCGACGTAGCGCACGATGGTGTCGGTGAACCCGGTGGGGCTGGGAATGGCGAGCATTTCCAGCAGGACTTTTTGCAGGTAACCGAGGTCCGGTTCGGGGATTTTGCTGGTCATGGAAACTCCTGATGAGTTGAGCGCATCGATGGTTTCGATGAGGGATTTGTGTTGTTTGTCAGTCCGTCTTCGCGAGCAAGCCCGCTCCCACAGTTGACCGAGTTACTCCATGCAAATGCGGTCGAATGTGGGAGCGGGCTTGCCCGCGAAGGGGCCAGTCCAGGCAACGCATCGCTAAGAGACCGCCGGCTGGCTGTGGGGAAACAACAAATCGACAAACCGCTCCGCCGTCGGCTGCGGTTCGTGGTTGGCCAGCCCGGCCCGTTCGTTGGCTTCGATAAACACGTAGTCCGGCTGGTCAGCGGCGGACACCATCAGGTCGAGACCGACCACGGGAATGTCCAGCGCCCGGGCGGCCCGTACAGCCGCATCCAGCAGCGTCGGATGCAGGATCGCCGTGACGTCCTCGAGAATGCCGCCGGTATGCAGATTCGCCGTACGTCGTACGAACAGATGCTCGCCGGCTGGCAGAATGCTGCTGTAGTCGTATCCGGCCGCCTGCAAGGTGCGAAGGGTTTCCGCGTCCAGCGGGATCTTGCTTTCGCCACCCGTGGCTGCTTGTCGGCGCCGGCTCTGGGCTTCGATCAACCCGCCGATGGAGTGCTGGCCATCGCCGACCACTTCGGCCGGCCGGCGAATCGCGGCCGCGACCACTTCAAAACCGATCACCAGGATTCGCAGGTCGAGGCCTTGGTGGAAGCTTTCCAGCAGCACGCGACTATCAAACTGGCGGGCCGCCTCGATGGCGTGCTGTACCTCTTCGATGGTCTGCAAGTCGACCGCCACGCCTTGGCCCTGTTCGCCGTCCAGCGGTTTGACCACCACGCGCCGGTGCTCATCAAGGAACGCCAGATTGTCATCGGCGTTGCCCGCCAGTTGCTGCACGGGCAGGTTCAACCCGGCAGCCTTGAGCACCTTGTGGGTCAGGCTCTTGTCCTGGCACAGGGTCATGCTGATGGCGCTGGTCAGATCACTCAGGGATTCCCGGCAGCGTACCCGGCGCCCGCCATGGCTGAGGGTGAACATTCCGGCATCGGCGTCATCGACTTGTACATCGATGCCGCGACGGTGTGCTTCCTCGACGATGATCCGGGCGTACGGATTAAAGGCGGCTTCGGGGCCCGGCCCGAGAAACAGCGACTGGTTGATGCCGTTCTTGCGCTTGATGGCGAAGGTCGACAGGTTGCGAAAGCCGAGCTTGGCGTACAGGCTTTTCGCCTGGCGGTTGTCGTGCAGCACGGACAGGTCGAGGTAAGCGAGACCGCGACTCATGAAGTGTTCGATCAGATGCCGCACCAGCACCTCGCCGACACCCGGCCGCGCACAATGCGGGTCGACCGCCAGGCACCAGAGACTGCTGCCGTGTTCCGGATCATTGAAGGCCTTTGCATGATTGAGGCCCATGACGCTGCCGATGACCGCGCCGCTGTCATCGTCTTCCGCCAGCCAGTACACCGGGCCGCCCAGGTGGCGCGCAGTGAGCAGGGTGGCATCGATCGGCAGCATGCCGCGCGCCTGATACAGCTGGTTGATGGCCTGCCAGTCGGCGTCGCTCTGCGCGCGTCGAATGCGAAATCCACGAAACACCCGGGTCGCCTGGCGGTAGTCGCTGAACCACAGGCGCAAGGTATCGGACGGGTCGAGGAACAGCTGCGCCGGCTCCAGCCCCAACACCTGCTGGGGCGCGGCGACGTACAGCGCGATGTCCCGTTCGCCGGGCTGCTCGTTGAGCAACTCCGCGGCGAGGCTCGCCGCATCGGCAAAGGTGTGGCCGATCAACAGGCGGCCCCAACCGCAATGCACCGCAATCGGTGCGGCGCCGAGTTCACTGCCATCCTCGGCCAGGCGTGCCTGCAAACGTTCGTAGGAAGGCGACTGGCCGCGCAACAGGCGTTGGCTGAAAGCCGTGGCGTGAGGTTTCATCGGTCAGATTCCTTGTTCGCTGAGCCACAGGTTGAGGGCAGCCAGTTGCCACAGCTTGGAGCCGCGCAACGGCGTCAATTGTCCCTGCGGATCGGTCAGCAGACGGTCGAGCATTGCCGGGTTGAACAGGCCGCGATCCTGGCTCGGATCGAGCAGCAACTCACGCACCCACTCCAGCGTATCGCCCTGCAAATGCTTGAGGCCCGGCACCGGGAAGTAACCTTTCTTGCGGTCGATCACTTCACTGGGAATCACTTGGCGCGCAGCTTCTTTCAAGACTTGCTTGCCGCCGTCCGGCAGTTTGAAACGCCCCGGAATCCGGGCCGACAGTTCCACCAGGCGGTAGTCGAGAAACGGCGTGCGCGCTTCCAGGCCCCAGGCCATGGTCATGTTGTCGACGCGTTTGACCGGGTCGTCCACCAGCATCACCGTGCTGTCCAGGCGCAAGGCCTTGTCCACCGCCGCATCGGCACCGGGTTGGGCGAAATGGGCTTTGACGAAGTCACCGGCGGCGTCATTGGCGGTCAGCCATTTTGGCTGCACGGTCGCCGCGTAGTCGTCGTAGCTGCGGTCGAAAAATGCGTCGCGGTACGCGGCATAGGGATCGCTCGCACCGTCCACTTGCGGATACCAGTGGTAGCCGGCGAACAGTTCATCGGCACCCTGGCCGCTCTGGACGACCTTGCAGTGTTTGGCCACTTCGCGAGACAACAGGTAGAAGGCGATGCAGTCGTGACTGACCATCGGTTCGCTCATGGCGCGGAATGCGGCGGGCAGTTGTTCGATGATCTCTTTTTCATCGATGCGCAATTGGTGATGCTGCGTGCCGTAGTGCCGGGCGATGAGGTCGGAGTACTGGAACTCGTCACCGCGTTCGCCGCCGGCATCCTGGAAGCCGATGGAGAAGGTCGACAGATTGTCCACGCCGACTTCCCGCAACAGGCCCACCAGCAGACTCGAGTCGACACCGCCGGACAGCAGCACGCCAACATCGACCGCCGCACGCTGACGAATCGCGACGGCTTCGCGGGTGCTGTCGAGCACCCGGTCGCGCCAGTCTTCGAGGGTCAGGTTTTTCTCGTCGTCGTGGGGGCCGTAGGCCAGGGTCCACCAGGTTTTTTGCTCGGTGCGACCATCGGCTTCGATGCGCATCCAGGTGGCTGGCGGCAGTTTTTCGATGCCTGCCAGCAACGTGCGCGGTGCCGGGACCACGGCGTGGAAATTCAGGTAGTGATTGAGCGCCACCGGATCGAGGACCGGATTGATGTCGCCGCCCTTGAGCAAGGCCGGCAGCGCTGAGGCAAAGCGCAAGCGCTGGCGGGTGCGCGACAGGTACAAGGGTTTTACGCCAAGACGGTCGCGGGCGATGAACAGGCGTTGGGCATCGCGCTCCCAGACGGCAAAGGCAAACATGCCGTTGAGTTTCGGCAGCAAGGCTTCGCCCCAGGCGTGATAGCCCTTGAGCAAGACTTCAGTGTCGCCACCGGAATAGAAGGAGTAACCCAGGCTTTCAAGCTCGGCGCGCAGTTCCGGAAAATTGTAGATAGCGCCGTTGAAGGCCAGGGAAAGGCCCAATTGCGGGTCGATCATCGGCTGTGCCGAGCCGTCCGACAGGTCCATGATTTTCAGGCGCCGATGGCCCAGGGCAACCGGCCCCTGGCTATGAAATCCCCAGGCGTCGGGGCCGCGAGGGGCCAGGTGATGGGTGATTCGTTCAACGGCTGCAAGGTCTGCAGGTTGATGATCAAAACGTAACTCGCCAGCTAATCCGCACATAAATTCCTTACCGGTTTTTCCGTTGGGGAGGGTCAATCGATACCGCGCCAAAATGGCGGGTACTCAGAAACTGACCCGCCTCGGCAAGGGGAGTTTTATATCGATGAGTTATAAGCGGGCGAAGCCGGGGCCGAGAGCCGCTGTGCGGGCGCTCTCGACGGCGGTATCGACTATTTGCCCCGGATCAGGCGCCGTAACGCAAACCGGTTGGGATGACAGGCTTCGGCCACGCTCCTGGGCAAGGGCAGGGGCTCGTTGTCCAGCCAGGCGGCCAGCAGTTCTCCTGACAGTGGCGCGGTGATCAGGCCGCGCGAGCCGTGGCCGCTGTTGACGTACAAACCGTCGAGCCACGGGCATTCGACGTCCGGCACCTGCCGGGCGTCCTTGCCCAGCGCGGCATAGGCCTGAGCGAAGGCCTGGGTGTCGGCCAGTGGGCCGACGATTGGCAGGTAGTCGGGGCTGGTACAGCGAAACGCGGCGCGCCCCTGGAGGCTCTCGGGGTCGAGGCGGTCGATTTCCAGGCGTTCGACCAGATCGTGGGAAATCTCGTTGAGCATGGCCAGGTTGCCCAGGTGTTCAGCCGTGGTCGGCGTCAGGTCATCGCTGTTGAAATCGAAACTGGCCCCCAGGGTGTGTTCGCCCAAGCGTGCGGGAGCGACATAGCCTTCGGCGCACACCACCGTACTCAGGACCTGGCTTTGCGGCGTTTGCGCCAGGCGGGTGATTTGCCCGCGAATGCGTTTGAGCGGCAACCCGGCACTCTCGGGGAAACGCTGGATGTCCGCGGCACCGGCGAGGACCACCACGGGTGCGCAGGCCAGCAATTGCTCGCCGTTCCAGGCTTGCCACTGATCCCCGACCTTGCGCAGTTCCAGCGCATCACAATGCGTGAGCAGTTGAACCTGCGGGTGGCCGGCCTGCCACTGGCACAGCGCCAGTGGGTGGACCCAGCCGCCTTGCGGATAGAACAGGCCACCCTGTGCCAATCCGATCCCGGCCACGGCCTGGGCCCCGGATTGATCCAGCAGGTGCAACAGGTCCGGCGCAAACGCCGCCGCCAATTGCGCCTGGCGTTCGGCTTCCTTGGCATCGAAGGCCAGTTGCAACACGCCGCAATCGTCCCAGTCGCGGCCCCGTTGCAAGTGTTCGAGCAGTCGCCGGGTGTAGCCGAATCCGCTGACGATCATTTGCGACAGCGCCGTGCCATGCGCCGATAACTTCAGGTAGAGCACGCCCTGCGGATTGCCCGACGCTTCCCGGGCGACGTCGTCGTGACGCTCCAGCAACGTCACGTGCCAGCCCCGTGCGGCCAGGCTGGCGGCGCTGGCACAACCGGCCAGCCCGGCACCGATCACCAGTGCCCGGCGCTCGCCGCTCGTTGGTGCAGGTCGGGCAAACCAGGGCTTGTCGGGCGCCGGGGCGGGTACGTCGTGGGGCCAGCCGAGGAACTCGCCGCGCAGGATTTCCCATTTGTGGCCGATGCCCGGGGTGCGTTTCATCTTGAAACCGGCGGCGTTGAGCAGGCGTCGCACCCAACCGGTGCTGGTGAAAGTGCTGATGGAGGCACCGGGCGCGGCCAGGCGCGCCAGTTCGGCAAACAGTTCGGCGGTCCACATGTCAGGGTTTTTCGCCGGAGCGAAACCGTCGAGGAACCAGGCGTCGATCCGGGCGTCGAGTTGGGGCAGTTGTTCCAGTGCGTCGCCGATCAGCAGGGTCAGGGTGACGCGGCCGTGGTCCAGCGTCAGGCGCTGAAAGCCCTGATGGATGGCTACGTACTGCTCAAGCAGTTGATCGGCAAACACCTTGAGTTCCGGCCACAGCGCCAGGGCACGTTGCAAGTCGGCCGGGCTCAACGGGTACTTTTCGACGCTGACAAAATGCAGTCGCGCACCGGCCACGGCGTGTTGCTCGAACACCTGCCAGGCGCACAGGAAATTCAGCCCGGTGCCGAACCCCGTTTCACCGATGACCAGCCGACCGCCCTCGGGCAAGGCCGCAAAGCGCTCTGCCAAGCGGTTCTGTTCGATGAACACGTAGCGGGTTTCGTCCAGCCCCGATTTGTCGGAGAAATACACATCATCGAACACTCGCGAATACGGGCGACCTTGGTCGTCCCAGTCGAGTTGGGCGTGGGGCAATACAGGTTTCATGGCAGGCTCGGCAACGGCAAGGTCGCCATTCTAGCCGATCGCTAAAGGATCGCAGCCTTCGGCAGCTCCTACATGGGGCTGCGTAATCCTGTAGGAGCTGCCGAAGGCTGCGATCTTTTGATCCAGGCCGCATCGCTCGAC
>NZ_JBWKZB010000031.1:0-83284 GCF_059424105.1 Pseudomonas sp. GW456-E7 | reverse complement strand
GGCGGCGTGTCATTCAACATTGATGTCGACTGACACGCCGCCTTCGCGAGCAAGCCCGCTCCCACAGGTTCTGTGTTCACAAATGACCTACCTATTCAGGCAGGACATTCGCAGACGAATCTCCTTACAATCCCTACTTTGTTAGCTGCCTAAGCAAGGATTCTGCATGCAAGCCGCCAACCCGCGTCGCGGGTACATTCTGGGTCTGAGTGCCTACATCATCTGGGGACTTTTCCCCCTCTACTTCAAAGCCATCGCCAGCGTGCCCGCCGTGGAAATCATCATCCACCGGGTGTTGTGGTCGGCGCTGTTCGGCGCCTTGCTGCTGATGGTGTGGAAGCATCCCGGCTGGTGGCGCGAGCTGCGGGAGAACCCGCGACGCCTGGCGATACTGGCCCTGAGCGGTGCGCTGATCGCGGCCAACTGGCTGACCTACGTCTGGTCGGTGAACAACGGCCGCATGCTGGAGGCCAGCCTCGGTTACTACATCAACCCCTTGGTGAACGTGTTGCTGGGCATGCTGATCCTTGGCGAACGGCTGCGGCGCATGCAGTGGATTGCCGTCGGTCTGGCGGCTGTGGGTGTGGCGCAACAGGTCTGGCAAGTCGGCAGCCTGCCGTGGGTATCGCTGGTGCTGGCACTGACCTTCGGTTTCTACGGGCTGATTCGCAAGCAGGCACCGGTCAAGGCACTGCCCGGGCTGGTGGTGGAAACCTGGATGCTGGTGCCGATCGCCATTGCCTGGTTGCTGTTCAACCCGACCGCCCACAGCGCTCAGGTCGAGTTCTGGACCACGTCAGAAGCCTGGTGGCTGGTGGCGGCCGGGCCGGTCACGCTGGTGCCGCTGGTCTGCTTCAACGCGGCTGCACGGCATTTGCCCTACACGACACTGGGTTTTCTCCAGTACCTGGCGCCGACATTGGTACTACTGCAAGCAGTCCTGCTGTTTGGCGAGCACCTGTCGTCCAGCACCCTGGTAGCGTTCATGTTCATCTGGGCCGGTCTGGCGGTTTACAGCGTGGATGCATGGCTGAGTTTGCGTCGTCGCAGCTGATCAAAAAACATACAAACCTCTACAGGCCACGAGTTCCGTGGCCTGCATCATTCCTTCCCAAGGTTATCCACAGCGTGATCCCCGCCGATTGTGCGCAAGTGGCTGAAACTGCTGGTTTTTTGATCAGATCCTGAAGAACCCCGGTCGGCGTGGCCTGGCGGGGTGTCTCTACAGGTTATCCACAGGCCGGTGCACGTTTAACTTGGATAACCTGATCAGGGCTCACTGCGCAGCACCAATTCGACCATCAGATCGTCGGCCAGGGTTTCCAGGCGCGATTGCAGGACGTCCAGCGACAGCGTCAGCGGCACGGCAAGAATCGCTTCGGCATGGAACAACGGCTCGCTGCTCATCGGTGCCGGGCGCACTTCGGTAACCAACCGTTCCAGACTCACCCCCTGCTCGTTCAACAAACGTGTGATGTCACGCACGATTCCCGGGCGATCATTGCCCACCAGTTCCATCGCGATCGGCTTCCAGGTGCAGGATTGTTCGATGCTGCTTTCGGCGATCAGTACGCGAATGCCCTGGGTGGACAAGCCTTGCAGGGCATCGACCAATTCGTCATAGGCCTCGGCCGGCACGCCCACCCGCAGAATGCCGGCGAATTGTCCGGCCATGCGCGACATGCGGCTTTCCAGCCAGTTGCCGCCGTGCTCGGCAATGCATTGGGCAATGCGCTCGACTTGCCCGGGCTTGTCCGGTGCGAAAACGGTGAGTACGAGGTGGTCCATGGCGCAGCCCTCTGGTCATGATTTTTGTGACAGAGAACCAAGTATAGGCAAGGGTTGGACCTGCGCCGACAGGTCAGGCGCCTTCGCGAGCAGGCTCGCTCCCACAAGGGTTGCGCGGGCCTTTGTGGGAGCGAGCCTGCTCGCGAATGAAGGCACCGCCGATCTGACCGACCCAACAAATCGTGTACAACTTTTGATATTTAACTGGAACAATCCACTGGTTTTTTGAGAACATCCTGTTCCGCGCCGTGACCGCAATGCGTCATGGGGTCGCAGAACGACGTGATTAGTCTAATTTTCACATCCGCAATTCATCATGTAGTATGCCGCAGCGCGCACTACATAACGTTGGATCGATGTCTGCCGCCGGCCCGTTCGCAACCCTGAAAGCCCTGTCAGCAAGGCCCCAAGCCGTTGATTGGTCCCAACCCAGCCGCCCGTCATGGGCATGTACTGGCAAAGGGGTTTGTGGTTTAAATGGCCAAAGGCTTCATTGTTAAATTGAAGAGCTGAAAAGCGAAATAGCTGAGCAGAGTGAGGCAAGCAATGACTGAACACGTTCAAGTCGGTGGCCTGCAGGTCGCCAAAGTCCTGTTCGACTTCGTGAACAACGAAGCCATTCCCGGTACCGGCCTCACCGCCGATAAGTTCTGGGCCGGTGCCGACAAGGTCATCCATGACCTGGCGCCGAAGAACAAAGCCCTACTCGCCAAACGCGATGATTTCCAGGCTCGTATCGACGGCTGGCACCAAGCGCGTGCTGGTCAACCGCACGACGCCGTGGCCTATAAAGCCTTCCTGCAAGACATCGGTTATCTGCTGCCAGAAGCGGCCGATTTCCAGGCAACGACGCAAAACGTCGATGACGAAATCGCCCGCATGGCCGGCCCGCAACTCGTGGTGCCGGTGATGAACGCCCGCTTTGCGCTCAACGCCTCGAACGCCCGCTGGGGCTCGCTGTACGACGCGCTCTACGGCACCGACGCCATCAGCGAAGCCAACGGCGCGGAAAAAGGCAAAGGCTACAACAAGGTGCGCGGTGACAAGGTCATCGCCTTCGCCCGTGCTTTCCTCGACGAAGCGGCACCATTGGCGGCCGGCTCCCACGTCGATTCCACCGGCTACAAAATCGTCGACGGCAAACTGGTGGTCGCCCTTAAAGGCGGCAGCAACACCGGCCTTCGCAACGACGCTCAACTGATCGGTTTCCAGGGCGATGCCGCTGCACCGACCGCGATCCTGCTGAAAAACAACGGCCTGCATTTCGAAATCCAGGTCGACGCCAGCACCCCGGTCGGCCAGACCGACGCGGCCGGCGTCAAAGACATCCTGATGGAAGCCGCACTGACCACCATCATGGACTGCGAAGACTCGGTTGCCGCCGTCGACGCTGATGACAAAGTGGTGATCTACCGCAACTGGCTCGGCCTGATGAAGGGCGATCTGTCGGAAGACGTCGCCAAGGGCGGTCAGACCTTTACCCGCACCATGAACGCCGACCGCACCTACACCGCGGTTGATGGCAGTGAACTGAGCCTGCACGGTCGTTCGTTGCTGTTCGTGCGCAACGTTGGCCACCTGATGACCATCGACGCGATCCTCGACAGTCAAGGCAACGAAGTGCCGGAAGGTATTCTCGATGGCCTGGTGACTTGCCTGGCATCGATGCACAACCTGAACGGCAACACTTCGCGCAAAAACACCCGCACCGGCTCGATCTACATCGTCAAGCCGAAGATGCACGGTCCTGAGGAAGCGGCGTTCACCAACGAGCTGTTCGGTCGCATCGAAGACGTGCTGGGCCTGCCGCGCAACACCCTCAAAGTCGGGATCATGGACGAGGAGCGTCGTACCACGATCAACCTCAAGGCCTGCATCAAGGCGGCGAGCGAGCGCGTGGTGTTCATCAACACCGGTTTCCTCGACCGCACGGGCGATGAAATCCACACCTCCATGGAAGCCGGCCCGATGGTGCGCAAGGCGGACATGAAGGCGGAGAAATGGATCGGCGCCTACGAGAACTCCAACGTCGATATCGGTCTGAGCACCGGCCTGCAAGGTCGCGCGCAGATCGGTAAAGGCATGTGGGCCATGCCGGACCTGATGGCAGCGATGCTCGAACAGAAAATCGCTCACCCGCTGGCCGGTGCCAACACCGCCTGGGTACCTTCGCCGACTGCCGCGGCACTGCACGCACTGCACTACCACAAGGTTGACGTGTTCGCCCGTCAGGCCGAACTGGCCAAACGTGCCCATGCATCGGTGGACGACATCCTGACCATCCCGCTGGCGGTGAACCCGCAGTGGACCGCCGAACAGATCAAGAACGAACTGGACAACAATAGCCAGGGCATTCTCGGTTACGTGGTGCGCTGGATCGACCAGGGCGTCGGCTGTTCGAAAGTGCCGGACATCAATGACGTCGGCCTGATGGAAGACCGTGCCACGCTGCGTATTTCCAGCCAGCACATCGCCAACTGGCTGCGCCATGGCGTCGTCACCGAAGAGCAGGTCATGGAAAGCCTCAAGCGCATGGCGCCGGTGGTTGACCGGCAGAACGCCGGCGACGCGCTGTACCGTCCGCTGGCCCCGAACTTCGACAGCAACATCGCCTTCCAGGCGGCGGTCGAACTGGTGGTCGAAGGCACCAAACAGCCGAACGGCTACACCGAGCCGGTCCTGCACCGTCGTCGTCGCGAGTTCAAGGCGAAGAACGGGTTGTAATCCAGCTCACTCCACAGCAATCCCCCGGTTGAAAAACCGGGGGATTTTTGTTTCTGCTTCCTGCAAATGCAGAACTATCCCCTGAAACGCAACGCGTTTGCAGCGATGTGGCGGCCTATTCTCGATGCATTCATGAACAAGGCAATTCCAAGGACCGTGATGATGAGAGCAAACAGTTTTTCGCCACCAATGGGTTCGTCGAGTACATACCATGAGGTCAAAATACCCGATATCGGAACAATCACTGACAACGGTGCAACCTGGCTCGCCGGATACTTCTCAATCATTCGGTTCCACACCCAATATCCGAATACCGTCGCCACATAGGCCTGAAACAGGACAGACACCAGCACCGGAGCAGTTATGTCCGTTAGCAACGTTTGGAAGGGGGCTGCCCCCTTGACCCAGTAAGTCATCAGATAGAGAGGCGGTGTTGCATACAGACTCGACCAAACGACAAAGGAAAATATATCAACCACCTTGCTTTTCTTGACCAGCACATTGCACAAACTCCAGAACAATGCACCGAGGAGTATCAGGAAAAGGCCAAAGCTTTCGGCATAACCGTCCGTTACATGAATAATAAACATCAGCCCCAGTAACGCCATGAGAATACCCGCCACGTGTATTCCCGTCATTTTCTCCCCAAACAGCAATACTCCCCAGATGACCGTGAAAAATGCACTGAATTGCAAGAGCAAAGAGGTCACGCCGGCACTGACACCAAGAAACATGCCATAGTTCATCAGCCAGCACATTCCGATACCAAACAACAAACCGTAGACTATAGTTACAAAAGTACTGACACCCTTCGGTTTCGGGATGAAGAACACCAATGGCAATGCACAGAATGTAAAGCGCAACGCTGTCAGTATGAATGGATCGATACCGTCAAGACTGATATCAATTACAGTATAATTACTGCCCCACATGACTGTCACACCGATAATAAGTACAAGATCGCGAAATTCAATTTTCTTTATCATATCGTCCTCATTGCGACACACAACCACACAATCCAGGAAGAGTAATGACCTTTGTCGGCATTTTATTTGCAGAAACTAGCCGCAGACTGAATACACGACGACCATCGGCGTACTCAAACCACTAAAAAGCGGAGTGCCAAACTGGCAACCTGGATAGTGCTACGACAGATTTTATTAAACCAGGCACAGCATCAAATAAATGCCTGCATTGGTTTGCAAGAACCGAACGATAACTGAATAACCGAAAGAAGAAACAAGCTATTTGTGAGCAGCTTTTTCGCAGACCAATCAGATAAACTTAATTACAAGTTAACCCCACCAAAACAAATCGAACCTGTAATTAACAATTACAGGAGATCCGTTATTTAATGCCCAATTCGTGTTTTACCAGTACCAGCAAATCACTGGCTTCAATCGGCTTGAGCAGAAAGTCCACCACACTCAAATGCATCGCGGCGATCGCATCTTTTACGTCGGCATCGCCCGAGACGATGATGACCGGCAACGCCGCCCTTACCGATTCGCGTACCTGGCGGATCAGCTCCAGCCCATCTACATGGCCCATCCGCAGGTCGGTGATAAGTAGTCCGATCGAGGGCTTTTTGATTTCTGCCTCAGCCACCAGGATATTGAGTGCCGCTTTGCCACTGGCTGCTGTTATGCAGGAAATACCGTCCAGCGCCAGGATCTCTGACAGCAGCTCCCGGGCGTCCTTATCGTCATCGACGATCAGCACCCGTTGCGGTGGCAGGTCAGGTTCCAGCATGACGGCACTCAGCGCTTCGCGCTCGGCATCACTCAAAATATCGTGGTCGGACATGGCGTTCTCTACATGTTCAATTCAATTCCCTAGCACAGTTATGAGACATCGCTAAGCTGACCACCAATGTGCACTCCGACAGATAATTTTCCAATAGGGGGGCCGAGAGGTTTTTCGCACACTTGCGTAGGATTTTTCCGACATTTCAGGGCGCTAACGGCCTACCTAGACTTACGTCCAATGGGCACCCCGGCTACAGGGGTCGACCATGTCCAGGTCATCCGACTACAACAATTCAAAAAAAGACTGCGGTAATGGTTATGAGTAAAGCGGACGCCTTCACACAGGCAGGGAAAACCGCGGTGTTGCAGAACATCCAGGGCACGTTGCAATTCCTTCAGCGCTTCCCGCCTTTCAACCAGATGGAGCACGCGCACCTGGCGTATCTGGTCGAGCAATGTCACCTGCGTTTCTACGCCCCTGGCGAGAGCATCATCAAACCCGCCGACGGCCCGGTCGAGCACTTCTATATCGTCAAACAAGGCCGGGTCGTGGGCGAGCGTCCGGATACGGCAAAAGGTGGCACCGAAACGGTCTTCGAGATCACCACCGGTGAATGTTTTCCCCTCGCGGCGTTGCTGGGTGAACGGGCGACCCGTACCGAGCACCTCGCCGGTGAAGACACCTTTTGCCTGCAACTGAACAAGCCGGCGTTCATCCGCCTGTTTTCGCTATCGGACACCTTCCGCAACTTCGCCCTGCGCTGCGTCAGCAGCCTGCTGGACCAGGTCAACCAGCAAGTGCAGCAAAAAGCCGTGGAAACCCTCGGCACCCAATATTCGCTCAATACCCGACTGGGCGAATTGGCCATGCGCCACCCGGTGTCATGCGCACCGCAGACACCCTTGCGCGAAGCCGTGACGTTGATGCACGAACAACAGGTCGGCAGCATCGTGGTGGTCGATGAACTCAAAGCGCCACTGGGGATTTTCACCCTGCGCGACCTGCGTCAGACCGTGGCCAACGGCAGCAGTGATTTCAACGAAGCCATCGAAGGGCACATGACCCGGGCGCCGTTTTTCCTGTCGCCGGATCACAGTGCATTCGACGCGGCGATTGCCATGACCGAGCGTCACATCGCTCATGTCTGCCTGGTCAAGGACCAACGCTTGTGCGGCGTGGTTTCCGAGCGCGATCTGTTTTCCCTGCAACGGGTCGACCTGGTGCACCTGGCGCGCACCATCCGCAACGCGCAGAAGGTGGAAAACCTGGTGGCGCTGCGGGGCGAAATCGGCCAACTGGTCGAGCGCATGCTGGCCCATGGCGCGTCTTCGACGCAGATCACCCACATCATCACCCTGCTCAACGATCACACCGTGTGCCGGGTAATCGAACTGACCCTCGCCGAAAAAGGTGATCCCGGCGTGCCATTCAGTTGGCTGTGCTTCGGCAGTGAAGGCCGTCGCGAGCAGACCCTGCACACCGATCAGGACAACGGCATTCTCTTCGAAGCCAGGGATGCGGCCCATGCCGCCGAGATTCGCGGCAAGTTGTTGCCCATCGCCCAGCAGATCAACCAGAGCCTGGCGCTGTGCGGCTTCACCTTGTGCAAGGGCAATATCATGGCCGGCAACCCCGAGCTGTGCCTGTCCCGGGCCGAATGGGCGCGGCGCTTTGCAGCGTTCATCCGCGAGGCCACCCCGGAGAACCTGCTGGGCTCGAGCATCTATTTCGATCTGCGCGTGGTCTGGGGCAGCGAGCAAGGCTGCGAGCAGCTGCGTCGGGGCATTCTCGATCAGGTCGGCGACAACCGTTTGTTCCAGCGCATGATGGCCGAGAATGCGCTGCGCAATCGCCCGCCCGTAGGGCGTTTGCGCGAGTTCGTGCTGACGCGCAAAAATGGCGAGAAAGCCACCCTGGACCTGAAGATCCAGGGCTTGGCACCCTTTGTCGATGGCGCCCGACTGCTGGCCCTGGCCCATGGCATCGAGGCCAACAACACGCTGGAGCGTTTTCGCCAATTGGTCGCCAAAGAGGTCATCGAACCCCTGAACGGCGCCGCGTACGAAGAGGCCTATCACTTCATTCAGCAAACCCGCATGCAGCAACATCAATTACAGACCCGGGAGAATTTTCCCTACTCGAACCGGGTCGATCCCGACAGCCTCAATCATCTGGACCGGCGCATCCTGCGTGAGTCCCTGCGTCAGGCCCAACGCCTGCAGAGCAGCCTGACCTTGCGGTATCAGTTATGAGCCTGTTTTCCTGGCTGCGCCCGCCGAGTCCCACCCTGCCCGCCGACCTGCAACATCGCCTGGAACGCTTGCCTGCCGCTGCCGCCTTGGGCGAATGCAGCCTGCGTGAGCAGCGCTGGGTGGTGCTCGATCTGGAAACCACCGGGCTGAACCTGAACAAGGACCATGTGCTTTCGATTGGCGCGATAGCGATCGAGGACGGGGCCATCGACTTTCGCCAGCAGTTCGAACGCACCTTGCAATATCCGCAAGTAAAACTCGGCCCCAGCGTGCTGATCCACGGCATTGGCCCCAGCGCCATTGCGGCGGGCAGCGATCCCGCAGAAGCGCTGGTGGACCTGATGGAATACCTCGGTGACAGCCCGGTACTGGCCTTCCACGCGCCGTTTGACCAGCACATGCTCGGCCGTGCGCTGAAAGATCACCTGGGTTTCAAGTTGCAGCATCCGTTTCTGGACGTGGCGGACATTGCACCGCTGCTATGCCCCCAGGCGCACTTTCGCGAGGCCGGGCTGGACGACTGGATCGACTGGTTCAAGCTCGAAGTCTTCGAACGTCACCACGCCAGCGCCGACGCCCTGGCCACGGCCGAACTGGCGCTGATCCTGTTCAGCCGCGCACGGCAGCAGCAGATTCATAGCCCGCTGAATTTGCAACAGCGATTGAGTCAGTGGAAGCGTCGGCAACAAGCACCGTCCTTCTAGTCTTCGGCGCCTGCTCTGGCCTCATCGCGGGCAAGCCCGCTCCCACAGGAGTACCGCCCCCCCCTGTGGGAGCGGGCTTGCCCGCGATGAACGATGACGCGGTCTCCCGACCAACGCCGATTGCGGACCTCCCGGGCCTCTGCCACAATCGCGAACAATTCTCGTTAGTTAACACTTCCCAAGCGGTGATGCTGCGTGTCGTCAGTCCCAAGCCCTCAAAGTGAGCTCGTCGGTGCGTTATATCGCGACCATCGCGGTTGGCTATTGGCCTGGCTTCGACGCAATGTCGCCTGCCCACAGCGGGCCGAAGACCTGAGCCAGGACACGTTCGTGCGCTTGCTGGGCCGCGAGGAACTGAAGGAACCACGCGAACCGCGGGCATTCCTGGTGGCCATCGCCAAGGGCCTGCTGTTCGATTATTTCCGTCGCGCCGCGCTGGAGCAGGCTTACCTCACCGAACTGATGCTGATTCCCGAAGCCGAACAACCGTCGGCGGAAGAACAGCAGATGATCCTCGAAGACCTGAAAAACATCGACCGCTTGCTCGGCAAACTTTCCACCAAGGCTCGGGCGGCGTTCCTCTACAACCGTCTCGACGGTCTTGGCCACGCAGAAATCGCCGAGCGCCTGGGGGTATCGGTGCCGCGGGTGCGCCAGTACCTGGCCCAGGGCATTCGCCAATGCTACATCGCGCTGTACGGTGAGCCGACATGAACCCGCTCGGTTCCAAACCGGTATCGGCCAACGTGCTGGACGCAGCGATTGCCTGGCAGTTGTCCATGGATGGCGCCAACCCGGTAGAGCGCGAAGAATTCGCCAAGTGGCACGCCGCCCACGAAGAGCACGCCCGCGCCTGGCGCCAGTTGGGCATGCTCGACCAACGCTTCAGCGCAGCCAATGGCCCGGCCCGCACTGCCCTGCTGCAATCGCGCGAAGGCATCCGCCGCCGGGTGCGCAAGCTCGGTAAGGGCGTGGCGAGCGTGGTAGCCGTGATCGGCCTGGCGCTATTTGCCGGGCCACGTTACCTGCCGATCGATTACTGGCTGGCCGACCAGCGCACCGCCGTTGGCGAGCAGCGCACCCTGCGCCTGGCCGATGGCACGCTGGTCAATCTCAACACCCACAGTGCCCTGGATGTGCGCTTCGATGAGAAGCAGCGGCGCATCGTGCTTCAGGAAGGCGAAATCCTGGTTGAAACCGGTCATGGCGATCCCCGGCCGTTCATCGTCGAAACCCGTGAAGGCAGCATGCGTGCGTTGGGTACGCGGTTTCTGGTCAAGCGTGAAGAAGAAGGCACACGCCTGAGTGTGTTGCAGTCGGCGGTGGCGGTTCACCCCGAGTCCAGCCCGGATGAACAGATTCTGCGCGAAGGCCAGCAGGTGTTGCTCCGCAATAACGGCCTGGGTCCGGTTCTGGCCGTCAACTTCGGCGCGGATGCCTGGACCCGCGGCATGCTGGTGGTGGACAACACGCGGCTGGAAGATCTGGTGCATGAAATCGGCCGTTATCGAACCGGTTACGTCGGCGTTGCGCCGGAAGTGGCCGACCTGCGCATCACTGGCAGCTTCCCGCTGCGTGACACCGACCTGGCGCTCAATGCCCTGCTGCCGACCCTGCCCGTGCAGATCGAACAGCACACGCAATGGTGGGTGAAGGTAGTAGCCAAGGCCGAAACAAAGCCCTGAACCCGCACACAGCCCCTTTGTGGCGAGGGAGCTTGCTCCCGCTCGGCTGCGAAGCAGTCGCCAAACCGCAAATGCGGTTTACCTGATAAATCGCGGGGGCCGCTTCGCGACCCAACGGGGGCAAGCCCCCTCGCCACAGAGGCGCACGCCTGAAACCCTTCAGTGCTTATTGAATAGCTGAATAAAAATTATTTCCATCCAGCCCTATCACTTTCTGATTCTCGTTCGGCACACAGGCAATTGAGAAATGTTTCCATTCAGGAGCCGCTGTATGTCCCGTTCGCTGAACACCCTGTTGCGCCCCAGTTTGCTGGCGGTCGCCGTTGCCCTTTGCACCCCTATGGCCAGCAGCCAACTGGTCGCCGCTGAGCAGGCGGCAAGCGTTCGCGCCTACAACCTGCCAGCCGCACCACTGGCCAGCACCCTGAACCAGATCGCCAGCCAGGCCGGCCTGGCCTTGTCGTTGAACCCATCCCTGGCGGCAGGCAAAACCTCGGCGCCAGTCAACGGCCAGTTCGACGCCGCTGGCGCCCTGCGCGAGGCCCTGCGTGGCACCGGGCTGCAACTTGAGCAAAGCAGTGCCGGCACCTACAGCCTGGCGGCCGTGCCCGAGGGCGTGATGGCTCTGCCGGCAACCAGCGTGATTGGTGTGGAAGACGCTGAAAGCGCCTGGGGCCCGGTGCAAGGCTACGTTGCCAAGCGCACCGCCGCCGGCACCAAGACCGATACCGCGCTGGTCGAGGTACCGCGCTCGATTTCGGTCGTTACTCGCGAGCAGATGGACGACCGCAACGCGCATACCCTTGACGCCGCCGTGCGCTACCTGCCGGGCATCACCGCCAGCAGCTACGGCAGCGACACCCGCGCTGACTGGCTGCGCGTGCGTGGTTTCGAGCCGACTCAATTCCTCGACGGCCTGCCCCTGCCAAAAGGCGTATACGCCAACCCGAAACAGGAAACCTGGAACCTCGACCGCTTGGCCTTGCTGCGGGGCCCGGCCTCGTCCGTGTACGGCCAGACCCCGCCAGGCGGCCTGCTGGACATGGTCAGCCGTCGCCCGAGCGCCGAAGCCAGCAGCGAAATCCAGCTGCAATACGGCAGCGACAACCATCGCCAGATCAACTTCGCCAGCACCGGCAAGATAGACGACGAAGGCCGGTTTCTCTATGGCGTGAGCGGCGTGGTGCGTGACGGCGGCACCCAGATCGACCATATCAATGACAAGCGCTACAACATTGCGCCAAGCCTGACCTGGAACATCGACGAAGACACCCGCTTCACCCTGCTGACGCAGTTCACCCGTGACGATACCGGCGTTACCAGCCAGTTCTATCCGATTCAGGGCACCAAGATCGACATGCCCTTCGGCAAGATCTCGCACCACAAGAACCTGGGTGATCCGGACTACGATTTCTACGACCGCACCTATTACGCACTGGGTTATGCCTTCGAGCATCGCTTGAACGATGTCTGGCAGTTCCGCCAGAACCTGCGCTACACCAAGTCAGACTTGTCGTTCCAGACGGTGACCGTCAACAGCTACTTTCCCTCCATCGGATTTGTCGTAGACGATGAAGGCAACACCGGGCGCGGCACGACCAATGTCGACGAAGACATCAGCCAGTTCGCCGTGGACAACAACCTCCAGGCCGACTTCGCCACCGGCGACATCAATCACACGCTGTTGATCGGCCTGGACCACCAGCGCAGCAACACCAACTACACCTCGATCTTTGGCACCGCACCGGCCATCAACGTCAACGATCCGGTCTATGGCTTGCCGATCACCCGTCCACCACGCTCCTCGGCGTTTTATGACTATGACCAGAAGACCTACCAGACCGGTCTGTACGTCCAGGATCAAATGGCCCTCGACCAATGGCGCCTGACCCTCGGCGGTCGTGAAGACTGGGTGCATACCGGCACCAAATTCTTCAACAAGGGCGATGCCACCAACACTCAGCGCGACAAGAACTTCAGCGGCAACGCGGCGATCAGCTATGTGTTCGACTCGGGCTTCGTGCCTTACTTGTCCTACGCCGAATCGTTCCAGCCGGCCAGCAATGCCGTCGCCTCGCCAACCGATTCGTTCAAGCCGACCAAAGGCAAGCAGTGGGAACTGGGTATCAAGTACCAGCCACCGGGCAGCAACACACTGCTGACGGCCGCTGTGTATGACCTGACCCAGAAAAACGTTGCCGTCACCAACAATGTGGGCAACGTGACGGTCACCAGCCAGACCGGTGAAGTGAGAGTCAAAGGCCTGGAGCTGGAAGCCGTTTCCGACGTGACCGAAAACCTCAAGGTCACCGCCGCCTACACCTTGGCCAAGTCCGAAGTGCAAGATGGCGCGTTCAAGGGCAATCGCCTGCAACTGATGCCTAACCAGCAAGCATCGGTATGGGGCGACTACACCTGGCACAACGGGGTGCTCGACGGTTTCGGCATCGGCGCCGGCGCGCGCTACACCGGCAACACTTACGGCGACGAGGCCAACACCTGGCTGGGCAAGGCCGACGCCTACACGGTGTTCGACGCCGCGGTACACTACGACCTCGGCCGCCTGGACAACAGCCTCAAGGGCGCTTCGCTGGCCGTTAACGCAACCAACCTGTTCGACAAGGACTACATCTCGACTTGCGACAGCTTCTACTGCTACTACGGCGACCAGCGCAGTGTCGTCGCCAGTGCAACGTACAAGTGGTAACAGTTTGAGCTGACACGCCCTATGACCAAGCCGTCCCCAAAGGACGGCTTTGGTTTTTCTGAAGGCTATGAAATGAAAAGTAAAACAATTCGCCGCTGGTCCGCTGTTCATACCTGGACCAGCCTGATTTGCACGGTGTTCCTGTTGCTGCTGGCACTGACCGGCCTGCCGTTGATCTTCCATCACGAGATCGACCACCTCCTCGGTGATGCAGCCGAGCTGAAGCAGATGCCGGCAGACACCCCGCTGCTTGATTTGCAGCAACTGGTAGCGGCGGCTGAAAAGCATCGCCCTGGCGAAGTCATGCAGTATTTCGGCTTCGAGGACGACGAGCCCAATGCCGCGATTGCGATCATGGCCCCCACCGCCGGCACTGAACCCAATTCGTCCCACACCTTCATGCTCGACGCCCGTACCGGCGAGGCCCTGGAGATGCCGTCGGCAAACGGTGGTTTCATGATGGTCATGTTGCGCCTGCACGTGGACATGTTTGCCGGCTTACCGGGCAAACTGCTGTTGGCGTTCATGGGGATTCTGTTCGTGGTGGCGATCGTCTCCGGCACCGTCTTGTACCTGCCATTCATGCGCCGCCTGAAGTTCGCCACCGTGCGCCAGGACAAATCCACCCGCCTGCGCTGGCTCGACCTGCATAACCTGATCGGCGTCGTGACCTTGACCTGGGCCCTGGTGGTCGGCGTGACCGGCGTGATCAGTGCCTGCGCCGACCTGATCATTGCCGCCTGGCGCAACGACAGCCTGAGCGCGATGGTCGCGCCGTACCGCGATGCGCCACCGCTGACGCAACTGGCGCCGGCCACCCGTCTGCTCGACATCGCCAAGGACGTCGCACCGGGCATGCAACCGGACTTCATCGCCTTCCCCGGCACGCGGTTTTCCAGCGAGCACCATTACGCGGTGTTCATGAAAGGCAGCACGCACCTGACCTCGCACCTGCTGACACCGGTGCTGATCGACGCCAGCACCCTGCAAGTCACCGCCGTGGCCGAGCGGCCCTGGTACATGGATGCCATGGGCATGTCGCAGCCGCTGCACTTCGGCGACTACGGCGGCATGCCGATGCAAATCCTCTGGGCGACCCTGGATGTGCTGACCATCATTGTGCTCGGCAGCGGAGTCTACCTGTGGGTGGTGCGGCGCAAGGCTGCCAGGCCTGTGCTGGAAAAAGCGGAGAACGTGGCATGAAGCCCCGGCAGTCGAATTTCTGGAAGGTCTTTGCCATTCCCACCGTCATCGCGGTGCTCAGCGCGGCAGGGCTGTTCGCCGCGTTGCTCGGCGATGGTGTGTGGGATTCACTGAGCTGGGTGGGGCTGGGCATCCCGGCTGTGCTGGCCCTGCGCGGCCTCCTGCAACGCCGCTGACCCCCTGTAGGAGCGAGCTTGCTCGCGATGGACGTCAACGATAACGCGGGAAACCTGACACCCAGCGGCGCTCTCAAGTCCATCGCGAGCAAGCTCGCTCCTACAGTGGGGGCCATCTTGAGCAATCGCCCCAACACGCTATGCTGCCCGACTCTGCCACCGATCGAGACGCTGCCATGTCCGCCCCGAGCATGACCCTGTACCACAACCCGCTCTCTCCCTTCGTTCGCAAAGTCATGGTGCTGCTGCACGAAACCGGTCAACAGGACCGCGTGGCGCTGCAGACCAGCGTCCTCACCCCGGTGACCCCGGACCCGGTCCTGATCGACGACAACCCCCTGAGCAAAATCCCGGCCCTGCGCCTGGCCGATGGCAATGTCATCCATGACAGCCGGGTCATCCTCGACTACCTCGATCAGCAGCACGTCGGCAACCCGCTGATCCCCCGCGAAGGCTCGGCCCGCTGGCGGCGCCTGACCCTCGCGTCCCTTGCCGACGGGATCATGGATGCGGCCGTGCTGGTGCGCTACGAAGTCGCCCTGCGTGCCCCGGAGAAACACTGGGACGAATGGCTCGACGGCCAGCGCGACAAGATCCGCCGCGCCCTGGCCCTGCTGGAAAAGGACGCGATTGCCGAGCTGACCAGCCACTTCGATGTGGCTGCGATCAGCGTGGCCTGTGCACTGGGTTACCTCGACCTGCGCCACCCGGATCTGGATTGGCGCACGGCGAATCCGCAACTGGCGGCGTGGTACTTCGAGGTGAGTCAGCGGCCTTCGATGATTGCGACGATGCCGAAGGCTTAGGACTTCGCCGGCTGTACTGGCCGCTTCGCGAGCAGGCTCGCTCCCACAGTAGGTCGTCGGTGCGTACAAATGTTGTATTCACTGGAGAACCCTTGTGGGAGCGAGCCTGCTCGCGAAAATACCAACGCGGTTCATCAGGCAACCACTGCAAAATCCGCGTCACCAACACCTCGCCCCAGCGCTGATCCTCGCGCAACCCCACCGACCGGTTCATTGCACCGCTCCAATATCGAAGTCCAACGGCTTGGCCGTTTTCTGCCCGATCCCGTACCAGTCCAGCTTGCGCGTCAGCACCATGAACACGCCCAACAAGCCGAACAGCAGCAACGAGCCCATCAACAGCGCGTAATCCTCGGCGCTCAACACGCCGTAAAGCAGGCCGTACAACGCCGCCAGTCCCGTGGAGAAACTCAACCCGTTCACGACGCTACGCAGCACATGGCACACATAAAAACCGATCAACGACACGCAGCCCGCCGCCGACAACAGATAGGCCAGCCCAAAACCCACGTGCTCGGACAGCGACAGCAACAGCAGGTAAAAGAACGCCAGGGCCACCCCCACCAGCGCATATTGCACCGGGTGCACGGCCAGGCTTTTCAACACTTCGAAGAGGAAGAAGCCGGCGAACGTCAGGACGATGAACAGCAGTGCGTATTTGATCGCCCGGTCGCTTTTCAGGTACTGGTCCACCGGGTCGATAAAGCTCACGCCGAAGCTGCGGCCGCTGAAGGCTGCGCAGTCACCGCCGGTGACGCAGCTGCTCAAGGCCTCCTGCAGATTGGTGGAGAAAAACGACGCCTGCCAGTTGGCGGTGAACCCCTGATCGGTGACGTTACGCTGGGCCGGCAGATAGTTGCCGATGAAGCTTGGGTGTGGCCAGTCGGCGCTCAGCGAGACGGTGCTGGTTTTACCCACCGGCAATACCTGCAACACGCCCGTGCCTTGCAGGCGCAGGTTAAAACCGAAAGTCAGCTCCGCGGCCTGTTCGGTGTTCAGCGCCGGCAGTGTCACGTGCACGCCCTCACCCAGCCAGCCGACCTGGCTACCGGGAATGAAGTCCAGGCTCTGGCCGTCGAGCTCGAGTTTCAGGGCATTTTCGATACCACGGATGTCGCTGATGCCAACGGCGAGAAACGGCTGGTCGAACCGGTAATCGGCAAAGTCTTCCTTGATTCCGAGCCGCGCCGGCAGCGAAAAAAGCCCACTGATGCGATTGTCGGCATGAAACAGCCGCGCCTGGTAAATCCCCCGGGAGCGCAACTCGGTCTGCACCTGGCCGTCGAGCTCGAAGCGTTCCGGCAGGAAGTAGAGACGACCGCGTTCTTCGCTGATGTCTTGATAACGCTCGTTGGTTTTTTCACGGGTCTTCCAGGTGCGCACCACTTTGCGATAGGGCACCACCAGCAACGGACCGCTCACCTGCTGGCTGAAACTGGAACTGCGGGCGATGTCGTCGAGCACGCCGTCGCGCAGTTGCTGACGGTCGCGGATCACACCGTTGATCATCAGCAGCGGGATCAGCAACAACAGAATCAACAGGGCAATCGCCCCGAGTTTTAGGGTCAGGCTACGGTTCATGGGACTCTCCCTGTTTTGGATGGGGAAAGTCTGGCGTGGCTGTGTGGGGGTTTTATGGGAGAAATGTGGGGATTATGTGGAGACTTGACCGACCCCATCGCGAGCAAGCTCGCTCCCACATTTGATCTTCGGTTCGCATATATTTTGTGTTCGCGGGAGATCCCATGTGGGAGCGAGCTTGCTCGCGATGGCCGCGACTCGGTCCTAAGGCAGGCGCAACGTGACCTCTACACCACAGTCGACATTACCGACACTCATCGCCCCACCATGCAACTTGACCACCTCTTCAACGAAGTTAAGCCCCAACCCTGTGCTTTTTCGCCCACTGTCCGGACGCGGCAGTGAGTAGAAGCGCTCGCTCAAGCGCGGCAACGCATAGTTGGGAATCGCCTCGGCCTGGTTAAAAAGCTTGAATTCGATTTGCTCACCGATCTTTGTGGCACTGAATCGCAGCAAGCCACAAGCCGGGGTGAAATCCAGAGCGTTCTCCAGCAGATTTCCCAGCGCCTGACGCAACAGGAATGGCTCACCGGTCACGGTCAGATCCGCTGCAATGGTTTGC
Source organism: Pseudomonas sp. GW456-E7 (assembly GCF_059424105.1). Lineage (NCBI taxonomy): Bacteria > Pseudomonadati > Pseudomonadota > Gammaproteobacteria > Pseudomonadales > Pseudomonadaceae > Pseudomonas > Pseudomonas sp. GW456-E7. The sequence goes on along the minus strand of NZ_JBWKZB010000031.1, from coordinate 65,347 downwards.
TCCACACATAACTGCTTGCCTTCGATTCGCGCCGCCTGAGCACTCAGCAACTCACTCACCAAAGCCCCCAGCGGCACGTCGACGCGTTCTTCCAGCCCCTGACGCTGCTCGACTTGCGCCAGATTCAGCAAGCGCTCGATCAACTGCTGCATGCGCGCACTTTCGCTGTCGATGTTGCCGACGAAACGCTGCCGCTGGACCGGCGGCATCTCGCCCTGCAATAGTTCCGCCGCGCCACGAATGGCTGCCAGCGGACTCTTCAACTCGTGGGTCAGTGTGTGCACGTAACGCTCGACGTAGGCCTTGCCTTCAAGCTGCGTGCGCATCTGCTCCACCGCCGTGGCCAATTGTTCCAGCTCACCACCGCGATAATGCGGCACTTCAACCCGCCGGCCTGCACTGACGCCTTGGGCGTACGCCGTCAATCTGCGCAGGGCGCGGCTCAGCCACCAGGACAACAACGCGCCGAACAGCAAACCGAGACCGATCAGCCCGGCGCCATACGCCAGCAACCGGCGTTCCGTGCGATCCACATAAGGCTGCAACGAGCTGTTGGGCTTGGCCACGGTGACCACGCCAATGATCTGGCCGTTGTCGCGAATCGGCGCACCGACATGCATCACCGAAGACCCCGGATCGTTCGGGTCACCGCGGGTGGAACGAGCGCCGTATTCGCCGCGCAGGGTCAGGTAGACGTCGTTCCAGCGCGAGTAATCCTGTCCCACCGCCGCCCCGCTGGAATCCAGCACGACGATGCCCTTGGCGTCGGTGACGTAGATGCGGTGGTTGACCTGATTCTTCGCCAAGCCCCAGATTTTCGCCGCCGGTTGGCGCTCACCATAGGCCTTGAGCAGTTGCGGCCAGCGGTTCTGATTGAGGGTGCCGGCCTTGAAGTCATCGCGCAGGATCTCGGCCATCAGGTTGGCGGTATCGACCAGGGTTTCTTCGGTGGACTGGCGAACGCCGGGGCGGATCTCTTGCATGACCGTGTTGAGCACAAAGTAGCCCGTCAGGCCGATGAACAGTGCGTAGACCAGGAAAAACCGGATTCCCAGCGGCATCAGCTGTGTCCCGGACTGTAGCTGTAGCCAAGGCCGCGGTGGGTCTGGATCGGTTCGGCGTCAGCCTTCACCCGTCGCAACTTGGCACGCACGCTCTTGATGTGGCTGTCGATGCTGCGCTCGTAACCGGCGTCGGCGGCCACGCCCAGGGCATCGAGCAACTGTTCGCGACTGAAGACGCGCTCGGGCTGTTCCAGCAGGCATTGCAACAGGCGGAATTCATGGCGGGTAAGGGTCAGCAGTTGACCGCGATAACTGATTTGCACACGGTCGCTATCGATGCGAAACAGCGTCGTCGACGGTTCGCTCACCGTGCGGGGTGACATGCGTTTGAGAATTGCCCGGACCCGCGCCGCCACCTCCCGCGGGCTGAACGGCTTGACCACGTAATCGTCGGCGCCGATTTCCAGGCCCACGACGCGATCGATCTCGCCATCCCGGGCACTGAGGAACATCACCGGCACTTCGCTGAAGCGCCGCAGTTGCTTGCAGGTTTCGAAGCCGCTGATGTCCGGCAGGCCGATATCGAGAATGATCAGATCCGCCGGGGTCTGACGCTGATGCTCCAGCGCCGCCGCGCCGAGGCTCAGCCACGTGGTGGTGAAGCCCTCGCCTTGCAGGGCGAAAATCAGGGTGTCGGCAATGGCCGCTTCGTCTTCGACAATCAGGATATGAGGCATGGCGTCCGAGCCCGGCAGGGATGTGGGCGAACGGTGCCCCAAGCCTCACACCCCGTCAATCAGCAATCGGGTTTGTCCGCGGTAAACCGCCGTGCCGGGTTCACCGCCGCACCGAATTCGCGCAACGCCTTGGCGCCGATCAGCAACGGGTAGTTGAAGCTGCTGCGGTCTGTCAGGTTGACCTCGACCGTGCGCTTGACGTGCCCCAGGCACAGCTCCAGATCGACCACCGGACGCTTGGTCGGCGCGACGACTTCGTTGTCCTCCTCGTCCTCTTCGGAGCGGGTCTTGATCTTGCTGATGCGCGCGACCTTGTGTTCGTAGACCTGGTTGCCCGCATCCTTGGTGCCCAGGCGGAAACGCACCCAGTCTTCGCCGTCACGCTTGAAGGTTTCGATATCCTTGGCCGACAGGGATGCGGTCAGGGCGCCGGTGTCCATTTTCGCCTTGAGGACCTGCCCGCCGATTTCCGGCAGGGCGATGTATTCGTAACGCCCGTACAGGGTCGGCTCGGCGGCCATGACCGGCAGGGCCAGGAGGGAAAGCAGTGCGAGGAGCGATTTCACGTAGGGCTTCCTTGAAGGATGGGCAGCGGAATTTTAGACCGTGGCCGTTGAATTCGTTCGCAGATATTTGAAGATCAACGCCCTGTAGGAGCTGCAGAAGGCTGCGATCTTTTGATCTTCAAGACAAAGTCAAAAGATCGCAGCCTTCTGCAGCTCCTACAGGGACGAGGGTATCCAGCCTACCGCCACCCAGGTGAAGCATTCGTCATAGCGATTTGGCCTGTCGCCCGAAGCTGCTTATCATGGCGCGCCCAAACGCTTGCAAGAGTTCTTTATGCGCCGCCTGCTCACCGGCTGTTTCGTCACACTGCTGCTGTTGCTCAACACCCTGGTCCTGATCGGACCCTTGATGGTGTTTGCCTTGCTCAAACTGGTCCTGCCCGGGCGCTTTCGCGATTACGCCTCCTGGGTGGTGATGTGGATCGCCGAAACCTGGTCGGAAATCGACAAGCTGATTTTCCGCGTCTGCATCCCCACCCGATGGGACATCCGTGGCGGTGAAGATCTGCGCCGCGATACCTCGTACCTGGTGATCAGCAACCATCAATCCTGGGTCGACATCCCGGCGCTGATCCAGACGCTGAACCGGCGCACGCCGTTCTTCAAATTCTTCCTCAAGAAAGAGCTGATCTGGGTGCCCTTCCTGGGCCTGGCGTGGTGGGCGCTGGACTACCCGTTCATGAAGCGCTACAGCAAGGCGTTCCTGGCCAAACACCCGGAGCTGGCGGGCAAGGATCTGGAGATCACCAAAAAGGCCTGCGAGCTGTTCAAGCGCCAACCGGTGACGGTGGTCAACTATCTGGAAGGTACGCGCTTCACCGCAGCGAAAAGTGCTCAACAGCAGTCGCCGTTCACTCACCTGCTCAAGCCAAAGGCTGGCGGCGTGGCATTCGTGCTGGCGGCAATGGGCGAGCAGCTGGACGCCGTTCTCGATGTGACGGTGGTTTACCCGCAGCAGAAGATTCCGGGGTTCTGGGACCTGATCAGCGGCAATGTGCCCAGGGTCATCATCGACATCAAGACCCGCGAACTCGACCCGGCGCTGTGGCAGGGCGATTACGAAAACGATCCGGTGTTTCGCGAGAAGATCCAGAACTGGGTCAACCAGCTCTGGATCGAGAAGGACCGGCGCATCGACGCCTTGCGCGCCGAGCGCTACTGAATCAGCTACCGGTGCTGGCGCCAGCGCCCCAGATATTGCCCAGGCTGCTCAGCAGCGTACCACCGACGCCCTGCTGACCGAGGTACTGCAAGAGCACCGGGGTGAACAGGCCGATCATGCCGCTGTCCATGCCCAGGGCGCTGAAGGCGTTGTTCAAGTCGTTGGTGTCCTTGACGTTGCCCAGGGCGTTATCCAGCCCTGCAGCCTTGCCGCTGGAGCCGAGCAGGCCGGCCAGCGCGCCCAATTCACCGCCGCCCGAGAGCATGTCGATGCCCGGCACGCTTTTGGCCAATTGCGCGTAGTCGGTCGAACTCAACTGGTTCTTCGCCAGGCCCAGCATGGCCCCGGCGCCGCCGATGGCTTGCTCTGGAGTGATGTCCAATTCACTGAGGGTGCTCAGCAAATCGGCGGTCTGCGGCGTCGGTGCGGCGGTCTCGGCCGCGTCATCGCCCTTCATGCCGGCAATGACATTGGCTGCATCACTCAGGTTGAACTGTGCAAAAGCCGGGCTGGCCGCCAGGGTCAGGAGCGATGCCAGTGCAAAACCGCGTGAAATCTTCATTCAGACATCCTCGATGAACACCGCCCGGCAATGGGCGGCGAAAAACTGTGCATTGGACTGACGCCTTCAAGGATTGTTCCCGACCCTGTAGGAGCTGCCGGAGGCTGCGATCTTTTGATCTTGATCTTTGGCAAATTCAATATCGCCAGGATCAAAAGATCGCAGCCTCCGGCAGCTCCTACAGGGTCGGTGTCGTGGCAAATAGCGATCCACTGCATCCAATTCCACCCTGCCTGCGTATATCAAGCACGGACAGACACCCCTGGCCGATTCTCATCACAAGGATCATCACCATGAAACGCACTTCGATCAAAACGCCATTGATTGCCAGCCTGCTGACCCTGGCCCTTGGTGGCGGACTCGTCCTGAACACCGTGCAAGCGGCGGACATGGGCCGCGACACCGTCACGGTCGGCGGCCAGACCATGCTGCCAAGCAAGGACATCATCGATAACGCAGTGAACTCCGCCGATCACACCACCCTGGTCGCCGCTGTAAAAGCCGCCGGCCTGGTTGACACCCTCAAGGGCAAAGGCCCGTTCACCGTGTTCGCCCCGGTCAATTCGGCCTTCACCGCCCTGCCCGCGGGCACCGTCGACACCCTGCTCAAGCCGGCCAACAAGGCCACGCTGACCCACCTCCTCACCTACCACGTGGTCGCCGGGAAACTCGACATGATGACCCTGTCCGAGAAAATCAGGGCAGGCGGCGGCAAGGCCGAACTGACCACGGTGGCCGGCGGCAAACTGTGGGTCATGATGAACGGTCCGCACAACATCACCATCAAGGATGAAAAGGGCGACGTCGCTGACATCACCACCTACGACGTGTACCAGTCCAATGGGGTCATTCAGGTCATCGACAAAGTGCTGATGCCGAAAAGCTGAGCCGTGCCGCCGCCCTCGCACATCGGGGGCGGCGGTCCGCCCGAGGTGTTCGCCGTGAATGGAACAACTGCACGCCGTGAACTAACCTCTGCCTGCAACCGGCCCCCTGACCCGCTTTCCGGGAGAACCGCCATTCCCATCGCCGACGCCGATCAGCTCAGGCAATTGCTGGCCCAGTGTTCACTGGGTGACCGCCGCGCCTTCGAGACGCTATACCGCAGCGTCGGCCCGCGCCTGCACGGGGTAGCGCTGCGCTTCATGGGTCGTCCGGACTTGGCCGAAGAGGTGCTGCAAGAGAGTTTCGTGCGCATCTGGAACAATGCATCACGCTACGAAGCGCACCTGTCGGCGCCGTTGACCTGGATGATCAACATCACCCGTCACCAGGCCATCGACCAGTTGCGCAAACACCGCGATCGGCCATTGAGCGATCTCGAAGAACAGAGACTCGTGGATGAAAGCCCATCGGCCCACGAGCAACTGGACAGTGCCCGCGAAGCCAGCGCCTTGAACCGTTGCCTGGACAGCCTCGAAGGCATGCAGCGCCAGTCGATTACCGTCGCCTATTTCCAGGGACTGTCGTGTTCCGAACTGGCCGAACACCTGGCCGCACCGCTGGGCTCGGTGAAGTCCTGGATCCGCCGCGGCATGGAACGCCTGCGCAGGTGCCTTGAATCATGAACTATCGAACCCCGACCCTGCGCCGCGCCCTCGCCGCCGACTATGCCATCGGCCTGATGCCTGCCACCGCGCGCCGGCGTTTCGAACAGCTGTTGCTGGAAGATGCGGCCTTGCGCGCAGAACTGGCACAGTGGCAGGAAAGCCTGGTCAGCCTGACCGATGCCCTGCCGGAGCAGCCGGTGCCGGACCGCGTCTGGCAAGGCATTACCGCGCGGATCGAACCACAAGTGCTGCACGTGCCAGAGAAGCGTCCGTTCTGGAATTGGCTGCGAGTGACGGCGGCGGCTTTCTCGCTGCTGGTCGCAGTGACGCTCGGTGTGCTCTACCTCCCCGACGACGCCCGCTACAGCGCCACGCTGGTGAGCGCCGACGCGCAACCGGCGTTGCGCGTGCTGGTCCACGAGGATTACCTGCAAGTCGAGCCACTGGCGTTGGCCGCCATCGGGCCGGATCGCAGCCTGGAACTGTGGGCGATACCGGCGGACGGCAAGCCGATTTCCCTCGGCGTGGTTCCGCCGAACGGCAAAGGCAAAGTCGAATTGAGCGAGACGCAGATAGCGCTGATCGGCAAGCCGATTGCGCTGGCGGTCAGCCTTGAACCGAAGGGCGGCTCGCCGACCGGGCAACCGACAGGGCCGGTGCTGTACCAAGGGGCGTTGGCGGCAACGTGAAAGCAGAAGATCAAAAGATCAATACGTTCCCCTGTAGGAGCTGCCGCAGGCTGCGATCTTTTGCCCCTAAAAAAACGGCGACCTGAAGGTCGCCGTTTCATTTTGCGTGAAAACTTACGCCGCGCTGAACATCTTGTGCGGATCGATCACAAACTTCTTCGGCACGCCCGCATCAAACTCGCCATAACCCTGCGGAGCCTGGTCCAGGCTGATCACCTGAACGCCCACCACTTCGGCGATGTTGATACGGTCCCACATGATCGCTTGCATGAGCGCGCGGTTGTACTTCATGACCGGGGTCTGGCCGGTGTGGAAGCTGTGGGACTTGGCCCAGCCCAGCCCGAAGCGGATGCTCAGGCTGCCCATTTTCGCGGCAGCGTCGACAGCACCCGGGTCTTCGGTCACGTAGAGGCCGGGAATGCCGATCTTGCCGGCCACACGCACCACGCCCATCAGCGAGTTGAGCACGGTGGCCGGGGCTTCGTGTTTCACGCCGTCATGGCCATGGCCACGGGCTTCGAAGCCGACGGCGTCGATGGCGCAATCCACTTCCGGTTCGCCCAGCAGTGCGGCGATCTGTTCGTGCAGCGGCGTGTCCAGGGACAGGTCGGCAATCTCGAAGCCCTGGGCCTTGGCATGGGCCAGGCGAACGGTGTTGACGTCACCGATGATCACCACCGCCGCGCCCAGCAGGCGAGCGGATGCGGCCGCCGCCAGACCGACCGGACCGGCACCGGCGATGTACACAGTGCTGCCCGGGCCAACGCCGGCAGTCACGGCACCGTGGTAACCGGTCGGCAGGATGTCGGAGAGGCAGGTCAGGTCACGGATTTTTTCCATGGCCCGGTCGCGATCCGGCAGTTTCAGCAGGTTGAAGTCGGCGTACGGCACCATGGCGTATTCCGCCTGGCCGCCGGTCCAGTCGCCCATGTCGACATAACCGTAGGCACCGCCCGGGCGGGCCGGGTTGACGCTCAGGCACACGCCGGTGTGCATTTCCTTGCAGGAACGGCAGCGCCCGCAAGCCACGTTGAACGGTACGGACACCAGGTCGCCGATTTTCAGGTTCTCGACGTCACTGCCCTTCTCGATCACTTCGCCAGTGATTTCGTGGCCCAACACAAGGCCGGTTTGCGCCGTGGTACGCCCGCGCACCATGTGCTGGTCGGAACCACAGATGTTGGTGGAAACCACTTTGAGAATGACCCCGTGCTCGATCTTGCGACCGCGCGGGTCCTGCATTTTCGGATAGTCAATCTTCTGTACTTCGACCTTGCCAGCGCCGAGATACACCACACCACGATTGCCAGACATGCTTTCACCTCGCTGTTGTTTTTATGGAACCGCGTCGCCCAGGCAGGCAGCGCGTTAAGTGCTCGGTAAATCAAAAGATCGCAGCCTTCGGCAGCTCCTACAATGACCGCATACCCCTGTAGGAGCTGCCGAAGGCTGCGATCTTGGCGATATCGAAATCGCTACAGGACCACCGTCCTGTTGGCATTCAAAAACACGCGACGCTCAATGTGATAACCCACCGCCCGCGCCAGCGTCAGCCCTTCGATATCCCGCCCCTTGGCGATCAAGTCTTCCGGGTAATGGCTGTGGTCCACTGCCTCGACGCCCTGGGCAATGATCGGGCCTTCATCAAGGTCGTTGTTGATGTAATGCGCCGTGGCGCCCACCAGCTTCACCCCCTTGTTGTAGGCCTGGTGATAGGGCTTGGCGCCCTTGAAACCCGGCAGCAGGGAGTGGTGGATGTTGATCGCCTTGCCATCGAGCTTGCGGCACAACTCCGGCGACAGCACTTGCATGTAGCGCGCAAGGATCACCAGTTCGGCACCGGACTCTTCGATCACCTGCCACACCTGACGCTCTTGCGACGGCTTGTCGTTCGGGTCCAGCGGGAAGTGGTAGTACGGAATCTGGTGCCAGTCAGCCAGTGGCTTGAGGTCCGGGTGGTTGGAGACCACCGCGGCCACGTCCATCGACAATTGGCCGATGCGCTGGCGATAAAGCAAATCGTTGAGGCAGTGATCGGCCTTGGAGACCATGATCACCACTTTCGGCCGGTAGTTCGGTTCAGTCAGTTCGAAGATCATGCCAAAGGCTTCACCGCGCTCGGCGAGCCCCGCGCGGAATGATTGCTCGTCGAAGCCGTCGGGTTGACGGAATTCCACGCGAATGAAGAAACGGCCCGAGAGCCGGTCATCGAAGGAATGGTGCTCGGTGACGTAGCAGCCCTGCTCGAACAGAAAGCGGGTCACCGCGTCCACGGTGCCGAGGACACTGGGGCAGTCGGCGGTCAGAATCCATGTGTCTGGGGCGCGGCTCATGGTGCGGTGACTCCTGTGAGATCTGTAAACAAAGCACCCATCTGTGGGAGCGAGCCTGCTCGCGATGGACGTCAACGATGACGCGTACTTCCTGATTTAACGCGTCGCTCTCAAGTCCATCGCGAGCAGGCTCGCTCCCACAGAGGAAGGTGGTGATCAGGCTTGCACGCTCAGCCCGTATTCGGCAGAAGCATCCTGCAACCACAGCCACCAGTAGTCCGAGAAGCTGCGACGAATCAGCAGTTCCCAGGTGTCTTCGGCGGTGTGACGGATCATCAGTTGCGACTTGGCGAACACCGTGCCGACCGCTTTGCCCACCGGGAAGTTGTTCGGGTGCACGTCGTAGCTAGTGGACTTCATCAGCACCTGACGCACGTTCGGGCCGCTCAGTTCGAGGAGTTGCTGGCCGCCGCTGACGTTGACGATTGCAATGTGCAGATCGCCCAGTGCTTCACGCAGTTTCTGCTCGGCGGCAAGCTCTTCACCGCTCGGCACGATCAGCAGCCATTCATCCGGCCCCATCCACTGCAGGCTGGTTTCGCCTTTGACGATGACGGTCAGTGCGCCCGGCAATTCGATGCCCAGGGCCTTGTGCACACCGGCGGCGAACGCGGCATCGTGGCCGTCGCCACGAATGGTCAGGTGGCCGAGGAGTTTTTTCTCACGCACGGTCACGCCGGCGTTCTTGCGACCCTTGCCCACCAGGCTGGCGAGGTCGGCATGATGCAACGACGACTCGGCCTTGGCCCCGGAGGTTGGGCGTTGTTGGTAAACATTGGCTGCGGTCATAAAGCACCTGTTCTGAATTCTGTTGGTTCCGGCCCTTGTGGTGGCTGCTCCGCCGCCTTCGCGAGCAAGCCCGCTCCCACATTCGACCGCATTCCCCTGTGGGAGCGGGCTTGCTCGCGAATGGGCCGACTCGGTGTCATTGCCCACTCACAAGTCTTGAAGCCATCAAACGTTCTGGCGTTCACCCTTAGGATCGAAGAACACCGAAGAAACGATTTCCGCCTCGATCACGCTGCCGTCGGCCAGCGGTGCGAACACTCGCTCGCCCATCCGCTGCAACCCGCCCTTGACCACGCCCATGGCAAACGAATAGCCCAGGGAGTTGTGCAGGTAGCTGGAAGTCACGTGCCCCACCATGGTCATCGGGATGGCTTGCTTGGTGTTGAACACCAGTTGCGCACCTTCCGGCAGCCATTTGGTCGGATCGATCGGCTTCAGGCCAACCAGCTGTTTGCGCTGATCACGCACACAGTCTTCACGGTTCATGCCACGCCAGCCGATCCACGAGAACGGCTTGGTGCGACCGACACACCAGCCCATGTTCAGGTCGTCCGGGGTCATCGAGCTGTCAGTGTCCTGACCGACGATGATGAAACCCTTCTCGGCCCGCAGCACGTGCATGGTTTCGGTGCCGTACGGTGTCAGGTTGTACTTCTTGCCGGCGTCGACGATTTTTTCCAGCACGCCCATGGCGTAGTCGGCTTGCACGTTGACTTCGTACGACAGCTCACCGGTAAACGAAATCCGGAACACCCTCGCCGGCACACCGCCGACCAGGCCTTCTTTCCAGGTCATGAACGGGAAGGCTTCGCTGCTCAAGTCGATGTCGGTGACTTCGCTGAGCAGCTTGCGGCTGTTCGGCCCGGACAGGGTCATGGTTGCCCAGTGGTCGGTGACGGAGGTGAAGTACACCTTCATGTCCGGCCATTCGGTCTGGTGGTACAGCTCCAGCCACTGCAGCACACGAGCCGCGCCGCCGGTGGTGGTGGTCATGACGAAATGGTTGTCGGCCAGGCAGGCCGTCACGCCGTCGTCGAACACCATGCCGTCTTCTTTGCACATCAGGCCGTAGCGCGCCTTGCCCACGTCGAGCTTGGTCCAGGCGTTGGTGTAGACGCGGTTGAGGAACTCGCGCGCATCCGGGCCCTGGATATCGATCTTGCCCAGGGTCGAAGCATCGAGCAGACCGACGCTGTCGCGCACGGCTTTGCATTCGCGCTTGACCGCGGCGTGCAGGTCTTCACCGGATTTCGGGAAGTACCACGGACGTTTCCACTGGCCGACGTCTTCGAACTCGGCGCCGTTTTTCAGGTGCCATTGATGCAGCGCGGTGTAACGCACCGGCTCGAAGATGTGCCCACAGTGACGACCGGCCACGGCGCCGAAAGTCACCGGCGTGTAGTTCGGACGGAACATGGTGGTGCCCATCTGCGGGATGGTCACGTTCAGCGAGCGGGCAGCGATGGCCAGGCCGTTGACGTTGCCGAGCTTGCCCTGATCGGTGCCGAAGCCCAGTGCGGTGTAGCGCTTGACGTGCTCGACCGATTCGAAGCCCTCGCGGGTCGCCAGTTCGATGGCGGCAGCGGTGACGTCGTTTTGCAGGTCGACGAATTGCTTCGGCGCCCGTGCGGTGTTCTTTTCATGGGGCACCTGGAACAGCGCCAGGGTCGGCTCTTCGAGACGGCTCAGGGCTTTTGGCAACACACCTTCAATCGTCTGGAACCCGGCTTCGGCAGCGGCGCGGGCGCCACCTTCAAAACCGTCAGCCAGGGAATCGCCAAGGCCGAAGACACCGTTGATGCCACCGACACATACACGCTTCTGCGGTGCCTCACCCGGTACGAAACCGAGGATGTCTTCGCGCCAGATCGGCTTGCCACCCAGGTGCGAAGCCAGGTGGACCACCGGGCTGTAACCACCGGAACTGGCCACCACGTCGCATTCAAGCCATTCGCCAGGACTGGTCACGGCGTGGGCCTTGACGTCGATGGCGGCCACACGGGCAGCGGTCACGCGCTTGCTGCCACGGGCCTCGATCACGGCGCTGCCGGTGAGAATGCGGATGCCTTTGGCACGCGCCTCTTCCACCAGCGCACCACGCGGGTTGCTGCGGGCGTCGGCGATGGCCACCACTTGCAGGCTGGCATCGAGCCAGTCCAGGGCAACGCGGTAGGCGTGGTCGTTGTTGGTCGACAGCACCAGCTTCTTGCCCGGTGCCACACCGTAACGACGCACGTAGGTCGAGATGGCGCCGGCGAGCATGTTGCCCGGCACGTCGTTGTTGCCGTAGACCAGTGGACGCTCGTGAGCGCCGGTCGCCAGCACCACACGCTTGGCACGGACCCGGTGGATGCGCTGACGCACCTGGCCAATCGGTGCGCGGTCGCCGAGGTGATCGGTCAGGCGCTCGTGAATGGTCAGGAAGTTGTGGTCGTGATAGCCATTGACGGTGGCGCGCGGCAACAGCAGCACGTCCGGGGTGTTCTTCAGTTCGTCGATGACGCTGGCGACCCACTCGGTCGCGGGCTTGCCGTCGAGGCTTTCGCGGGAGTCGAGCAGGCTGCCGCCGAACTCTTCCTGTTCGTCAGCCAGAATCACACGGGCACCGCTGCGCGCAGCCGCCAGTGCAGCCGCCAGGCCGGCAGGGCCAGCGCCCACGATCAGCACGTCGCAGTGCTGGTTCATGTAGTCGTAGGTGTCCGGATCGTTCTCGGTCGGCGAGCGGCCAAGACCAGCGGCCTTACGGATGTATTTCTCGTAGGTCATCCAGAACGATTGCGGGTACATGAAGGTTTTGTAGTAGAAACCCGGCGGCATCAGCTTGCCGCCGACCTTGCCGAGAATCCCCATCATGTCGTTGTTCACGCTCGGCCAGCCGTTGGTGCTGGTGGCGACCAGGCCTTGATACAGCGCCTGTTGCGTGGCGCGCACGTTCGGGATCTGCGTGGCTTCGGTGGCGCCGATCTGCAGCACCGCGTTCGGCTCTTCGGCACCGGCGGCGAAGATGCCGCGCGGACGGGAATACTTGAAGCTGCGACCGATGATGTCGACGCCGTTGGCCAGCAGTGCAGCGGCCAGGGAGTCGCCTTCGAAGCCTTTGTAGTTCTGGCCGTTGAAGGTGAAGCTCAAGACTTTGTTGCGGTCGATCCGTCCGCCGTTGGACAGGCGATTGATCTGGCTCATACCTTCTCTCCCAGAGCCGTACTGGCCGCTTTCGGGCTATCGGTCTTGTCGGTGAATTGTGGCTTGGTGCCGATCTTGTAGGTTTCGAGAATCTCGTAGGTCACGGTGTCGCGGGTGACGTTGAAGTACTGACGGCAACCGGCAACGTGATCCCACAGCTCGTGGTGCAGACCGCGCGGGTTGTCGCGGAAGAACATGTAGTCGCCCCACTCCTCGTCGGTGCAGCTGTTCGGGTCCAGAGGACGCGGGATGTGCGCCTGGCCGGATGCATGGAATTCCTCTTCGGAGCGCAGTTCGCCGCAGTGAGGACAGAAGATATGCAACATAGGAAATTTCTCCTGTTAGTGGGCGACGGCAGCAGCGCCGTGTTCGTCAATCAGCGCACCGTTGTGGAAACGGTCGATGGAGAAAGGTGCGGCCAACGGGTGCATTTCACCCTTGGCCAGGCTTGCGGCAAACACGTTGCCCGAGCCCGGTGTGGCCTTGAAGCCGCCGGTGCCCCAACCGCAGTTGAAGAACATGTTCGGTACCGGGGTTTTCGAGATGATCGGGCAGGCATCCGGGGTGGTGTCGACGATGCCGCCCCACTGACGGTTCATGCGCACACGCGACAGCACCGGGAACATCTCGACGATGGCCTGGATGGTGTGCTCGATCACCGGGTACGAACCACGCTGGCCGTAGCCGTTGTAGCCGTCGATACCGGCGCCGATCACCAGGTCGCCCTTGTCGGACTGACTGATGTAACCGTGCACGGCGTTGGACATGATCACGCTGTCGATAATCGGCTTGATCGGCTCGGACACCAGCGCTTGCAGCGGGTGGGATTCGATCGGCAGGCGGAAACCGGCGAGCTTGGCCATGTGCCCGGAGTTACCGGCAGTCACCACGCCGACGCGCTTGGCGCCGATGAAGCCCTTGTTGGTTTCCACGCCGATGCACACGCCGTTTTCCTTGCGGAAACCGATCACTTCGGTCTGCTGGATCAGGTCCACGCCAAGGGCGTCGGCGGCCCGGGCAAAGCCCCAGGCCACGGCATCGTGACGGGCCACGCCGCCGCGACGCTGGACGGTTGCACCCATTACCGGGTAGCGAGTGTTTTTCGAGCAGTCGAGGTACGGGATCTCGTTGGCCACTTGCTTGGCATCGAGCAATTCGCCGTCCACGCCATTGAGGCGGTTGGCGCTGACCCGACGCTCGGAATCACGGATGTCCTGCAGGGTGTGGCACAGGTTGTAGACGCCGCGCTGGGAGAACATCACGTTGTAGTTCAGGTCCTGGGACAGGCCTTCCCACAGTTTCATCGCGTGTTCGTACAGGTGGGCCGACTCGTCCCACAGGTAGTTGGAGCGCACGATGGTGGTGTTGCGCGCGGTGTTACCGCCGCCCAGCCAGCCTTTCTCGACCACGGCCACGTTGGTGATGCCGTGTTCCTTGGCCAGGTAGTAAGCCGTGGCCAGGCCATGCCCGCCACCGCCGACGATGACCACGTCGTAGACCTTTTTCGGGGTCGGTGTGCGCCACATGCGCTGCCAGTTTTCATGGTGGCTGAGAGAGTGTTTGAAGAGGCCGAAGCCCGAGTAGCGTTGCATAGTCATTTACTCCAAAACCGCACTCAGCGATAAACCGGGAAGTCCGCGCACAGGGCTGCCACTTGCTCGGCGACATTGGCCTCGACATCGGCATCGCCGAGGTTGTCGAGGATGTCGCAGATCCAGCCGGCCAACGTGACGCACTGGGCCACCTTGAAGCCGCGCGTGGTCACCGCCGGGGTGCCGATGCGCAGGCCGGAGGTCACGAACGGCGACTGCGGATCGTTCGGCACAGCGTTCTTGTTCACAGTGATATGGGCGCGACCGAGGGCGGCATCCGCGTCCTTGCCAGTCAGGCCCTGACGGATCAGGCTGACCAGGAACAGGTGGTTGTCGGTACCGCCGGACACTACATCGTAGCCGCGTTTGATAAACACGCCGGCCATGGCCTGGGCGTTGTCGATCACTTGTTGCTGGTAAGCCTTGAAGCCGGGCTCCAGCGCTTCCTTGAAGCACACCGCCTTACCGGCGATCACGTGCATCAGCGGGCCGCCCTGGGCACCCGGGAAAACTGCCGCGTTGAGCTTCTTCTCGATTTCTTCGTTGGACTTGGCCAGGATCAGGCCACCACGCGGACCGCGCAGGGTCTTGTGGGTGGTGGTGGTGACCACGTCGGCGTACGGCAGCGGGTTCGGGTACAGACCGGCAGCGACCAGACCGGCAACGTGAGCCATGTCGACGAACAGCAGCGCACCGACCTTGTCGGCGATCTGGCGGAAGCGCGGGAAGTCGAGGGTCTTGGAGTAGGCCGAGAAGCCGGCAACGATCATCTTCGGCTTGCACTCGACGGCCAGGCGCTCGACTTCGTCGTAGTCGATCAGACCGGTCTTGGTGTCGATGCCGTACTGCACGGCGTTGTACAGCTTGCCCGAGGACGACACTTTGGCGCCGTGGGTCAGGTGACCGCCGTGGGCCAGGCTCATGCCGAGGATGGTGTCGCCGGCTTGCAGCAGGGCCAGGTATACGGCGCTGTTGGCCGAGGAACCGGAGTGCGGCTGGACGTTGGCGTAATCGGCGCCGAACAGTTGCTTGGCGCGCTCGATGGCCAGGGCCTCGACCTTGTCGACGTGCTCGCAGCCACCGTAGTAGCGCTTGCCCGGGTAACCTTCGGCGTATTTGTTGGTCAGGCCGCTGCCCTGGGCCTGCATCACGCGCTTGCTGGTGTAGTTCTCCGACGCGATCAGCTCGATGTGATCTTCCTGACGTTGCTCCTCGGCATTCATCGCCGCCAGCAGTGCATCGTCGTAACCCTGGATCTGGTCTTGCTTGCTGAACATCGCGTCTCTCCCAGCGGCGGCGGTGCGCCATTCGTCTCGGTGAGGCACTGGCTTTTCGGCAGTGCCCTTTGGTAGCGATGGTATGACTGGCTTGGAGTCGTCAAATGCCTACGGGCGCCACGCAAAGGTGCGTTTACGACATGGGAAGAAATGGCAGGCCAAACACGACCGTCGATCCAGCGCAGATCCCCTGTGGGAGCGAGCTTGCTCGCGATAGCGGCATCACATTCAACATTGATGTCGACTGACCCGCCGCCATCGCGAGCAAGCTCGCTCCCACAGGTCAGGCGATGGCCTGTCGCACTGCGAGCAACACCAGGAAATGCAGGGGATAGAGCGCATACGCCCAGCGGCGCATCGGGGGTGGTTTTACGTCATGGACGTGTCGCAACAAGAACAGTCCGAGCCATGGCGCAATCAGACAAGCGGCGATGGCCGGAATGGCCGCGTGGTTGCCCAGCCGTGCCGCGTGATACAGCACCTGCCATTGATTGGCCGCCACACAGACCAACCCGGCCAACAGCCCGAAATACCAAGGTCGTCGAAACACCAGCAGCATCACCCACGGCAACAACACGCCAAAGAAACCGAACATCAGTCGCTCTGAGAAAATACCCGCCAGCACCAATGCGCCCGCTGCCAGCAGCCGCGATGCAAGCCCTGGCTGCTGCCAGCCACGAACCACCAGCAAGCCCAGGGCAAGGGTGGGCAGCACGTTCAAGGTGTCGGGATGGGGAATGAACATCCGGTAGGGAACTTCACTCACCGCGCTAAACAGCAACAACCACCCCAGATAGCGCCACTGGCCACCGGTCGTCGTTGTCCGCTCGCGCGCCAGATTGGCCGCCATCGCCAGGCAGAACCACGGAAACGCCAGGCGCCCCGGCACATACAACCAATCGGCGGAATAACCGACATATCGCAGGTGATCGAGCAGCATGCTCAAAAGCGCCAGCCACTTGAGCATATCCAGTGCCCCGTCGCGCTGCTTCAAGTGCATGGTCTTGTGCATGATCACGTGCATAATTGCCCTTCGACACTGTATTTTCCCCACAGCGACATCCTGTGCGCTCCACCTGACGATCTTGGGTACAGAGCGCACCCTCATTGACCACGGGACGCTTCACCATAGGCATCTCGACCACGGAAGCAGGCCATGACCGACAAGAGCCAACAATTCGCCAGCGACAACTATTCCGGCATCTGCCCTGAAGCCTGGGCGGCCATGGAACAGGCCAACCACGGCCACCAGCGCGCCTACGGTGACGACGAATGGACCGCCCGCGCGTCCGACGATTTCCGCAAACTGTTCGAAACCGACTGCGAAGTGTTTTTCGCCTTCAACGGCACCGCCGCCAACTCGCTGGCGCTGTCCTCGCTGTGCCAGAGTTACCACAGCGTGATCTGCTCGGAAACCGCTCACGTCGAAACCGACGAATGCGGCGCCCCGGAGTTTTTTTCCAACGGCTCCAAACTGCTGATCGCCCGCACTGAAAACGGCAAGCTGACCCCGGAATCGATCCGCGAGGTCGCGCTCAAGCGCCAGGACATCCACTACCCGAAACCTCGCGTGGTGACCCTGACCCAGGCCACCGAAGTCGGCAGCGTCTACACCCCGGACGAAATCCGCGCCATCAGCGCCACCTGCAAGGAGCTGGGCCTGAACCTGCACATGGACGGCGCACGCTTCTCCAACGCCTGCGCATTCCTCGGCTGCTCCCCGGCCGACCTGACCTGGAAGGCCGGCGTCGACGTGCTGTGCTTCGGCGGCACCAAGAACGGCATGGCAGTGGGCGAGGCGATTCTGTTCTTCAACCACAAACTCGCCGAAGACTTCGATTACCGCTGCAAACAGGCCGGGCAGCTGGCTTCAAAGATGCGCTTCCTGTCGGCACCCTGGGTCGGCATTCTGGAAAACGACGCCTGGCTCAAATACGCCAACCACGCCAACCGCTGCGCGCAATTGCTGGCCGAACTGGTCAGCGACATTCCTGGCGTGGAGCTGATGTTCCCGGTGCAGGCCAACGGCGTGTTCCTGCAACTCTCGGAACCGGCCATCGCTGCCCTGACCGCCAGGGGCTGGCGTTTCTACACCTTCATCGGCAACGGCGGCGCACGCTTCATGTGCTCGTGGGATACCGAAGAAGCGCGCGTGCGCGAGCTGGCGAAAGACATTCGTGAAGTGATGAGCGCCTGAAATTGCTACTGCCAGCGGCGGGCGCTACAGAGTTTCGCCTGCCGTTTGTCGGCCCTGGTATTTCTTACAGTTCCAGATCTGGATTTCGCCAGTGTAGGTTTTGCCGACCTGAAAATGATTCTTCGCAGTATTTCAGGAACTATGGCCTGTCGAACATTCGATAGGAAAACCGAGTTCCAGAGAGCGCAATCCAAATGAAAGATAAAACCTTGGTCCAACTCCTGAAAAGCGACTCCAAAAGCCCTTCTGCTCCCGTTTTAGTCAGCTGGGAGGAAGTTCACAAATATGCCCACATCGGCGACACCGTTAAAATTAGGTTTAACGAGTTCCAGATCAGGCACAAAGAATACGCGGGGGATGAAATTAACGGGTTCGAAATAACGCTGTACTACTGAAGAAAAACTGATGGCTCCGACAGCCCACATCATCGATTGATAACGACTTGATTTACACCCTTATCCTTTGTGACGAGGTGCTTTGCGCCTCGCCACAATGGCCTCCACTTGCCGCAGTCGCTGCGGATTGAAACCTCCAGAAACCCTCCCTCAAACCGACGCCTGCGAGACTTCGTCTACATTGTTTGTCGAGCCGATCCGCTCACATAACAACAATCTGGAGCGTCAGCATGTCATTGCAAGGCAAAACCCTGTTCATCACCGGCGCCAGCCGCGGCATCGGCCGCGAGATAGCGCTGCGGGCCGCACGCGATGGGGCCAACATCGTGATCGCCGCCAAAAGTGCCGCCCCCCACCCCAAGCTGCCGGGCACGATTTTCAGCGTGGCCAAGGAAGTCGAAGCCGCAGGCGGCAAGGCGCTAGCCTTGCAGGTGGATGTACGTGAAGAGGATGCCGTACGTGAGGCGCTGGCCCGGGCCAACGAACATTTCGGCGGTATCGACGCGCTGATCAACAACGCCGGGGCAATCAAGCTGACCGGAGTCCAGCACCTTGAACTGAAACGCTTCGACCTGATGCACCAGATCAACACCCGTGCCGTACTGCTGTGCAGCCAGGCTGCGCTGCCGTACCTGAAGAAGTCCGGCGGCCACATCCTCAACCTGTCTCCGCCGCTGAACCTGGCCACCAAGTGGTTCGCCCAATACAGCCCCTATACCGTCACCAAGTACGGCATGAGCATGCTGACCCTGGGCATGAGTGAGGAATTCAGGAATTACGGCATCAGCGTCAACTCGCTGTGGCCACAGACGATGATTGCCACCGCGGCCATCGAGTTTCAGTTGGGGTCGAAGGAATCGTTCAAGCATGCGCGAACGCCTGCAATCATGGCGGATGCGGCACATGTGATTCTGAGCAGCACAAACCGCAGCCTGACCGGGCGGTTGTTGATTGATGAGGAAATACTGCGGGAACACGGCGCGACCGAGTTCGAACACTATCGGTTCGCGCCCGACAGCAGCGACAAGCTGATGACAGACCTGTTTATTGACTAAAACCCTCCCCTGTAGGAGCCAGCCTGCTCGCGATGAACCTGAGAACGCCGCGGGGTGCCAGGTTGCCAGCGTCATCGTTGACGTCCATCGCGAGCAGGCTCGCTCCTACAGAGGATTCGCGGCTGTCAGAATTCGATGCGCACGTCGCCCTTCGGCACGCTGCAGCACGACAGGATGAACCCTTCGGCTTCGTCTTCCTCGGTGATCCCGCCGTTGTGCTCCATCTCCACTTCGCCACCCAGCTTCAACACCTTGCAGGTGCCGCAGATGCCCATGCCGCACGCTTTCGGAATCATCAGGCCGACCTTGGCCGCCGCCGCATGCACGGTCTCGCCCGGGGCCACGCGGATGCTCTTGCCGGAGGCGGTGAACTCCACTTGGTGCAGGTCCGCGGCGTCGACTTCCGGTGCCTCGGCGGCCTGCTCGGCGTGCTCCACCGCATCGGCGCGCGCCTCTGGCGGGGTCGCACCGAAGGATTCTTCGTGGTAACGCGACATGTCGAAACCTGCGGCTTCCAGCAAGCGCTTGACCGCGTTCATATAAGGCGTCGGGCCGCAGCAGAATACTTCGCGCTCAAGGAAGTCAGGCGCCATCAATTCAAGCATTCTGTGGTTCAGGTAACCGCGATAACCGGCCCAGGGCTCACCCATGCCGTGCTTCTCGCAGATCAGGTGCAGGCTGAAGTTCTCGATCCGCGACGCCATGTGCTCCAGCTCGCGGTGGTAGATGATGTCTTTAGGCGAACGGGCGCTGTGGATAAACACCATGTCGACATTGCCGTTGGTGTCGTAGAACCAGCGCGCCATGGACATGACCGGCGTGATACCCACGCCGCCGCTGAGGTAGAGCACCTTCGGCGCGGTGAAGTCCATGGCATTGAACAGCCCGACCGGGCCGTGCACCGCCAGCTCCTGGCCTTCGTGCAGGGTGTCGTGCAGCCAGTTCGAGACCTTGCCGCCCGGCACGCGCTTGATGGTCACCGAAAAGCTGTACGGCACCGACGGCGAGCTGGAAATGGTGTACGAACGCATGATCGGCTGGCCTTCGATTTCCAGCTCCAGGGTGACAAACTGCCCCGGCTTGAAGAAGAACAGGATCGGCTGGTCGGCCATAAAGCAAAAGGTGCGCACATCCCAGGTTTCCTGGATGACTTTGACGCAACGGACGATGTGTCGACCATTGGCCCAGGTCTGGGTGGTTACCGGATTCAGGAAGCTGTTGGACATGCTGATCTCCACGGCCGACTGTCGGCCTTCATGTTGGCGATTCTGCGTATAGCGCGGATCACCCATTTACCTATCTGCGACATTGACATGCTTATCGCGACCAGCCCCCAACGACCGGGGCTTGCGCGTCGGGAACAGATTGCACCATGTCGCCCATGGATAAGGTTCTGGCCAGCGCCGGCCCCACACTCGCCCCATACCAAGACACATTCTTTACACCTTGCGTAGCAACCCCTGATTAGCCACTTTCGCCGGCCACGCAGATGGCCTTGAGGATAAAACGATGGACGTCACTACTACCCTGAGCCTGGGCGATCCGCTGGAACCCGCACGCAAGGCCACCGCGCAAATGCTGCAGGAGCGCGAGCGCACGTTCTCGCTGCCGCAGCCGTTTTACTCCGACGAGCGCCTGTTTGATATCGACATGCAGGAAATCTTTCAGAAAGAGTGGCTGATCGCCGGCATGACCTGCGAGATCCCCACCAAGGGCAACTACCTGACCCTGCAGATCGGCAAGAACCCGATCATCGTCATCCGTGGCGCCGAAGGCGTGGTCCACGCGTTCCATAACGTCTGCCGCCACCGTGGCTCGCGCCTGTGCACCAGCGAAAAGGGCAAGGTCGCCAAGCTGGTTTGCCACTACCACCAGTGGACCTACGAACTCGACGGTCGCCTGCTGTTCGCCGGCACCGAGATGGGCGCCGACTTCGACATGAATCAGTACGGCCTCAAACCGGTGAACGTGAAGACTGCCGGCGGCTACATCTTCATCAGCCTGGCGGAAAACCCGCCAGCCATTGATGACTTCCTGTCGACGCTGAACCATTACATGGAACCGTACGACATGGAGAACACCAAGGTGGCGATCACCACCACCTTGATGGAAAAGGCCAACTGGAAGCTTGTGCTAGAGAACAACCGCGAGTGCTACCACTGCAACGCATCGCACCCGGAACTGCTGAAAACCCTGCTGGAATGGGACGACGTCACTGACCCACGCGCCGACCAGGCGTTCAAGGACCACGTGGCCGCTTCCGCCGCCGCCTGGGAAGCCGAGAAGATCCCGTACGCCCACGCCAGCTTCGGCCTGCGCAACCGCATCGTGCGCATGCCGCTGCTCAAGGGCACTGTGTCGATGACCATGGACGGCAAACAGGGCTGTGCCAAGCTGATGGGCCGCATCAAGAACCCGGACCTGGGCTCGATGCGCATCCTGCACCTGCCGCACTCCTGGAACCACTGCATGGGCGATCACATCATCGTGTTCACCGTGTGGCCGATCAGCGCCCAGGAAACCATGGTCACCACCAAGTGGATCGTGCACAAGGATGCGGTCGAAGGCGTGGACTACGACGTAGAGCGCATGCGCCAGGTCTGGGACGCCACCAACGACCAGGACCGTCGCCTGGCCGAAGAGAACCAGCGCGGCATCAACTCCACCGCCTACCAGCCTGGCCCGTACTCCAAGACCTATGAGTTCGGCGTGGTGAACTTCGTGGACTGGTACAGCGAGCGCCTGTTGAGCAACCTGGGGGCCGAGCCTGCGCCTTACCTTAAAGGCGTTCCAGTACAAGGCTAAATCCACTCCCTGTAGGAGCGAGCTTGCTCGCGATGAGCCTGAGAACGCCGCCGGGTGTCAGGTTGCCAACGTTATCGTTGACGTCCATCGCGAGCAGGCTCGCTCCTACAGGGGGCTTGCCCGCCATTCATAGAACTGTACGAAATATGACCTATCTCGTTCAGACCTATGCCCGCCGCACCTCCCAGCCTTCCGCAAACAAGTTATCCACATCTCCACCCACAGCTATTGGGGACAACTGTGGATATGCTGGAAATTTTCTTCACAAAAACCAAAGAAAAACCGTGACTTATCCAGAAGCCTGCTTCTACGGATGGACTGGTCGTTTTTTGATCTAAAGCCTGAAAGCCACGCCCAGCATGGCGTTCAGAGGATGGCAAACACCTTATCCACAGAAGCGCCAACAGACTTTGGGGTTAACTTGGAAGGCTCTGTGGAAAACCGCTGAAACCTTGAAAAATCCAGCGTTTGCGTGAAAGCCGACGATGCAAAACCGCCTTTTGATCATTTTATGATCAGATGCCTGTACACCTCTGTTTACAAGGCCTGCAGCCGATAGCAAACATCTTATCCACAGAAGCGCCAACAGAGATTGGGGGCAAGTCTGGGTTAACAGCAGCACTTATCCCCTTGAAAAAGCTTGGAAAAACCACGAACCAGGCTGGTTGTTTTTTGAACTACGCCTTACAGGGCTTGATTTACATGGGCCGTAGCGAGGGGCGAACATGTTATCCACAGAACCACCAACAGGGATTGTGGGTAAACACCAACGCGTTCAGACCTTATTGAAGCATGAGCGACCTGAGTCCAGATCCAGGTTCAATTCAAAGTCTTTGAAGGCGCGCCAACCGAGCAATATCGACGGCACGTATTGCCCGTCCAGCAGCGACGGCGGGATGGTGAAGCCCGGGTAGTATTTGTAGCTGACCGCCATGATGTTGCCTTGCATGACCAATACGCCGTCGAAGCGTTGAAAGTGCTTGTCGCCGCCGGTGTAACCGTTCGAGCTTCCCGGTGTCAGTGCCTGCATGGCATTGACCTGCCTGCCAGGTAATGCGGACGTCAGGTAGTCGACATTTCCTGTATCGATGATGGCCTGTGTTGTCCGGCGATCCAGCTGTGCGGCAACCACCAGCCGCTGGTTGAGATCCACGCGATTGAAGGCAATGAACGCATCGCAGCGCCTGGCAGGCGCAGGATTGAGCTCCAGGGCGCTTCTGGTGATCTTCAAGCGCCCCAGTTTGCTGATCAGGTCCAGCCCCAACAAGTTATCCCGGTCGCTGACAAACACCAGGACATTCCTGAACTCGCGGGTGCCGACTTTGAGTGACCGGAGAATGCCCAGCCTGGCGGCCAGGCCCTTTTCGCCATAAAAGGTGCTGTAGCGATACTGAGCATCGGGCAACAACCTGATGCCCATCTGTTTCGCAGTGTCGATGTTGACCCGGGTTTGCGGTGCGCCGGTATCCACAACAAAACGCGCCGAAGCACCATTGGGCCCATCGACATCAATAAAGGGCAGCACCTCGCCAGCGACATAAGCGTCGTTGGCCTGCGGATGGATGCGCAGCACTTCATGCTGTGTCGAACCCTTTATGGAAAAGTTGCCGACCGCCGCCAGGATCGCCAGCGATTGGTGGCCAAACATGGAAAACAGTGGTTTCAGATCGGCGCTGGCCTCGATCGCTCGTGCATGTTTTTTCTTGATCGCCAGATAGTATTCGGGGATCTGGTTGGCGGCTTTGGCCTCCAGCATTCTGGCGAAGACGGAGACGGAACAGCTGAGGTTCTTCGCAGCGTCCAGCACCTTGTCACATTGCTGTCGCAGCTGCGTCAGAGACGCCTTTTGTCCCTGCTCGGAGGTTATCCACTGATAAAAATCCGGATCGAGCGCAGCAGGGTTGTCAGGAGTTTTTGCCTTGGGGGCAGCCATCAACTCCGGCGATAAACACATGAAACCTGCAACGAACATCAGGCACCGACAGAACGCCTTCATATCCAGCCCACTCATAAAAACCGGGTTTTATAAGTATGCGCTGAATGTCTGAATGATCCCGAAACCGTGCTGCACCCTTAAACAGCGCATGAAAACTGTAGCTCACCGCGTTGGCAGTTGCAGTACGAGGCTTGGAATCTGAGGTCTGCACCTTTCATCTCAAGTAGCACTTGTCCTATCAAAACCTGTTCTACACTCAGGCGAGCAGTTAATTTCAATGGCCTGGGTTATTGAAGAAGTCCTTGGCAGGCATGGAGGTTAAACGGTGATGTGGCACGGCAAGCTATCATTGATAGCGCCTCGCCATCACTGCGCCAAAGGTTTTACGCTGATTGAATTACTACTGACGCTGGCTCTGCTAGCCACTCTTTCGACAGTAGCTTATCCGCTGACGGCGGTGATGGGACAACGCGACCGGGAACTCGAACTG
The DNA here is from genome assembly GCF_059424105.1 of Pseudomonas sp. GW456-E7. Lineage (NCBI taxonomy): Bacteria > Pseudomonadati > Pseudomonadota > Gammaproteobacteria > Pseudomonadales > Pseudomonadaceae > Pseudomonas > Pseudomonas sp. GW456-E7. The sequence continues at coordinate 41,025 of NZ_JBWKZB010000031.1, read as the reverse complement.
CAACGTTCATTGCGGGAAATACGGCGGGCGATTGATTCTTATAAAGAAGCCGCAGATGACAAGCGCATTGAACAAAGCATCAGTGCCAGTGGTTACCCTCCCAATTTGCAAGCATTAGTCCAGGGCGTCACGGACAAGAGTGATATCAAAGGCCAAAAGATATTTTTTTTGCGTCGTATCCCCCGCGACCCGGTGTGCGAGTGCCCTGAACTTTCACCGATTGATACCTGGCAATCGCGCAGTTACCGAAGCAGTCCCGACAACCCATCCGAGGGAGAAGATGTATTTGACGTTTCATCCCGCAGCCAACGGAAGAGTTTAAATGGAACGCCTTACAGTCAATGGTAGCAACAACTTGCGTGGTTTCACCCTGATCGAACTGCTGGTGGTCATGGCGATCATTGCCACCCTCATGACGCTCGTCACTCCCCAATACTTTCGCCAACACACCAAGGCCCAGGAAACCGTGCTCAGGCATAACCTGGTTTCACTGCGCCAGTCGCTGGACCAATATCGTGAAGATCACGGCAAGAGCCCCGACTCACTCCAGGAACTCGTAAGCCGTCGTTACTTGCGGGAAATCCCCCTCGACCCCCTTACCGGCAAGCGTGATACCTGGCAACTACAAGCATCCGATGAGCACGGCCTGGGTGATGTGCGCAGCGGTGCCACAGGTCAAGCCAATGACGGAACGGCTTATTCAGATTGGTAAAAAGCACTAACTCGAGCGCCTATAATAGGCACCAGGCGTTCAATAACTTCCCCGTCGCGATGCCCTATCTTCCTTTTTATCTGCACACGACCGTTCGTCGTAACTGTTATTTCTAACAGCTGGTGGCAGATGCTCGCTTGGCGTATCTATTTATTACCGGATTTAACTTCTGCAGTTTTCGAGCTCACTCCAAGTAGAGCGAAATAAGTATGCCAATGGAAAAATACACTTCGACTGTTCAAAAAAATATTGAGCCATCTAATGCTCGAGAATTTCTATTAAACACGCGAGCACACGAAAAGATCTCTAGCAACGACAACACCCGCACTATGACCAACAAAGGGTGCATTCGTGCTTCAGGCCAACGTACTGACGGAACCCCCTATGCAGACGAGTAGGCAGCACCAACGAGGCTCGGTGTTCATAGGCATGCAGGTTTCAGTGGCGATTGTCGCGGTGATGCTGCTGGAGGCGGGCACGCTTTGGTCCAGCGTGATGCAACGCGAGCGTGAGTTGGAGCTCCTGGCCCGAGGCGGAGAAATTCGCCGGGCCATCGGCCTGTATTACGAGCATGGCAAAACCTTTCCCAAAACCCTCGACGACCTGGTACTGGACCGCCGCCTGCCCACCATTCAACGCTACTTGCGCCGGGTCTATGAGGACCCTCTGCTCGGTACCAACGAGTGGGGCCTGATCCCGGGCCCGGGCGACACCATCATGGGCGTCTACAGCACCGCAAAGGGAACCCCTTTCAAGCAAAGTAACTTTTCAAGGGAAAACCAAAGCTTCTCAGGACAAGGCAGTTATCAAGGGTGGATGTTTCTGTATGGCCCTGGACAGAGTAACCCTCCAAAAAGCGTCACGCCCCATGGAGCTCAACCAACCGGATAAAGCCTACCGCAACAACTTACCCTGATTGTTCCATGCAGTTCGGAACACGTTTATCTGAATTGAAGGTGGACACAAAAATGAAGAATTTACAGCAAAAAATTCGACACCTGCTTGGGTGGGCGATGGCGGCGTTCTTGGTACCCACGCTGATCTGGGCCCATGGTGCAGTGGATGATCCCGCTTCACGACAGGTGTATTGCCGTGCGCTCCCAGACTTCTGGGGAGGCTCCAGTGATCCGGCCTGTAAAGCTGTGCATGAAGTGAACGGAACATATCCGGGGCAGCAATGGAACGAAGTGTCCAAGGAGATCAAAGACTATAACGATCAGAGCACTGTCGAAGAATCGATACCGGATGGCGAACTCTGCTCGGCAGCTGACAAAAAAAATAAGAATGGTCTGAATTTACCTTTGGCCACGTGGCACAAAACAACCATAAGGCCCGTAAATGGCGAAACGCCGGTGCGCATTATTGGCACAGCGCTTCATGTACCCAGCTTCGTGAAAATTTACCTCAGTAAACCCGGCTATAACGCTGCGACGACGGAACTGAAGTGGAGCGACCTGGACTTAATCTATGAAGCACAGTTGACTAAGGATGACGTCCGCACCAACTGGGGCGAGCATCGTCCGAAGGTTGATGCGAATGCTTACTTCGAGTTCGACGTAAAAATTCCGCAAGGTCGTTCGGGTGACGCCGTACTTTTTACCCGGTGGCAGCGCAAAGATCCGGCTGGCGAAGGTTTCTACAACTGTAGCGACATCACCATTGCCAGTGGTGGGACACCTGATCCACTGCATGATCTGGGTCCATTTATTGCCTCCGGGATGGATCGCCTCAAGCCTGGGGACTCCGTGCACTTCCGCATCATGGACGATACGCCTGCCGCCAAGGAAATCGTTAATATCACCCACCCGATCGACCAAAGCAACTTGAACCAGAATGTCTGGGGTCGTCAGGTGGCTGAGCAAGTGGGCTCGAACATCGCCAAAATAGGTGAAAAAAACGGCAGCAATGTGGTCTTCAACACCACCAACGCTGCCGCCAACTCTGTTTATGCAACCAAAGAGGCTTACACCAAAGCCATGTCCATCATCTCCGGTGGTGGTGAGACGCCTGTCAATCCAACGCCCCCGGAAGCAAGGATTACCGGCCCAACCTCATTGGTGTCAGGACAGACTTATACCTTTTCTGGCAAGTCCTCAGTCGGGTACAACGGCAAGTTGGACTTTAATTGGACACCCGCTGGAGATACCGGAACAATCAATGCCGACACAGTCACATTCAAAGCCTTCCCCTCCACAGTACCGGCAGAACACACTGTACTGTTGACCGTAGTCGATCGGCAGAACAAAACATCCCACCAAGCCAAATTGAAGGTGATCATTAATCCGGCCGACAGCGGCAGTTATCCCCCTTATGTAAAGAACAAAACACCTCCATATGCCCCTAATGAGAAAGTTTCGAACAAAGGTGCAAACTATCAATGCAAAGGCAGTACTGCGAGTGGGTGGTGTTCGCAATCACCGCCCCATTACGAGCCAGGTGTAGGTAGTGACTGGACAGATGCCTGGGACAAAATCGATTAACTACATTCCCAGTAGTTTCTACCAGGCAAGCGCCGCGCTTTATTGTGCGGCGCGTTTTAAAGAAGCAATAAGTTAGTGCAATTACCCATAAAAAAATTACTGTTTCACAGCCAATCACAGGTACAAAATTTCAAGATAAAGCGAAATCAGCAACACCTTAAATACCGTGACGTAGCTCTACCGGCGGTGCCTGTGTCATTACGGGCCGGGAGAGTTACGCACAACCACTTTACCTTGGCACTCCCAACAGGGTATTTCCATGCGCTCGCTATCGATACCTCGTACTGCCTCACACTCACAACAGGGCTTCACCCTATTAGAACTGCTCGTTGTTCTGCTGATCATCGCCCTGCTCGCCGGTTACGTCGGCCCCAAGATGTTCGATCGACTTGAATTGGCCAAGGTGCAATCCGCCAAAGGCCAGATGAAGTCCTTGGGCGATACCTTGAATCAGTACCGCCTGGACAACGGTCATTACCCCAGCGAAGCCCTGGGCTTGAAAGCGCTGACCGAACGCCCGGCCTCCGAACCCAATTGGCATGGCCCTTATCTGCCCAAAGGCGCACCACCAGACCCGTGGAATAATCCCTATCTGTTCAAAAACCCCGGCGCAGCCCACGAGGTCGAAATTATCTCCCTTGGGCGCGATGGCCAGGCAGGCGGCGAAGGGACTAACGCTGACATCGTGTTTGGTCAATGAACATGCACCCTTTCGTCCTCGCACTGGGCGCTTTGTTTTTGATCAACGGCGCACACGCCAATTGTTGGCAACTGGCGGGCAGCCGTTACCACATAGACCCATTATTGCTTTACGCCATCGCCAAGGTTGAGTCGGGCTTGAACCCGTCCGCCCGCAATCTCAACAGCGACGGCAGCCATGACATCGGCCTGATGCAAATCAACAGCCGCCATTTGCCGGCATTGGCGCAGTTTGGCATTACCGAACAACACCTGCTGACTCAACCCTGCACCAGCGTGATCGTCGGAGCCTGGGTGCTCGCCGGGTTCATCCGCGAGAAAGGTTACGACTGGCAAGCCGTCGGCGCCTATAACGCCGGTACGCGCCCCGGGCGCGATGCCCGGCGCTCGCGCTACGCCGCCACCGTCTGGCGTTACTACGGCGAACTGCAGCGACGCCGCCAACAACTGGCCGGGCAGACACCATGAGCGACTTCGAAGCGCGCATCATCCGCGATGGCCATTTGCAGACCCTGCGCATCCAGGCTCCGGACCTTGCGCAGGCACGCCGGCAACTGCAGGACGACGGTACGCAGATCATCTCTGTGCAAGCGCGTCGTGAGCTGAAACTGCCCAGCCGTCGCACAAAATTTGCCCTGGGCCTGTTCATCCAGGAACTGGTGGTACTGCTGGACGCCGGCCTGGTGCTGGTAGAAGCAGTGGAAACCTTGCGCGACAAGGCGGAGCCCGGCGTCAATCGGCAGGTCATGAGTGAACTGCTGGAATCGATGTACCAAGGCAACGCACTGTCCCGGGCGATGCAGCTCAAGCCACAGACGTTCCCTTCACTGTTGATCGCCACCGTGGCTTCCTCGGAGCACAGCGGCCAGTTGTCCGTCGCCCTGCGACGTTATCACCACTTTGAGGCGCATCTGGAAACGGTGAAGAAGCGCGTCAGCGGTGCACTGATGTATCCCCTGGTGGTACTGAGTGTCGGGGCGTTGGTCCTGCTGTTCCTGTTGTTTTTTGTGATCCCCAGATTTGCCTCGGTGTTCGATGCGGTAGCCGATCTGCCGGCCACGGCCCGGTTCATGGTTTGGTGGGGCGCACTGGTGCAAGCGCGTGGGATGGAGCTGATGCTTGGCGCCCTGGCTGCTGTCGCCGGCCTGGTGCTGCTGTTGCGCAGCGCTGCCTTCAAGCGCCGGGCCGCCACACTATTCTGGAAAATTCCGAGCCTGGGTGCCCAACGCACGCTGTTTATCCTCGCCCGGTTTTATCGTACCGCCGGCATGCTGTTGATGGGCGGGATGCCAGTGGTCACGGCGATCGAGCTGTCCGGAGCTCTGCTGCCCAGTGAGCGCCAGGGCGCACTGCGCCAGGCCATGACCGACATCCAGGCCGGTCAACCGCTGTCGACTTCTCTGGCACGCCATCAACTGACCACCGCTGTCGCTGAACGCCTGTTGCGGGTGGGCGAGCAAAGCGGTGAATTGGCGGCGATGTGCGAGCGCATCGCGCAATTTCACGACGAAGCGCTCGAACGGGCCATCGAATTGTTCAGCAAGGTCTTCGAACCGCTGCTGATGCTGGTGGTCGGCGGCTTGATCGGGCTGATTGTGTTCATGTTGTACATGCCGATTTTCGAGCTTGCGGGCTCAATCCAGGGATAAAAAGCCATGAGTGATCAAATCCGGCAATGGCAGGCACTGGCCGAACAGCAAGGGCTATCGCTAGCCAATTACTTGCTGGAGACCCTGGGCAAGGCACCCGAGCAATTGCAGACGCTTGCCACCCGGCTGGGCTTAAAGGCCATCGAGCCGCCGGATCTCGCCAACCACTGGCGCTTCGACCTCCTGCCACTGCCCCAGGCGCTGATCCATCAGGTGCTGGTGGTGGACTGGCAAGGTGAACCTTGTCTGGTTTTGGGGGATCCGTTTTCACTGGCCAGCCGTCGCTGGATTCAGTCTTCGAAAACGTTGCAGCCACTGCCACTGGCCATGAGCTTGCCGGGTGCGGTGAAAGAGCAGTTGACCCTCGCCGAAACCAGCCAACGGGTCATGCAACCCTTCGGCGAAGACGACGAAAATGCCCGAGTCATGGAGACCGCCCAGGAAATATCCCTGAGCAGCATCGCCCTCGACGACAACCCGGTGGTGCGCCTGGTCAACTCGATGTTGTTCGATGCCCTGCAAAGTCGCGCCAGCGATATTCACGTCGAAACCACGCCTCAGGGTCTGGAGATCAAGTACCGCATCGACGGCGTACTGCAAAAGATGGGACAGGCCGCCGGGCTGGACATGGCCGAGCAGTCACTGTCGCGAATCAAGGTCTTGTCAGAGCTGGATATCGGCGAACGACGGGTGCCTCAGGACGGTCGTTTCAAAGCCAGAATTCAGGCTCGCGAGGTGGATTTCCGGGTATCGATCATGCCCAGTATCCACGGGGAAGATGCCGTGCTGCGCATCCTCGACAAGTCGCAGCGGGGGGAATCGCTGAGCCTCGATGCCCTGGGGCTGGCCGCCGATACCATCGAGCGTATCCGCGCCCTCGCCAGCGAACCCTACGGCATGTTGCTGGTGACGGGACCGACCGGCAGCGGTAAGTCCACCACTCTGTATGCCGCCTTGTCGGAGACCAACACCGGCGAGAAAAAAATCATCACCATCGAGGACCCGGTGGAGTACGAGTTACCGGGCGTGTTGCAAATTCCAGTCAATGACAAAAAGGGTCTGACCTTCGCCCGCGGTCTGCGCTCGATTCTGCGCCATGACCCGGACACGATTCTGGTGGGGGAGATCCGCGACGGCGAGACGGCCGGCATTGCCGTGCAGGCTGCCCTGACCGGGCACTTGGTGATGTCATCGGTGCATGCCAACAGCGCCTTCAGCGTACTGGAGCGATTTATCTACATGGACGTGGAGCCGGCCAGCTTTGTCGAGGCGCTGAACGGCGTGGTCGCACAACGACTGGTACGACGCATATGCGAAGAATGCGCTGTGGAAGTCGAGCCCGACGCCGAGCTGACGCGACTTGCGAAGCTCTCGCACCTGCACTTGAAGAAAGGCCGCTACCGGATCGGCAAAGGTTGTGAAGCCTGCCGCCATACCGGCTATCGCGGGCGATTGGCCCTGGCCGAAGTGTTGGCTGTCACCGACAGCATCAAGGAGGGATTGCTGCAACGCAGTTCGGCGTCTGCCCTGCGAGAGTTGGCGCAGCAATCCGGCCACCTGTTTATCCGCGATATCGCACTGGCGAGCGCTGCCGCCGGTCACACCACACTCAAGGAAATTCACCGTGTCATCTCTCTGTATTGAGCATGTGGTGTTGCTGCACAGCTCCGGCGCCACCTGGGCTGCTCGCCCCCGCTGGAAAACGGGACCCGTCTGGCGCAGTCACCAGGATGGCGAGCCCCTGGGTGCTTGCGCCACCCTGCTGGAGCAGGCACCACGAGGACGACTACGTTATCTGGACCGGGTCACGGTGCTGCTCGGTTTTCCACACGTGCATTACTGGATGCTGCCTTGGCAGGCCGGCCTGTACAGCCTGGCCGATTGGCAAGGTTACGCCCGGGCGAGCTTCAACCAGCAGACCGGCATTGACCCGCTCCCTTGGCAGGTGCAGGTTGCCCACGCTGGCTTCGGTCACAGCTGCCTTGCGGTGGCCATCCCTCTGGACCTTTTGGAAGACTTGCGCAGCCTGTTCAAACTCAAGGCCCTGCCCCTGGGAACCTGTGCACCTTTGTTGACGGCAGCCCTGCAGCATTACCGCATACAGTTGCCTGGCGACTGTGTGTTGGCGGTGCCTGAAGCCCGCGCCCTCGGTTGCATATACATGCAAAATGGGGCAATCAGCCAGGTCTGTTTGATACACACCGCTCCCGACAGCCTTTTGAGCGATAACCTGTTCACCGCAAACCTGCTGGTTGAACAACACGCACCCGCATCCTTTGTCGCCACCCCTCGCCCCATTGAGCCTCCAGAACACTGGCTGGGACCACCCCACCCCTGGTTGATGGAGCCGGCACCATGAATCTGCAGAACCGCTGGCAACGCCTGCGGGCTGCGCGCTCGCCGATGATCGATTTCCTGCACCCCGGCACCACCCGCCGCCCCCTTGTGGCATTGCTCTGGCTGATCACCCTGATGGTGATGTTCACGACGTGGGAACACTGGCAACAGATGCAGCATCAGCAGCGACAGACCGACGAACTGGAGCAGCAATTCATCCAGTTGGCCCGACAACAGGAACAACTGATTCAAGCGGCCATCCACCTCTCGCCCGAGCAAAAAGAACAGCTGGTGATCTTCAGCCAGCAAGCAGTCACGCCTTTCCCACTGCTCGATGCCTTGGGCCAGGCATGGTCCAGCGACATAGCCCTGACTCATCTGGAGGTGAATACCCAAGCCCAACTGTTGAACCTGGAACTGGAAGCTCGGGTACTGGGCGACGCGTTTCGCTTTGTCGAGCGGCTCAAGGACCTGGAGGGTGTTCACGTGAGCCTGCAACAAAGCAACCGCAAGACCAACGATCCGGCACGGCCGGTGCTGGTCAAGCTTACCCTTGGCGGCGGGTAGGCCGTGATGAAGCGTCTGACTCGTCAGCTTCCCGGCCTCGCTCAATGGCTACCACGCCTGCGCTGGCGGTTGGTGCACTGGCAGCAGACTCTCGGTTTCTGGGGTGTGCTCGCCATTGGGGCCATGGCCGGCACACTGGTGATCAAACTGACACTGATTGCCCCGTCCCTTGAGCAGGACGCCCTGCGTCGCCAGGAGCTGCAGGCAGCTATCGCCGAACGCCCTCAAGACGTGCAGGTCACTGAGCCGGCAGTGGTAGAAAAACTACCCAGTGCCCAGGCCTTCGCCATTCGCCTGGAAAAGATCCTGACGCTCATTCAGCAACAGGGTTTCAGTATCGATCAGACCACCCTTTCCTACTCCACGCCGGGCGATAGCGAACTTCAACGCCTGGACATCGAAATCCCTCTGGCCGGGACTTATCCAGCCTTACGTCAGGCCTTGGCCGCCGTGGTGCAAGAGCCGGCGGTACGTATCGAAAACCTCAGGCTGGAGCGCAAGGCGATCGACGCTGCACAACTGACCATCAACCTCAAATTAAGCGTATTGGGGGTGATTGAATGAAAGTGCCACTCTATTTGCGGATCTTGCTGCTGCTCACCCTGTTCGGTTGCGGCTGGTTGTTCTGGGAGGATCAGACGGGCAGTCCCGACACGCCAGCATCCCCCGCCGCAGTCGCGCCCGGAGTGCCCACCCCTCCTGCGCCTGAGCCAAAGAACACACGAGTGGCTGAACCCGGCACCGTGGTGGACGTGTTCCCGATACAAACCTGGCAGCCACCTCCTGCGCCCTCGGTCGTCAGCAACCCGATACCGACACCGCCACCACTGCCGTTCGTTGTCAGTGCGCAATGGCGCTATCAAAACCAGGCCAAGATCGTCGTGCTCAGAGGCAACGGCAACCATTACACCTTGTGCAACCAATGCACGGTACCAGGCCGGATTCGGCCTGGCGGCATGCTCGACAAAGACTACCGACTGGACAAATTGACTGACACCCGCGTGGTGCTGACGTACTTGCCCATGAAGCACGTCAGCACTTTACACCTGGGTACCTACCCGTGACGGGACAAAGAGAACGCTCATGTCAACGCGCACATTAGTTCATTGCAGCTTTGGATTGATCCTGCTGACCGGTTGCGAGACGCAACGCGCCATCGAGCAAAGCGACGAACTGCGCCAGAAAGGACAGATCGTGGATTCGGTAGAACTGCTGCAAGCCGAAGCCAAGGAAAATCCCGAAGACGTGCGCTTGCGCACCGCCAACTTCAGCAAGCTGGAAATACTGGTCGCCCAATACAGCCGCGAGGCCAGTGCCGCGTTGATGCGCGGTGATGACGCCGCGGCCATCGCGGCGATGCAAACCATCCTCAAGTACGACCCCGGCAACCTCGGCGCCCGCCAGGAAATCCAGAGCATCCAGATGATGACGCAACTGCGCCCGCAATTGGCTCGGGCTTTTGCGATCAAAGACAGTAACCCGGTAGAAGCCCTCTACCTGGTGCGCCAGATCATCGCGCAAAAACCCAACTATCGTGCGGCCCTGGAGCTGCGCAATGCCCTGACCCGCGAGCTGGTGAGTGCCGACAACCTGAGCCCCGACCTCAGTGAAGCCATGCGCAAACCCGTGAGCCTGGAATTCAGTTCCCAGAGCCTGGCGGCGATCTTCGAGACCATCGCCCGCGTGTCCGGGGTCAACTTCGTCATCGACAAGGACGTGAACCCCAATGCCGCCGCCAGCATGACCGCCACCAAAACCACCCCTGAAGATGCACTCAACCTGCTGCTGGCAACCCAGCAACTGCAGAAGAAAATCCTCAACGCCAACACCATCCTGGTGTACCCCTCACGGCCGGAAAAAGATCGCGAATACCGTGAGCTGGCGGTGCGCACCTTCTACCTGAGCCACAGCGACCCGAAGCTGATCGCCGCCGAAATCAAACAGTTGCTCAAGCCCAAGGAAGTACTGGTGGACGAACGCCTCAATGCAGTGATTGTGCGCGATGGTCTCGACACGTTGAGCGCCGTCGAAAAGCTGGTGGAGGCCATCGACATCGCCCAGTCGGAAGTGACCGTTGATATTCAGGTGCTCGAAGTCAGCCTGGCGGACGAACAGAACCTGGGGATCGCCTACCCGGAAAGCATCGGCCTGTCGGTGGGCAACTTTGCCAACTTGCCTGAAGGTCTCGCCGGCACGCCCATCAGCGCATTGCGGGGGATCAATGGCGATAACATTTTGCTGGACACCGGGAGTACTTCAGCACGAATCAACCTGCTACAACGCAGCGGTAACACCGTGACGCTGGCCAACCCAAGGGTTCGGGTGAAAAACCGCGAGAAGGCTCAGGTCAATATCGGTGACAAGATCCCCGTCATCACTACCACTACCGCCAACCAGATCAGCACCTCGTCAGTGAGCTATCAGGACGTGGGTCTGAAAATCGAAGTGCAGCCCAATATCAGCCTGGCCGACGAAATCACTCTCGATCTGTTTGTAGAAATGAGCCACATCACCAAACGTATCCCTGGTTCGGAAAATGTTCCGGCCACCTTTGAGCTGGGATCCCGTTCCACCAAGACCATGCTGACGGCACGCAACAATGAAACCCAGGTGGTCTCAGGGCTGATCCGCACGGCAGACATTGATGAGGGGTCTGGCTTGCCATGGCTGAGCAATATCCCCTGGCTAGGCAAAACCTTGTTCGGTACCAACCTGGGCACCCAGCAGAAGACCGAAATCATCCTGCTGCTCACCCCCCGAATCGAACGCAATCTGGATCTGCCGATCTCCCAGGTCAGCACCTTCCACAGCGGCACCGAGGCGCGCAGTTCCACCGAAGGGATGATCCTGCGTGATACGAGCAATAGCCTCACACTCAAATCCAGTGGCGGCTCCAGCACCCTGAGTGCACCGCTGCCACCACCGATGCAGCAACCGGATGCCACCTGGCAGCCGTTGCCCCCACCGGTGGAACAGCAAGCGGCACCGCCGACGGTGCCACCACCCGTACAGGTGGCACCCACTCCTGCGGCCTCTGTTCCACAAACACCCTAGAACGAATCCGGGTAAGGGCTTGCTCGCCAGCACTCTGCTTGCGCTGTTTTCAAACCAGCGAACCACGCCCTCTTCGATCAGCAGCTTGAGAGTGGCCTGTGCATGAGATAAGCGTCTCCCGTGACGCGGATCATCGGGTGAGGTGTGACCCGACAGGTCTTGATGATTGTGAAGCCGTGCCTTTCATAGAAACGCCGGGCACCGGTATTGGCGGCATAGTCGATCAGGCTCAGGCCATTGAGCCCCAGTCGGTCGGCCCGTTCTTGAGCATGGGCGAGAAACTGCATGCCCAGCCCCCGGTTACGCCAGCCTTCATGCAGGGCCAGGCTGGAGATATACAGGGTGTCGGGCACTTCCATGTCGGCATAAGGCGCCAGTACCGGGTCGGTCGTCGGCACCGCCAGTGGATCGTGGCGCATCGCGTAACTGTGCATCATGCCAATGACCTGGCCATCGGCCTCGGCAATCAGGCAGTTCTGGTAGGAAAAATCCACGCTGTCGCGGGCATACCGAATGGCGCCGACATCCAACAGATCCTGGCCGGGTTCTGCGATCTGACTCCAGATGTAATCTGAAGCGCCCTCGGATGAAATCTGAAACAACCGCGCAATCTCACGCGCATCCGCGCGCACTGCCGAACGAAATTCAACTGCCATTGTTTTTTCTCTGCCAGATTTATCCGATCCACATGCAGGAGCTGCCGCAGGCTGCGATCTTTTGACCTTGATTATTAAAAACAAGATCAACAGATCGCAGCCTGCGGCAGCTCCTACAGAAAGCGTTAGCGGACCACACCTTCTTCAATCAGCAATTTGAGGATGGCCTCGGCGCCGGCCTGGGCCGTCACGCCTTTGAGCACCTGCCCGCCCCCACCACTGGCCTTGGCCGTCGCGGCTTTCATGCGGTCGGCGCCGCTCTTGGCCTTGATCACTTTCAGGCGCTTGGGCCGTGGTTTGGCCGGTTGCAGGCTGGCGACTGCAAGCAGTTCATCATCGACGACTTCAACGTCCTGCGCTTGCAGCACGCCGCGTCGGGCCGGGCCATATGCGCTCTGGCGAGGCTTGGGCGCGGCGTTGTCCACCGTTGCCAGAAACGGCAGGCGCACCTTCAGCCGACGACGTTGACCGCGCGGCAAGGCTTGCAGCACCAGCGCCGAACCGCCATCGATGGACTCGACCTGTGCCAGCCCCACCACCAGCGGCCAGCCCAGGCTTTCAGCCAGCAGGAAGGGCAACATGCCCGAGCCTTCACCGGTTTCCGCCTGGCTGCCGGTCAATACCACCTGAGCACCGGCATCGCGCAGATACTCGGTCAGTGCCGGCAGCGCATCGGCACCCTCGGGTTGCTCAAGCACATGCAACTGTTCGAGGCCCATGCCCAGGTAAGCGCGCAGCGCAGGCTCGGCGATGTCGCCGGCATGCAGCACCTGCAAGTTATCCCCAGCCAGTTGCAGGCCCAGTTCCACCGCCCGCGCATCCTGTTCCGCGCGACGCGGCCGACCGGACGTCGGGTGGGCGCCGATGGACACCAGGCTGATGATTTTCGTGCTCATAACCCTTTCCTTCCCTTAAGCCGCATCGCGCTTGGCGTCGTTGCGGTAAGCCTCTACCGCTTCGATCAAGGCTTGAAGAATCTCCGCACTCTCGCCGATCACCGAGAGGTCGGCACGCTTGATCATGTCGCAGCCAGGGTCGAGGTTGATCGCCACCACCTTGTCGCAGGCACCGATGCCCTGCAGGTGCTGGATCGCCCCGGAAATCCCCACGGCCACATAGACCCGTGCAGTCACCCAGGTACCGGATGCCCCGACCTGACGGTCGCGGGCCATGAAGCCGTCGTCCACCGCCACCCGCGATGCGCCTTCGGTCGCGCCAAGGGCTTCGGCGGTCCTGTGGAAAAGGCCCCAGTCCTTGACCCCGTTGCCGCCGGAGAAAATGAACTCGGCCTCGGCCATCGGAATCGCGGCCGGGTCCACCGCTACCGCACCCAGGTCTTCAATCCGCGACAGGCTGCGCGCCACGGTTGTGGATAACTCCACCGGCAACGCTTCATGACGGGTTTCACTGACCGGTTCGGCGCACTCGGCAGCCGCCAGAATCAAGCGCGCCAACGGACGGGCAAGGTCTTGCAGACCGGCACCGGCGCGGCCGATGCACTCCTGATCCTTGACCTGCCAGACCCGTGTGGCCGGGCGTTCGCCCAGGGCGGCGGCAAAGCGCCGACCCAGTTCCCCGCCACCGGTGCGACTGTCCGGCAACAACCAGTGACGCGGGCTGAACTGGTTATCCACAGCCCGCAAGCCCTGGACCCGTTGCTCCGGTGCATAACCGTTGAATGCTTCGCCTTCCAACACCAGCAGGCGGTCGACGCCCGCCGTGGCAAAAGCGCTTTCCTTGTGCTCGCCGAACACCACGGCCAGCACCGCGCCGTCCTTGCCGGCCAGTTGATGGGCCAGGCCCAGCAGGTCGCGGTCGTGACTGCTCAAGCGGCCACCGACCATGTCCGGCACCACGCTGATGTAAAACGCCGGCGCGGCCACCTGATGCAATGGCAATTGCACTTCAACCGCGGCTGAACGTTTAGTCGTCCCGCCCTGCTGGGCGCCGCTGCGGTCGATGCGCTTGATGCCATTGGGACCGATAAAGCCAATGCCATGGGGATTCTTGCGGATGACACCGTTAGGCCCCATCCAGCTGTGCTGCGCCGGTTGCATGGCCGCGTGCAATGGATGCAGACGGTTGCGGGCGATCCATTCGGCCCGAGGGTCGCGGCGAATAATGTCGCTCATCAGTGGGCCTCCGCAGGTTCGCGCTTGACGGGTGTCTTGGCGGGCGCGGCGTCATCGAGCAACGCGTCGGCCACCAGTTCGGCGATGTCCTTGATCAGCGGTCGGGGTTCGACCACGCCTTCGAGCATCGCGGTGCACTGTGGACAACCCACGGCCACCAGTTCGGCACCGGTTTCGCGGATGTCTTCCATGCGCATGTCAGGAATGCGTTGCTTGCCCGGAATGTCGGTGATCGGCGCACCGCCGCCACCGCCGCAGCAGCGGGAGCGGAAACCGGAACGTTGCATCTCTTTCACTTCGATCCCCAGCGCGCGCAGCACCTGGCGCGGCGCCTCGTATTCGCCGTTGTAGCGGCCGAGGTAGCACGGATCGTGGTAAGTCACGCTGTCACCTTTGTGCTGACCGAGGTTCAGCGCGCCAGCATCGATGATTTCCGCCATGTAGGTGCTGTGGTGCTGCACCAGGTAGTTGCCGTCGAAGGCGCCGTACTCGTTTTTCAGCACGTGGAAGCTGTGCGGATCGCAGGTGACGATGCGGTTGAAGCTGTACTTGGCCAGGGTCTGGATGTTGCGCTTGGCCAGCAATTGGAACGTTGCTTCATCGCCCAGGCGCCGGGCCACGTCACCGCTGTCGCGTTCTTCGAGGCCGAGCACGGCGAAGTCGATTTTCGCCGCCTTGAGCACTTTGACGAAGGCGCGCAGGGTGCGCTGGTTGCGCATGTCGAAGGCGCCGTCGCCAACCCAGAACAGCACGTCGGTGGATTTCTTTTCGCTGAGCAGGTTGAGGTTCAAGTCCGCCGCCCAGTTCATCCGCCCGCCTGGCGCAAAGCCGCCCGGGTTGTCGGTGGCGATCAGGTTTTCCAGGACTTCGGCACCCTTGTTCGGGGTCGCGCCCTTTTCCAGGGTCAGGTGACGGCGCATGTCGACGATGGCATCGACGTGCTCGATCATCATCGGGCACTCCTCGACGCAGGCGCGGCAAGTCGTGCACGACCACAGGGTCTCGGCGTCCACCAGTCCGTTGACGATCGGTTGATGCGGATTCCCAGCGTGCTCTCCAATCGCTTTGCCGGGATAGGGGCTGCCAGCGAATTTGGCATCGGTGCCACCGGCCAGGCCGACGACCATGTCCTGAATCAGTTTTTTCGGGTTCAACGGCTGGCCGGCGGCGAAGGCCGGGCACGCGGCTTCGCATTTACCGCACTGCACGCAGGCATCGAAGCCGAGCAATTGGTTCCAGGTGAAATCCTTGGGTTTTTCCACGCCCAATGGCGCACTCAGGTCGCTAAGATCCAGCGGCTTCAAACCGGTGGAACGGCCGCCACCAAAGCGCTCGGCGCGGCGGTGCCAGGCCAAGTGCAAGGCGCCGGCAAAGGCGTGCTTCATCGGCCCGCCCCAGGTCATGCCGAAGAACAGTTCCGACACGCCCCACAACACGCCAACCCCGAGAATCGCTGCCAACAGCCAGCCGCCGAAGTTTTCCGGGAGGATGCCCGCCACCGGCAGGGTCAACAGGAAGAACGAGGTCGAGAACGCCAGCAGGCTTTTCGGCAGGCGCATCCATGGGCCTTTCGACAGACGCGACGGTGGGTTGCGCCGACGCAGGTAAACGAAGATCGCGCCGACGAACATCACCGCCGACATCAGCAGCAGCGCATAGCCGAGGAAGCGGTTATGCAGGCCGAAACCATGCACCAGAATCGCCAACACGATGGACGCCACCGCACCGCCGGCCGTGGCGACGTGGGTGTTGGCAATGTATTTGTCCCGCGCCACCACATGGTGCAAGTCGACCATGTAGCGCTTGGGCATGGCGAACAGGCCGCCGATCAGGTCGACTTTCGAAGCCCGGCCCCGGCGCCACATGGCCACCCGCCGCAACGCGCCCAGGACACCAAGGCCCAGGGCTGCGAACAACAGGATTGGAAGAAGGGTGTTCAACATGGTGAAGCTCCCACAGGGTCAAGTGCAGCCTTTAGAAATCCTTGCACAACCGCAGCGCGTCATAGATCGCCGCGTGCACGTTACGCTGGGCCACGCAGTCACCAATGCGGAACAGCAGGTAGCCGTCGCCGCTCTGTTCCAGGCAAGGTTGCGGCTTGATCGCGAACAAGGCTTCGACGTCGATCTGGCCTTTGTTGCGCGAGCCTTCCTTCAGCGCGTAGTAGATTTCTTCGTCCGGACGCACGCCGTTTTCCACGACCACCTGGTCAACCACCCGCTCCTCTTTGGCGCCGGTGTATTCGTTTTCCAGTACCGCTACGAGCTTGTCGCCTTCGCGGTAGACCTTCTCCAGCATCATGTCGCCGGTCATGATCACTTCTTTCGGGTACATGCTGCGGTAGTAAGTCGGGAACGATGTACCCCCGATGGCCACGCCCGGCTTGATGTCGTCGGTAACGATCTCGACCTGGCTGCCCTTGTCCGCGATGAAGTCAGCGGTCGACATGCCGGTGAACTCGCAAATGGTGTCGTAGACCAGCACGTTCTTGCCCGGTGCAACCTTGCCGTCGAGGATGTCCCAGCTGCTGACCACCAGGCCTTCAGCCGCGCCCCAGTGTTCGTTCTGCTCGATGAACGGATGACCGCCGACAGCCAGCACCACCACGTCCGGACGCAGGTCCATGATGGTTGGCGCGTCAGCCGCGGTGCCCAGGCGCAGGTCGACTTTCAACCGTGCCAGTTCCAGTTGATACCAGCGGGTGATACCGGCGATCTGGTCCCGTTGCGGGGCTTTCGATGCGGTGGTGATCTGCCCGCCGATGAACTCCTTTTTCTCGAACAGGGTCACGTCGTGGCCACGCTCGGCGGCCACGCGGGCGGCCTCCATCCCGGCAGGACCGGCACCGACCACCACCACCTTGCGCTTCACGCCAGTGGTTTTTTCGATGATGTGCGGCAGACCCATGTATTCACGAGAAGTCGCGGCGTTCTGAATGCACAGCACATCCAGGCCCTGATACTGACGGTCGATGCAGTAGTTGGCACCGACGCATTGCTTGATCTGGTCGATCTGGCCCATCTTGATCTTGGCGATCAGGTGCGGGTCGGCGATGTGCGCGCGGGTCATGCCGACCATGTCGACGTAACCGCCTTCCAGGATACGGGTGGCCTGGTTCGGGTCCTTGATGTTCTGCGCGTGCAGCACTGGAACCTTGACCACTTCCTTGATGCCGGCCGCCAGGTGCAGGAACGGCTCCGGCGGATAACTCATGTTCGGAATCACGTTGGCCAGGGTGTTGTGGGTGTCGCAACCCGAACCTACGACGCCGATGAAGTCGAGCATGCCGGTGTCGTCGTAATACTTGGCGATCTGCTTCATGTCTTCGTGGGACAGGCCGTCCGGGTGGAACTCGTCACCACAGATGCGCATGCCCACGCAGAAATCGTCACCGACCTCGGCGCGTACGGCTTTCAAGACTTCCAGACCGAACTTCATCCGGCCTTCGAAGGTGCCGCCCCATTCGTCGGTACGCTTGTTGACCCGCGGGCTCCAGAACTGGTCGATCATGTGCTGGTGCACCGCCGACAGCTCGACACCGTCCAGGCCACCGGCCTTGGCGCGGCGAGCCGCTTGAGCGTAGTTACCGATCACCCGCCAGATTTCCTCCGGCTCGATGGTTTTGCAAGTGGCACGGTGCACCGGCTCGCGCACACCCGACGGCGACATCAGCGTCGGCCAGTTGAAGCCGTCCCAACGCGAGCGACGGCCCATGTGGGTAATCTGGATCATGATCTTGGCGCCGTGCTTGTGCATGGCATCGGCCAGATTCTGGAAGTGCGGAATGATGCGGTCGGTGGACAGGTTGACCGAACTCCACCACTCCTGCGGGCTGTCGATGGCCACCACGGACGAACCGCCGCAAATCGCCAGGCCGATCCCGCCCTTGGCTTTCTCTTCGTAATACTTGACGTACCGATCGGTGGTCATGCCGCCGTCGGTGGCATAAACCTCGGCGTGCGCGGTGCTGAGCACGCGGTTACGGATGGTCAGTTTGCCGATCTGGATCGGCTGGAACATTGCTTCGAAAGCCATGGCGGGTTCCTCGACTTACAACGGCTTGACGATGAACAAGCCGTCTTCGTGGCCCTCTTCGGAGCCACCGTAGACTTGCTCGGCCACGGTGCGGATCTTGCTGCCGCGAGCGGCGAGGATCTGGTCCATCGCGCCGGCAAACCAGCCAGTGAACATGTAGTCGACCTTGCGCCCGACCTTGCCGTACACGTAGACGAACGCCGAGTGTTCGAGCTTGACGCTGGCGGTGCCTTTGTCGAGGTCGATGTCCTGGATCTTGAACAGGCCCCAGCCGCGCTGCGAAAGACGCTTCATGTAGTGCTCGAACACCGCGACGCCTTCCAGGCCATGGCATTCGGCTTCTTTTTCACACCAGTGCCAGGCGGACTTGTAGCCGGCCTTGTAGAGAATTTCAGCATAGGCTTCAGCGCCCAGCACTTCCTCGATGCCCATGTGGTTGTTGACGAAGAAATGCCGTGGCACATACAGCATCGGCAGGGCGTCGGACGTCCAGACACCGGTCTCGCTGTCGACTTCGATTGGCAATTGCGGGGCGATCTTGGCCATGGAAACTTAACTCCAGAAAAATTTTGGTGTTGCCCCCGGCGCGGGCGGCCGGGGGAAAGGATTCAGAGGTGCAGTGGCTTACTCGCCCCAGACGTCCTTGAGGACGCTTACCCAGTTTTCGCCCATGATCTTGCGCACCACTCGCTCGGAGTGACCGCGCTTGAGCAGGGTTTCGGTCAGGTTCGGGAACTCGCCCACGGTGCGGATGCCCAGCGGGTTGATGATCTTGCCGAAGCTGGTCAGGCGGCGGGCGTAGCCCTTGTCGTGGGTCAGGTATTCGAAGAAGTCCTGGCCATGGCCCTGGGTGAAGTCGGTGCCGATGCCGATGGCGTCTTCGCCGACGATGTTCATCACGTACTCGATGGCTTCGGCGTAGTCGTCGATGGTCGAGTCGATACCCTTGGCGAGGAATGGCGCGAACATGGTGACGCCGACAAAGCCGCCGTGGTCGGCAATGAACTTGAGTTCTTCATCGGACTTGTTGCGCGGGTGCTCCTTGAGCCCCGACGGCAGGCAGTGGGAGTAGCAGACCGGCTTTTTCGACTCGAGGATGACTTCTTCGGAAGTCTTGGAGCCAACGTGGGACAGGTCGCACATCACGCCAACGCGGTTCATCTCGGCGACGATTTCGCGACCGAAGCCCGACAGGCCGCCATCACGCTCGTAGCAACCGGTGCCCACCAGGTTCTGGGTGTTGTAGCACATCTGCACGATGCCCACGCCGAGCTGCTTGAACACCTCGACATAGCCGATCTGGTCTTCATAGGCATGGGCATTCTGGAAGCCGAAGAGGATGCCGGTCTTGCCCTGCTCCTTGGCCTTGCGGATGTCGGCGGTGGTACGCACCGGCATCACCAGGTCGCTGTTCTCGCGGATCAGCTTCTGGCTCGCGGCAATGTTGTTGACGGTGGCCTGAAAGCCCTCCCACACCGACACGGTGCAGTTGGCTGCGGTCAAACCGCCCTTGCGCATGTCTTCGAACAGTTCACGGTTCCACTTGGCAATAATCAGCCCGTCGATAACGATGCTGTCGGCGTGCAATTCGGCTGGGCTCATCAGGCTGTCCCCTTATTAGCGATTCATGCGCCGAATCGTCTGCCGGCGCTTTGGGGCCAGCATATGCCTCGGTGCCTCGGCGACCGGGTGCAAAAACGACAGGGGGTTTGCCGAAAGCGTCAATCCGCGACAAAGGGTCGTCGCCAGACACAATCAGCGACCTGTTCAAGGCCCTCGGCATGGGCCAGAATTCGCTGCATCACTGGAATAGAGCGGCGACCTGAATGAAATCCATCCTTCTGGCTTTGGCATTGATTGCGACCGGCGTACACGCAGCGGAGGAGTCCGACGACAACCCGTGCGATAAAGTCGAAAACGACGTCCAGACCCTCGAGTGCTCGGCCTTCAGCAAAACCAGCGCCGAAGACCTGCTCAAGGAAAACCTCCAGGGCCTGAACGACCGCATGCAGTCGCAATACGGCAAAAACCCGTCGCAACTGGCCGACATCACCGCCAAGCTCAAGGCCGCCCAACAGCAATGGCTGAAGACCCGGGATGCCGACTGCGCCGTTGAAGCCTTCCCGGCCACGAGTGGCAGCAAGGCTTTCACCATTGCCCAGAACGACTGCATTGCGCGGATGAGTGATGAACGGTCGGAGTTTTTGGAGTCGATTGGGCAGGAATGATCCATTCGCCACTCAACTTGAGCTGTAAGCTGCACGCTTCAGCCAGTAAAGGGATTCAACATGAAAGTCTGCGGCATCGAAATCAAAGGCAGCGAAGCGATCATCGCCGTGGCCACGCTGGACGGTCAGACGCTGAGCCATCTCGCGCTCGCTACCAAGAAAATTGCCCTGGACGATGACGACGAAGCCGCCAACGTCAAAGTGTTCGCCGCTCAGGTCGCTTCGTTTGTCCGTGAGAATTCCATCGACCGCATCGCGATCAAGAAGCGCAGCAAAAAGGGCGAATTCGCCGGTGGGCCGACCACGTTCAAGATCGAAGGGGTTTTCCAGTTACTGGAGAATTGCGATGTAACCTTGCTGTCGCCGCAGACCATCACGGCGCAGTGCAAGAATTTCAATGTCGAGCTGCCGCAGACGCTGAACAAGTATCAGCATGAGGCGTTTAAAGCGGCTTGTTCGGCGCTGTTGAAGAAGTAATACCGCCAAGATCAAAAGACCGCAGCCTTCGGCAGCTCCTACAGGAGGACCCCATGTAGGAGCTGCCAAAGGCTGCGATCTTTTGATTTTACGCTTTAGCGGTACGTCGATCCTCCCGCGGGCATCGCTCATATTTCGCCCGATAACTGCGGGTGAAATACGACGGCGACTCAAACCCGCAGGCAATGCTCACCTCTAGCACGCTCATGTCTGTCTGACGGAGCAGTTGCCGCGCCTTCTCCAGCCTCAGTCGCAGATAGAAATTGCTCGGCGTGTCGTTCAGGTGCAACCGGAACAACCGCTCCAACTGCCGCCGCGTCACCTTGATCGATTCCGCCAGCTCCAGCGTACTCAGCGGCGGTTCGCTGTGCTGTTCCATCTCACCAATCACCTGCACCAGTTTCTTGTTGCTGATGCCATAGCGCGTGGCGACTTCCATGCGTTGGTGGTCTTTGCGCGGGCGGATACGGCCGAGTACAAATTGTTCGCTGACCTGGATCGCCAGTTCCGGGCCATGGGCCTGGGCGATCAAATCCAGCATTAAATCGATGGAGGCGGTGCCGCCAGCGGAGGTGATGCGCCGGCGGTCGATCTCGAACAATTCCTGGGTGACGCTGAGCTGTGGATAAGACTCCTTGAAGGCGTCGATGGCTTCCCAGTGCAGGGTCAGGCGATGGCCGTCGAGCAAACCCGCCTCGGCGAGGATGAAACTGCCGGTGTCGATGGCGCCAAGGGTCACGCCTTCGTTGTCCAGTCGGCGCAACCAATGCTCAAGCGCCGGGGTGGCGAATTTCAGAGGTTCGAAGCCGGCGACCACCAACAAGGTCGCGCCCTTCTTCAGCGGCTCCAGCGCCGCATCGGCGTTGACCGACATACCGTTACTGGCCAGCACTGCCCCGCCATCGGCGCTCAGCACATGCCAGCGATAAAGCTCGCCACGAAAGCGATTGGCGACCCGCAACGGCTCGATGGCCGAGATGAATCCGATGGCCGAGAAACCCGGCATCAACAAGAAGTAGAAATCCTGGGACATGGAGCGCACTCGCTTAGCAGGTAACAAGAGGCCAGGTAACGAGAGGGCGGGCAGCGTGAGGATGTTGATACGCCAGTTGCAAGCGGCTTTCAAGAGCGCAGGTCGCTGCAGTGCAAGAGCTGGTCGCCGCAGTGCGCTTTCATCGGTGCTTTGCTGCGTAACTTGGCATCACCGGCGCATCAGACACCGGAACTCACAATAAACGAACTGCCGAGGAACCTGAGAATGAAACGACTGATCAGCAGCTGTGTTCTTGCACTCAGTGGTACCGCGTTACTGAGCGCCAGTGTCATGGCCGCCGAACCCGCCGCATGCCAGAACGTGCGCATGGGTGTAGTGAACTGGACCGACGTGATCGCCACCAGTGCCATGACCCAGGTATTGCTCGATGGCCTCGGCTACAGCACCAAACAAACCAGCGCCTCCCAGCAAATCATCTTCGCCGGGATCCGCGACCAGCGTCTGGACCTGTTCCTCGGCTACTGGAACCCGCTGATGACCCAGACCATCACCCCGTTCGTCGATGCCAAGCAGGTCAAGGTGCTTGAAGCGCCAAGCCTGCAAGACGCCCGCGCGACACTCGCCGTGCCGACCTACCTCGCCGACAAGGGACTGAAAACCTTCGCTGACATCGCCAAATTCGAAAAAGAACTGGGCGGCAAGATCTACGGCATCGAGCCTGGCTCGGGCGCCAATACCCAGATCAAGGCGATGATCTCCAAGAATCAGTTCGGCCTCGGCAAGTTCCAGCTGGTCGAGTCCAGCGAAGCCGGCATGCTCGCCGCGGTGGACCGCGCCGTGCGTCGCAACGAAGCCGTGGTGTTCTTCGGCTGGGCGCCGCACCCGATGAACGTCAACGTGAAAATGACCTACCTCACCGGCAGCGACGACGCCCTCGGCCCGAACGAAGGCAAGGCAACCGTGTGGACCGTCACCGCGCCGACCTACGCCGAGCAATGCCCGAACATCGGTCGCCTGCTGAGCAACCTGACGTTCACCGCCGAAGACGAGAGCCGGATGATGCAGCCACTGCTGGACCACAAGGACGCTCTCGAGTCGGCCAAACAATGGCTCAAGGATCACCCGCAGGACAAAAAACGCTGGCTTGAAGGCGTCACTACCTTCGATGGCAAACCGGCCGCTGAAAACCTGCAACTGACCAGTAAATAAACCCGAACCCACCACCGTATCGCAGCCCAAACGGGCTGCGAACGGGACCACCACGCCTGGCCAAAACCAAAAACTCGCCTGTAAGGAACCGCCAAATGAACCACGACGTCATCATCACCTGCGCACTCACCGGTGCTGGCGACACGACCGCCAAGAGCCCACACGTGCCGGTCACCCCGAAACAAATCGCGGCTGCCGCCGTGGAAGCCGCCAAGGCCGGTGCCACCGTGGTTCACTGCCATGTACGTGACCCGCAAACCGGCAAGTTCAGCCGTGATGTGGCGCTGTATCGCGAGGTGATGGAGCGTATCCGCGAGGCGGACGTGGACATCATCGTCAACCTCACTGCCGGCATGGGCGGCGACCTGGAAATCGGTGCCGGCGAAAATCCGATGGAATTCGGCCCGAACACCGATCTGGTCGGCCCGCTGACCCGTCTGGCCCACGTCGAAGAACTGCTGCCGGAAATCTGCACCCTCGATTGCGGCACCCTGAACTTCGGCGACGGCGACACCATTTACGTTTCCACCCCGGCCCAGCTGCGCGCTGGTGCCAAACGCATTCAAGAGCTGGGCGTGAAGGCCGAGCTGGAAATCTTCGACACCGGCCACCTGTGGTTCGCCAAGCAGATGATCAAGGAAGGCCTGCTCGACAACCCATTGTTCCAGCTGTGCCTGGGCATCCCGTGGGGCGCCCCGGCGGACACCACCACCATGAAGGCCATGGTCGACAACCTGCCGGCCGACGCGGTCTGGGCCGGCTTTGGTATCGGTCGCATGCAGATGCCGATGGCGGCGCAAGCGGTGTTGCTCGGCGGCAACGTGCGGGTCGGGCTGGAAGACAACCTGTGGCTGGACAAGGGCGTGCTGGCGACCAACGGCCAACTGGTCGAACGCGCCACGGAAATCCTCAGCCGCCTCGGCGCCCGCGTCCTCACTCCCGCTGAAGGCCGCAAGAAAATGGGCCTGACCCAGCGCGGTTAATTCACAACATCTTTCCCCCTGTGGGAGCGAGCTTGCTCGCGATGACATCGGTACATCCGAAGCATCATCTGCGGCAGGAATACCGCCATCGCGAGCAAGCTCGCTCCCACAGTTTTTTTCCGAGCCAAATTCAGGAATTGACCATGAGCTTCATCACCGAAATCAAAACCTTCGCCGCCCTGGGCAGCGGTGTCATCGGCAGCGGCTGGGTGTCCCGCGCCCTCGCCCATGGCCTGGACGTAGTGGCTTGGGATCCGGCACCAGGCGCTGAAGCAGCCCTGCGCAAACGCGTCGCCAACGCCTGGGGCGCACTGGAGAAACAAGGCCTGGCGCCGGGTGCATCGCAGGACCGCCTGCGATTTGTCGCGACCATCGAAGAATGCGTTCGCGACGCTGACTTCATCCAGGAAAGTGCCCCGGAACGCCTTGAGCTGAAACTGGACCTGCACAGCAAAATCAGCGCGGCGGCCAAGCCCAATGCGTTGATCGGCTCCAGCACCTCCGGCCTGCTGCCGAGCGAGTTCTACGAGAGCGCCACGCACCCGGAGCGCTGCGTGGTCGGTCACCCGTTCAACCCGGTTTACCTTCTGCCGCTGGTCGAAGTGGTCGGCGGTAAAAACACCGCGCCCGAAGCCGTGCAAGCGGCGATGAAGGTCTATGAATCCTTGGGGATGCGCCCGTTGCACGTGCGCAAGGAAGTGCCGGGGTTCATCGCCGACCGCCTGCTCGAAGCGCTGTGGCGTGAGGCGCTGCATCTGGTCAACGACGGCGTGGCGACTACCGGTGAAATCGACGATGCGATTCGTTTCGGCGCAGGCTTGCGCTGGTCGTTCATGGGCACCTTCCTGACCTACACCCTGGCCGGTGGTGATGCCGGTATGCGTCACTTCATGGCGCAGTTCGGCCCTGCATTGCAGTTGCCGTGGACCTACCTGCCGGCGCCGGAACTGACCGACAAACTGATCGACGACGTGGTCGAGGGCACCAGCGATCAACTGGGTAAACACAGCATTTCGGCACTGGAGCGCTATCGTGATGACTGCCTGCTGGCAGTGCTGGAGGCGGTGAAGACCACCAAAGAGAAGCATGGGATGGCCTTCAGCGAGTAGACCGTCAGTTGATGGGCCAGCAGGTCTGGCCCCTTCGCGAGCAAGCCCGCTCCCACAGGGGGACGCATTCCAATGTGGGAGCGGGCTTGCTCGCGAAAGCGGTAGCCCAGTCACCACTATTATCGGAACCTGAACCATGCCCACCCTCACCACCTACCAAACCACCATCATCCCCGACTGGGTCGACTACAACGGCCACCTGCGCGACGCCTTCTACCTGCTGATTTTCAGCTACGCCACCGACGCCCTGATGGATCGCCTGGGCCTGGACAGCAACAGCCGGGAAGCCAGCGGCAACTCGTTGTTCACTCTCGAACTGCACCTCAACTACCTGCACGAAGTGAAACTCGACGCCCAAGTCGAAGTGCACACCCAGATCATCGCCCACGACAGCAAACGCCTGCACCTCTATCACAGCCTGCATCTGGTCGGAGATGACAAGGAGCTCGCCGGTAATGAACAGATGCTGCTGCACGTGGATCTCGCCGGACCCCGTTCGGCCCCGTTCAGCGAACAGTCCTTGAATCGGCTGCAAGCCATCGTCGCCGAACAGGCGGACCTGCCAACGCCCGGGTACATTGGCCGAGTGATCGCATTACCCCCAAAAAAATAACAAGGAGATCGCCATGAACACCGCCGCTGCATTTGCCGACTTTCGTACCTATCCGTTGATCAGCGCGCTGACTGGCGTGCAGACATTGGCGGACCGGGTTCTGGTGAAGTGGGCCGACGATCGCGTCAGCCCTTTCCACCATCAATGGCTGCGGGACAACTGCCCGTGCCCGCAATGCGTCTACACCGTGACCCGCGAGCAAGTACTGGAAATCGTCGATGTGGCTCAAGACCTGATGCCTGACGCCGTACACATCGACACCGATGGCAGCCTGTCGGTGGATTGGCAGGATGGCCACGCCAGCCGCTTCGATCCCGGCTGGCTGCGCGCCCACGCCTATGACGATGAATCCCGCGCCGAACGCCTGGCACGCAAGCCCAAAGCCAGGCTCTGGCACAGCGATTTGCAGTTGCCGGTATTCGAATATCAAGCACTGATGAACGACCCGCAGGCGTTGCTGCAATGGCTGCTGGCGGTTCGCGATGTCGGCCTGACCCAGGTTCGTGGCGTGCCTACCGAACCCGGCTCCCTGAAGCTGATCGCGCAACGGATTTCCTTCATCCGCGAGAGCAATTTCGGCGTGCTGTTCAACGTGCAATCGAAGGCCGACGCCGACAGCAACGCCTACACCGCTTTCAACCTGCCGCTGCACAGTGATTTGCCGACCCGAGAGCTGCAACCGGGGCTGCAATTCCTGCATTGCCTGGTCAATGACGCCGAGGGCGGCGAAAGCATATTTGTCGACGGTTTTGCCATCGCCGATGCGCTGCGCCGAGAAGACCCGGAGTCATTCAAAAGCCTTTGCGAAATCCCCGTGGAGTTTCGCAACAAGGACCGCCACAGCGACTACCGCTGCCTCGCGCCGATCATCGCCCTGGATACGTTGGGGCAGGTATCGGAAATCCGCATGGCGAACTTTCTGCGCGGACCGTTCGACACCTCGGTGGAACAGATGCCCAGGCTCTATCACGCCTACCGGCGCTTTATCGCGATGACGCGCGAACCCCGGTTCCGCCTGATGCAGCGGCTCAATCCCGGTGAGCTGTGGTGCTTCGACAACCGCCGCACCCTGCACGCCCGCAACGCCTTCGACCCCGCCACCGGGGCGCGGCACTTCCAGGGTTGCTATGTCGACCGGGATGAGTTGTTGTCGCGGATTCTGGTGTTGCAGCGTTAAGCCTCTAAAAGATCGCAGCCTTCGGCAGCTCCTACAGGTGAAACACGATCCATGTAGGAGCTGCCGAAGGCTGCGATCTTTTGCTTTTCAACCGACCAAAAAAAGCCCCGATCAAGCCGTGACAGGATCGAGGCAGAGGGTACTGTTGAGGAGCTGCCGTGCGAGGGTGACCAAACCTTCGTGAAGCGAGCTGAGGCCAGTGTGCCCACTCCTGCGCACGGCAAGTTAGTCGAAAACGACCTGTTCATAGCCATTGCGGCCATTGCGACAATTCGCCCTTGCCGCTACTGCGTGGCCCTACCAGAATCGAGCCACGACACCGTTCCCTGAAGAAGGATTGCGTCATGATGCACGCCGATTTGATAGACCAGGAAGACCTGTTGGGCCAGCTCAAGTCGTTGGGATTCGAGGTGCCCACCGGCGCCACCGCCGAGCAGGCCTGCGAGTGTGCTGTACGGGGTTTGAACGATGTACGGGCGATGACCCTGCGGACCATGGTCAAGCAGATGTACACCAGCAGCGCGACGATCCTGCCAGCGGTGCGTCAGGCGATCGACAAGCAGTTGTTGCCAGCGTTGGCGGAGTATCAGCAGAGCCACACAGGCCGATAAAAAGCCTTCGCGAGCAAGTCGGATCGCCGCACCGCCGCTCCCACAGTTGAAATGCATTCCAATGTGGGAGCGGGCTTGCTCGCGAAGGCAGCGCCTCGGTTTAAAGCCTTACGCTGGCAAACGTCGACTCATTACGCGCCTGGCTCAGCGCCGACAACGGCCCGGACAACGGCGACAGCACCAAGGCTTGCGGCAACGGCATCATCGCCACTTGCTGGGTAGTGTTGGAGCCTACACGCTCGTCACGCGGCGGAATGCCGAAGTATTCGCGGTAGCACTTGGAGAAGTGCGGCGTGGAAACAAAACCGCACACCGACGCCACTTCGATGATCGACATCGGCGTTTGCTTGAGCAGTTGCCGGGCGCGGATCAGGCGCAGCTTGAGGTAGTAACGCGACGGCGAGCAGTGCAGGTATTTCTGGAACAGACGTTCGAGCTGGCGACGGGATACCGCGACATAGACGGCCAGTTCGTCGAGATCGATCGGCTCTTCGAGGTTGGCCTCCATCAGCGCAACGATTTCCTGCAGTTTTGGCTGATTCGTGCCGAGCATGTGCTTGAGCGGCACACGCTGGTGATCCTGCTCGTTGCGGATGCGCTCGTAGACAAACATCTCCGAAATAGCCGCCGACAGTTCACGGCCGTGATCGCGGCTGATCAGGTGCAGCATCATGTCCAGCGGCGCGGTGCCGCCGGAGCTGGTGAAACGGTTACGGTCGAGGGTGAACAGGCGGGTGCTCATGGCTACACGCGGGAAAGCTTCCTGCATCGCTGCCAGGCATTCCCAGTGCACGCTGCAATCGAAGCCGTCGAGCAGGCCGGCGCAGGCCAGGGCCCAGCTGCCGGTGCACACCGCGCCGAGGCGGCGGGACTGGCGAGCCTGGCTTTGCAGCCATGACACGTGTTCACGGGTCACAGTGCGCTGGATGCCGATACCGCCGCACACGATGACGGTGTCCATTGGCGGGGCTTTGTGCATGGAGGCGTCGGGGGTGATCTGCAGGCCGTCACTGGCCCAGACCTGGCCGCCATCGACGGTGAGGGTGGTCCACCGATACAGCTCGCGACCGGACAACTGGTTGGCCATGCGCAGGGGTTCCACTGCGGAGGCCAGAGAAATCAGCGTGAAATTGTCCAGCAGCAGAAAGCCGATGGATTGAGGCGCACGGTTCTGGGGTTGGGCCCCGGAGTTGAACGTCGTCATCGCGGTATCTCCTCACACAAAGCGGGTGATGGCCTCAGGCGGAGGCTCTTTTTATTGCCATCGTTCTCGCGTGGGAGACGGGCTTTGTAATGACAGAGCAATTGCCATGCCTATTTTTGAATGTGCGTTCAATAACTCCTAAAAACGACGTCGGAATGTGTCTATATATGTCTTGCAAGGCGTGGGGATTTAAATGGCCATCAGGACTGGCAAGCGCCCGGACTCACGAGCGGTGAGCAATTCGGTAGCACTTGTGGGAACGGCGTTGCGCCGCACTGGAAAGGAGTGTCACCGCAGGCACAGGTGACGAGCGGTCGAGGGCTGGTTGGCCCTCGATCAGTGGCAAGACAATTTATCTGTGAGCGACGCGCTAAAAGGAGGCGCGTTTTAATCCGGGTGTTCACTTAGCGCGCAGTTTTGACTGGTCTGGCGCTATCGCGAGCAAGCTCGCTCCCACAGGGATCAAGGTGAACACAATTTTTGTGACCGACGCAAAACCTGTGGGAGCGAGCTTGCTCGCGATGGGGTCGACGCGGTCTCAACACTCCACCGCACTCACCGCCAACCCACCCCGCGATGTCTCCTTATATTTGTCATGCATGTCGGCACCGGTGTCGCGCATGGTGCGGATCACCCGATCCAGCGAAATAAAGTGCTGGCCATCGCCCCGCAACGCCATCTGCGCGGCGTTGATCGCCTTCACCGCAGCAATCGCGTTGCGCTCGATGCACGGCACCTGGACCAGTCCACCCACCGGGTCACAGGTCAGGCCGAGGTTGTGTTCCAGACCGATCTCCGCCGCGTTGCACAGTTGCTCTGGCGTGGCGCCAAGGATTTCCGCCAGCCCGGCGGCCGCCATGGCGCAGGCCGAACCGACTTCGCCCTGGCAACCGACTTCAGCACCGGAGATCGAGGCGTTCTTCTTGCACAGGATGCCTACCGCCGCCGCACCGAGGAAGTAGTCGACGACATTGGCGTCGGTCACGGCCTCGCTGAACTTCATGAAGTAGTGCAGCACCGCCGGAATGATCCCCGCCGCGCCGTTGGTCGGTGCCGTAACCATGCGCCCGCCGGCGGCGTTTTCTTCGTTGACCGCCAGGGCGAACAGGTTGACCCATTCCATGGCGCTCAAGGTCGAGCCAATCACGTTGGGTTTGTTCAGCTCCTGCAGGCTGCGATGCAGCTTGGCCGCGCGGCGGCGCACGTTCAGCCCGCCGGGCAGGATGCCTTCGTGTTTCAGGCCCTGCTCGACGCAATCCTGCATGGCGCGCCAGAGCTTCATCAGGCCGCTGCGGATTTCCTCTTCGCTGCGCCAGACTTTCTCGTTGGCCATCATTAATTCCGCCACGCGCAGGTTGTGCTTCTTGCACAGCTGCAACAGCTCGGCGGCGCTGGAAAAGTCATAAGGAAGTACGGTGCGATCCAGATCCACGACACCGCTGGAAGCTTGTGCCTCATCGACGACAAAACCGCCGCCGACCGAATAGTAGGTGTCGCGATGCAATTCACCGTCATCGCCTTCGACAACCAGGGTCATGGCGTTGGGGTGGAACGGCAGGTTTTCGTCGATCAGGCGCATGTCCCGAGCCCAGACGAACGGCACCGACAGGCGACCGTCGAGCAACAGCGTGTGGGTTTCGCGCAGGGCCTGGATACGGATGCCGATTTGCGACGGATCGATCGCATCCGGCCACTCGCCCATCAGGCCCATGATCACCGCGTTGTCGCTGCCGTGGCCGATGCCGGTGGCCGACAACGAGCCAAACAGCTGGACTTCGACACGCCGCACCTGTTCCAGCAGCCCCCGCTCGCGCAAGCCCTGCACAAACAACGCCGCCGCCCGCATGGGCCCCACGGTGTGCGAACTGGAAGGGCCGATGCCGATTTTGAACAGGTCGAAAACACTGATAGCCATGACTGCCGAACTCCTGAATGGGCCCACTGCGCACGCCAAAGCGCAGGGTGACGGAGCTGCTACGCTGAAGCTGCAATCCGCCGAGATGACCGCATCATCAAGCTTTTATCGTGTTGTTCGACGTCTCTAACCGACGCACTCATGCCCACCAACGCCGCGTGTCTTTTACGCCGTGTTTTCGCCGTTTTTTTGCGGTTCAGAGGGGGAAAAAGGGCTGAAAAAATCTGTAAACGACGTCACCGACACTGGATGCGACCATCCCTGTACTGGATACGACGCGCCCTGTAGGCGTCAGATTTTCACTGGTACATGATCATATCGACTCGATTGCAAGGCGCCGTGGTAGAGCTGTCTCCAGAACGCCATCCAACCGCAACCTATAAGTGCGGTGGTCCAGTCGGAACACTGCCAAAAAAAACACCAAGGAGTCCATCCATGAAAGGTTCCCCGTCGTTGTTGTTGGCCGCCATGCTTAGTCTGCCGGTTCTGGCGCAAGCCGCAGAACCGGCGCAGTGCAATACCGTAAACTTCTCCGATGTCGGCTGGACCGACATCACCGCGACAACCGCGACGACCAGCGTCGTGCTCAACGCCCTCGGCTACAAGACCAAGACCACCATGATTTCCGTGCCCGTGACCTACAAGTCGCTGGCCGACGGCAAGAACATGGACGTGTTCCTGGGGAACTGGATGCCGACCATGGAAAACGACATCAAGGCCTACCGCGATGCCGGCACCGTGGAAACCGTGCGTACCAACCTCAAGGGCGCCAAATACACCCTCGCCGTCCCTCAAGCCCTGTATGACAAGGGGCTGCATGACTTCGCGGACATCGCCAAATTCAAGAAAGAACTCGACGGCAAGATCTACGGCATCGAGCCTGGCAACGACGGCAACCGCCTGATCCAGTCGATGATCGACAAGAACGCCTTCGGCCTCAAGGACGCGGGCTTCAAGGTCGTCGAGTCCAGCGAAGCCGGCATGCTGTCGCAGGTCGACCGCGCGCAGAAACGTGACACCGCCGTGGTGTTCCTGGGTTGGGCGCCGCACCCGATGAACAAGCGTTTCAAGATTCAATACCTGACCGGCGGCGACGATTTCTTCGGCCCCGACTTTGGCGCCGCCACCGTGGCGACCAACACCCGCAAGGGCTACGCCGAGGAATGCAGCAACGTCGGTCAGTTGCTGAAAAACCTGGAGTTCACGGTCGACATGGAAAGCGAACTGATGGGCAACATCCTGGACGACAAGATGAAGCCTGA
Organism: Pseudomonas sp. GW456-E7; assembly: GCF_059424105.1. NCBI lineage: Bacteria > Pseudomonadati > Pseudomonadota > Gammaproteobacteria > Pseudomonadales > Pseudomonadaceae > Pseudomonas > Pseudomonas sp. GW456-E7. Next base: position 8,922 of record NZ_JBWKZB010000031.1, on the reverse strand, counting down.
CGCGGCCGCCAAGGCCTGGCTGAAAAAGAATCCACAGGTGCTCGATACCTGGCTCGCTGGCGTGACCACCACTGACGGTAAACCTGGCCTGGAAGCCGTGAAAGCCAAGCTCGCACAGCCTTGAATTAGAGAGCATCGCTTATGCCGGACGGCTCACGCCGTCCGGGCTGTTTATTTCCTTGCATGCGGACGTTCACTACCATGCTGATTGATCAGAAAATACCTCTAGGCCAGTACATCGCGGGCTTCGTTGAATGGTTGACGCAACACGGCGCCAACACCTTCGACGCAATCGCCGTGACACTGGAAACGATGATCCACGGCGTGACGTTTGCGCTGACCTGGTTCAACCCGCTGGCGCTGATCGGCCTGATCGCTCTACTGGCACACTTCATTCAACGCAAATGGGGCCTGACCGCGTTTGTCGTTGCCTCCTTTCTGCTGATCCTCAATCTGGGGTACTGGCAGGAAACCATGGAAACCCTGGCCCAGGTGTTGTTCGCCACCCTGGTCTGCGTGCTCATCGGTGTGCCCCTGGGCATCGTCGCCGCGCACAAGCCGATGTTCTATACTGTAATGCGTCCGGTACTCGATCTGATGCAGACCGTACCGACCTTCGTATACCTCATTCCTACCCTGACCCTCTTTGGTCTGGGTGTGGTCCCGGGCCTGATTTCGACGGTGGTGTTCGCGATTGCCGCGCCCATCCGCCTGACCTACCTGGGTATCCGCGATGTTCCGGAAGAACTGATGGACGCCGGCAAGGCCTTTGGATGCTCCCGGCGTCAGTTGCTCTCGCGAATCGAACTGCCCCACGCCATGCCAAGCATCGCGGCAGGCATCACCCAGTGCATCATGCTGTCTCTTTCGATGGTGGTGATCGCGGCACTGGTGGGCGCCGATGGTTTGGGCAAACCGGTGGTCAACGCACTGAACACTGCTGATATCGCCCTGGGCTTCGAAGCAGGCCTGGCGATCGTACTGCTGGCGATCATGCTCGACCGTATCTGCAAACAACCCGACGCCAAGGTAGGGGGTGACGCATGAGCATTATTCGCTTCGATAACGTTGACGTTATCTTCTCCAAAGATCCACGCGAGGCGCTCAAGCTGCTGGATCAGGGCATGACCCGCAACGAAATCCTGAAAAAGACCGGGCAGATCGTCGGTGTTGAAAAAGCCAGCCTGGATATCGAGAAAGGTGAAATCTGCGTACTGATGGGCCTGTCCGGCTCCGGCAAGTCCAGCCTGCTGCGCTGCATCAACGGCCTGAACACCGTCAGCCGTGGCAAGTTGTTCGTCGAGCACGAAGGCAAGCAGATCGACATCGCCTCCTGCACCCCGGCCGAACTGAAAATGATGCGCACCAAACGCATCGCGATGGTGTTCCAGAAGTTCGCCTTGATGCCCTGGCTGACCGTTCGCGAGAACATCAGCTTTGGCCTGGAAATGCAGGGTCGGCCCGAGAAGGAACGACGCAAACTGGTGGACGACAAGCTTGAGCTGGTGGGCCTGACCCAGTGGCGCAACAAGAAACCCAACGAGCTGTCCGGTGGTATGCAGCAACGCGTGGGCCTGGCCCGTGCCCTGGCGATGGACGCCGACATCCTGCTGATGGACGAACCGTTCTCGGCACTCGACCCGCTGATCCGCCAGGGTCTGCAGGACGAACTGCTGGAACTGCAACGCAAGCTGAGCAAGACCATCGTGTTCGTAAGCCACGACCTCGACGAGGCCCTGAAACTGGGCTCCCGTATCGCGATCATGAAAGACGGCCGGATCATCCAGTACAGCAAGCCGGAAGAAATCGTCCTCAACCCGGCGGACGATTACGTGCGGACCTTCGTGGCCCACACCAACCCGCTGAACGTACTGTGCGGCCGCAGCCTGATGCGCACCCTGGACAACTGCAAGCGCATCAACGGTTCGGTGTGCCTGGATCCAGGCGGTGATTCGTGGCTGGACCTGGCCGAAGGCAACACCATCAAGGGCGCTCGCCAGAACGGGTCTGCACTGGACTTGCAGAACTGGATACCGGGTCAGGCCGTTGAAGGCCTGGGTCGTCGACCAACCCTGGTGGACTCGAACATCGGCATGCGCGATGCGCTGCAGATTCGTTATCAGACCGGCAACAAGCTGGTGCTGCATGACAACAACAAGGTGGTGGGGATTCTGGGCGACAGCGAGCTGTATCACGCACTGCTCGGCAAGAACCTGGGGTAAGGCAACAGACACAAAAACGCCGCGAGAGAATCGCGGCGTTTTTGTTTATGGGGTATCGGGTAATGCAGCGTTGATGCTGATGACCCCTTCGCGGGCGAGCCCGCTCCCATATGTACGGTGAACAACCTGTGGGAGCGAGCTTGCTCGCGATGAGGGCTTAACATTCAACATGAGTGTTGACTGTCCCTCCGCTATCGCGAGCAAGCTCGCTCCCACAGGGATTGCGGTGCATTCCGTACACCGCAGACCCAAGCTTTAGCTGTAAACCCGGCCAAGGAGCTGCCGATGGCTTTCAAACTGATCGAGCACGTCACGGGTGATCTGATCCTGGGTGAAACCCATCAAGTCGTAGTCCTGGCTACCGTTATGCAGGTAAACCTCGGCGCGATAGAAGCGCTGACGCGCCTCATCCGACTGTGCCGATTCAGTCGGCGTAGCCAGGTAGCCATCCAGGCTCACTTCGTAGACAAACGGGTTGCCCTCTTCCATCTCGACGCGCACGCCCATGCAACGCTTGGACTTGCCCAGCAGCGTCTGAACCTGCAGGCCTTGAGCACGCATTTGCGCCGTCGCATCTTCCAGCGCCGGGCTCACTTGCTTGTCCATGAAGCGCTGCACTACCGACTGGCTCGGCTGCAGGTCCAACTGGGTCAAACGCTCGCTGAAACCACGACGACCGCGCGCCGCCAGCTCCGCTTGCTCCTGTTCGATCTGCACGTCCTGGCGCATGGCCTTGTGCAAGCCGAACATGAAGAACACCAGCACCACCGAGAACGGCAGACCGGCCAGCACCACCATGGTTTGCATGGCTTCGAAGTTACCGGCGAACAGCAGGCCGATGGTCACCAGGGTGATCACCGCCGACCAGAAGATCCGCAGCCAGTGCGGCGCGTCTTCATCGACGGTACCGCCCTTGCACGACAGGTTGGCCATCATCACCGCGCCGGAATCCGCCGGGGTCAGGAACAGCACGAAACCAACGAAAATCGATACGCCGATCACCACCTTCGACGCCGGGTAATGCTCAAGCAACTGGTAGATCGCCATGGATGGCTGTTCCAGCGCCGTTTTTCCAAGCTCCACCGCCCCATGGTTCATCACCAGGTCCAGGGCCGAGTTACCGAAGATCGACAGCCACGCCAAAGTGAAGCCCAGCGGAATCAGCAGTACGCCGGCCACCAGTTCACGCACCGTGCGACCACGGGAAATACGTGCGATGAACATGCCCACGAATGGTGCCCAGGAAATCCACCAGGCCCAGTAGAACAGGGTCCACAGGCCCAACCAGCGGTCGGACTTCTCGGCGTCGCCTTCATACACATAGAGGTCGAAGGTCTTCAGCACCACGCCGTTCAGGTAGTCGCCGACGTTCTGCACGAAGCCGTTGAGCAGGTGCAGGGTCGGGCCGAACAGCAGGACGAAAATCAGCAGGCCGCTGAACAGCACGATGTTCAGGTTGGACAGACGACGGATGCCGTTTTCCACGCCCGACACAGCGGCGATGGTCGCCACGGTGCTCATCACGATGATCACGATCAGCAGGTTGGTGTTGCTGTGCTCCATGCCGAACAGGTTTTCAAGGCCCGACGACACTTGCAGCGAACCAATCCCCAGGTTGGTCACCAGACCCAGCAGGGTCACGAACATGCCGAAGCCGTCCACCGCGTGACCGGCCGCGCCCTTGACCCAGCGCTCACCCACCAGCGGATACAGTGCCGAACGCAATGCCAGCGGCTGGTTATGGCGGTAGGCAAAGTACGCCACCGCCAAACCGACCAGCGCGTAAATCGCCCAGCCGTGCAGGCCCCAATGCAGGAACGTCAGTTGTACTGCCTGACGTGCCGCGAGGTTACTGCCAGCCACGCCTTCCGGCGGGTTGAAGTAGTGGTCCAGCGGTTCGGACGCGCCGAAATACAACAACGAGATGCCGATACCCGAGGAGAACAGCATCCCCGCCCAGGCGCCGTAGCTGAAGTCCGGGGTGTCGTCCTTGCTGCCCAGCTTGAGTTTGCCGTAGGACGAAAACGCCAGGCCGACGACGAAAATCAGATAGGCGGCAATCACCACCATGTAGTACCAGCCGAAGCTGCGGGACAACCAGGCTTGCGCCGTACCCAGCATTCTGCCGGCCTCTTGCGGGGCGATGATCAGAATGGCGGTCAACAACAGAATCAACGCGGTCGAGGTGTAGAACACCCAACCGTTGACCGACACCTTCTGCGGTGGGGTCTTTATTAGCGAGGCAGAACTCATGGCACAGATGCTCCGGGCAGTGCGAGAGAAGAACGCAAGGCAAACGAGTTACCCGACCAATCGGTTAGTGGGCAGCCGACCGGCGGGTGATATAAAGACACCCCGAAAAAAGCCCGAAACCCCTGGAGCGCCACAGCGCGTAGGTTTCGAGCAGTTTCGGAAGTCATTTTTTCCGCCGCTACATGTTGGGAAAATCTGTAGGCAGCGACGATTTGTCGCAGATCTTATTCTTTGTTGATTGAACGTTCAATCAAAACAAAATAGACTGGCCCTCAAGCCGGTAGTCGTTTGACGTCTGCCGGAAGGCCTAAGGAGATGTGCAAGATGCCCAAGGTCGGTATGCAACCCATCCGTCGCCAACAGTTGATCGAAGCCACATTGCTGGCGGTCGACCAGGTCGGAATGGGGGACGCCAGCATTGCGCTGATCGCCCGTTTGGCCGGTGTCTCGAATGGCATCATCAGTCATTACTTTCAGGACAAGAACGGCCTGATCGCTGCCACGGCGCAGTACCTGATGAGTGTCCTCAGCGAGAACGTCACCGCACGCCGTCAGGCGCTGACAGATGCAAGCCCGCGGGCGCATCTGCAGGTGATCATCGAAGGCAACTTCGACGCCAGCCAGGTCAATGGCCCGGCAATGAAAACCTGGCTGGCCTTCTGGGCCACCAGCATGCACCACCCGTCTTTGCACAGGTTGCAGCGGATCAACGATCACCGTCTGTATTCCAACCTGTGCTGCCAGTTCCGCCGCGTACTGCCGCTCGACGATGCGCGCAGTGCAGCCCGTGGCCTGGCAGCCCTCATTGACGGTTTGTGGTTGCGCGGCGCGCTGTCGGGAGATGCTTTCGACACCGGGCAGGCGCACCAGATCGCTTACGAATACATGGATTTCCAACTGGCCAAGCAGGTGAGTTAGAGCACACAGAACGCTCAACCACCGGACCGCGCCAATCACTGATGCACTTGCGAGGACTTTATGGCCCGTTTCGAACTGCAAAAACTCTACATCGATGGCGCTTACTCTGACGCCAGCAGCGACGCCACTTTCGAAGCCATCAACCCGGCTAACGGTGAAGTCCTCGCAAAAGTACAACGTGCCACCTTCGATGACGTCGAGCGCGCCGTCGTCAGCGCCGAAAAGGGCCAGAAAATCTGGGCTGCCATGACCGCCATGGAGCGTTCGCGCATCCTGCGTCGCGCCGTGGAAATCCTGCGTGAGCGCAACGACGAACTGGCCGCCCTGGAAACCCTGGACACCGGCAAGTCGTACTCCGAAACCCGCTACGTTGACATCGTCACCGGCGCTGATGTGCTGGAGTACTACGCAGGCCTGGTTCCGGCCATCGAAGGCGAGCAGATTCCGCTGCGCACCACCTCGTTCGTCTACACCCGTCGCGAGCCGCTGGGCGTCGTGGCCGGTATCGGCGCGTGGAACTACCCGATCCAGATCGCCCTGTGGAAATCCGCGCCAGCCCTGGCGGCCGGTAACGCGATGATCTTCAAGCCAAGCGAAGTCACCTCGCTGACCACCCTGAAACTGGCCGAGATCTACACCGAAGCCGGCGTGCCAAACGGCGTGTTCAACGTCCTGACCGGCAGCGGCCGTGAAGTCGGCACCTGGCTGACCGAGCACCCGCGCATCGAGAAAGTCTCGTTCACCGGCGGCACCGACACCGGCAAGAAAGTCATGGCCAGCGCTTCGAGCTCTTCGCTCAAGGAAGTGACCATGGAACTGGGCGGCAAGTCGCCGCTGATCATCTGTGACGACGCCGACCTCGATCGCGCTGCCGACACCGCGATGATGGCCAACTTCTACAGCTCCGGTCAGGTGTGCACCAACGGCACCCGCGTGTTCGTACCGGCCCACCTGAAAGCTGCTTTCGAAGCCAAGATCGTTGAGCGCGTTGCGCGCATCCGCGTCGGCAACCCTGAAGACGAAAACACCAACTTCGGCCCATTGGTCAGCTTCGCCCACATGGAAAACGTGCTGGGCTACATCGCCAAGGGCAAGGAAGAAGGTGCCCGCGTACTGTGCGGCGGCGAGCGCCTGACCGACGGCGACTTCGCCAAAGGCGCCTTCGTGGCCCCGACCGTGTTCACCGACTGCACCGACGACATGACCATCGTCCGTGAAGAAATCTTTGGCCCGGTGATGGCGATCCTCACCTACGAAACCGAAGAAGAAGTGATCCGTCGCGCCAACGACACCGAATTCGGCCTGGCCGCCGGTATCGTCACCCGCGACCTGAACCGCGCGCACCGCGTGATTCACCAACTGGAAGCCGGTATCTGCTGGATCAACGCCTGGGGCGAGTCCGACGCGAAGATGCCGGTTGGCGGCTACAAGCAGTCGGGTGTCGGCCGTGAGAACGGCATCAGCTCGCTGAACAACTTCACCCGCATCAAATCGGTACAGGTCGAGCTGGGCGATTACGTCTCGGTGTTCTAAGCACTGCGAGGTCTCTGTGGCGAGGGGGCTTGCCCCCGTTGGGCTGCGAAGCAGCCCCCTCTCCAGACACCGCAAGTCTTCAGATAGAAAGCAGTCGCAGATTTTACGACTGCTGCGCAGCCGAACGGGGGCAAGCCCCCTCGCCACAGGTTGCGCGGCGTCCAGGCGACAGGCGACCTGAACCAACTTCAAAGAGGGTGCATTCAATGTCCCAAGAATTCGACTACATCATCATCGGTGCCGGCTCGGCCGGTAACACCCTGGCGACCCGTCTGACCGAAGACGCCGGCGTCACCGTCCTGCTGCTCGAAGCGGGCGGCCCGGACTACCGTTTCGACTTCCGCACGCAAATGCCGGCCGCCCTGGCGTTCCCGCTACAAGGCCGTCGCTACAACTGGGCCTACGAAACCGATCCTGAGCCACACATGGACGGTCGTCGCATGGAGTGCGGTCGCGGCAAGGGCCTGGGCGGTTCTTCGCTGATCAACGGCATGTGCTACATCCGCGGCAACGCCATGGACTACGACGGCTGGGCGAAACTGCCAGGCCTGGAAGACTGGTCGTACCTGGACTGCCTGCCCTATTTCCGCAAGGCGGAAACCCGTGACATCGGCCCTAACGACTACCACGGTGGCGAAGGCCCGGTCAGCGTGACCACGCCGAAAGCCGGCAACAACCCGCTGTTCCACGCCATGGTTGAAGCCGGCGTGCAGGCCGGCTACCCGCGCACCGAAGACTTGAACGGCTACCAGCAGGAAGGCTTCGGCCCGATGGACCGCACCGTGACACCGAAAGGTCGTCGTGCCTCCACCGCCCGTGGTTACCTGGACGTGGCCAAGAAGCGTTCGACCCTGACCATCGTCACCCACGCCCTGACCGACAAGATCCTGTTCGAAGGCAAGCGTGCGGTCGGCGTGCGTTACCTGGTGGGCGACGCTGAAGAGCGCGTTGAAGTCAAAGCACGCAAGGAAGTACTGCTGTGCTCCGGCGCCATCGCTTCGCCGCAGATCCTGCAACGCTCCGGCGTCGGCCCGGCCGAACTGCTGAACAAGCTCGACATTCCAGTGGTCCACGACCTGCCGGGCGTCGGTGAAAACCTGCAGGACCACCTTGAGCTGTACCTGCAATACGCTTGTACCCAACCGGTCTCGCTGTACCCGTCGCTGCTCTTGCACAACCAGCCGGCCATCGGCGCCGAGTGGCTGTTCAACGGCACCGGCATCGGCGCCAGCAACCAGTTCGAAGCCGGCGGTTTCATCCGCACCCGTCCGGAATTCGAATGGCCGAACATCCAGTACCACTTCCTGCCGGTAGCGATTAACTACAACGGCAGCAACGGCGTGAAAGAGCACGGCTTCCAGGCGCACATGGGCTCCATGCGTTCGCCAAGCCGTGGGCGCATCCAGGCCAAGTCCAAGGACCCACGCCAGCACCCAAGCATCCTGTTCAACTACATGGCCACCGAGCAGGACTGGCAGGAATTTCGCGACGGCATCCGCCTGACCCGTGAAATCATGCAACAGCCGGCGCTGGACGCCTTCCGTGGTCGCGAGATCAGTCCGGGCATCGAGGTGCAAACCGACGAGCAACTGGACAAGTTCATCCGCGAACACGCCGAAACCGCGTTCCACCCGTCCTGCTCGTGCAAGATGGGCACCGACGAGATGGCCGTGGTCGATGGCGAAGGTCGCGTGCATGGCATGCAAGGCCTGCGCGTGGTCGATGCCTCGATCATGCCGATCATCACCACCGGCAACCTGAACGCACCAACGATCATGATGGCCGAGAAAATCGCCGACAAGATCCGTGGTCGCAAGCCATTGCCGCGCAGCACAGCCACTTACTATGTGGCCGGTGAAGCGCCGGTGAAGGGCAAGCCGGTGCGGGAAGTGAGCCAGATCGCTTAAGGCATAACACCGCGGTACGGCTATTCGCGAGCAGGCTCGCTCCCACATTTGATCTGTTTACGACTCAGATCCTTTGTGGGAGCGAGCCT
>NZ_JBWKZB010000030.1:37629-84626 GCF_059424105.1 Pseudomonas sp. GW456-E7 | reverse complement strand
ATGGTGGGTCGTGTGGGATTCGAACCTACGACCAATTGGTTAAAAGCCAACTGCTCTACCAACTGAGCTAACGACCCAAATATGGTCGGGGTAAGGGGATTCGAACTCCTGACATCCTGCTCCCAAAGCAGGCGCGCTACCGGACTGCGCTATACCCCGGTTTGAAATTGGCTCCGTGACCAGGACTCGAACCTGGGACCCAATGATTAACAGTCATTTGCTCTACCGACTGAGCTATCACGGAACTACATATTTCAATTTACAACTTTGAAGCTTTACTGCGTTCTCTTCGACCCGTTCGCATCGCTGCGTTCGTGTGTCTGAGGCGCGCTATTCTACAATCTTCAGCACCTCTGTCAACCCCCTAAATTGCTTTCAAGTTAATGATTTGCAACTTATTTTGGATTCCAGCTTGGGGAGCGGAAACCCTGGCGGGTGACTGACTGCGGGGCGCACTTTACAAGCCTTTTCCTTTGAGTTCAACAGCCTAACGAAAAAAAGGCCTCGCATTGCGAGGCCTTTTCGATTTTGTTGCCGTTATGGATCAGACGAAGACGATTTCGTCGTTTTCCACCACACCGTGAGCGGTATCGCCCGGCATGAACCGTCCGGACAGAATCAGCTGCGCCAGCGGGTTCTCGATCCAGCGCTGGATAGCGCGCTTGAGCGGCCGTGCGCCGTACACCGGGTCGTAACCGACCGCGATCAGCTTGTCCATGGCCTCAGGGCTGAGCTCAAGCTTCAGCTCGCGCTCGGTCAGGCGGCTACGCAGACGACCCAACTGGATCTCGGTAATGCCGGCGATCTGATCCCGCGCCAACGGCTCGAAGATCACCACTTCGTCGACCCGGTTGATGAACTCCGGCCGGAAGTGGCTGGAAATCGCATCCATCACCGCCGCGCGCTGCGCCTCACGGTCACCGACCAGTTCCTGGATCTGTACCGACCCCAGGTTGGAGGTCATGACAATCACGGTGTTCTTGAAATCCACCGTGCGGCCATGGCTGTCGGTCAGACGGCCGTCTTCGAGCACTTGCAGCAAGATGTTGAACACATCCGGGTGCGCCTTCTCGACTTCGTCCATGAGGATCACCGAATACGGCTTGCGACGTACGGCCTCGGTCAGGTAACCGCCCTCTTCATACCCCACGTAGCCCGGTGGCGCACCGATCAGGCGAGCCACAGAGTGTTTCTCCATGAACTCGGACATGTCGATCCGCACCATCGCCTCTTCGGTATCAAAGAGGAATTCGGCCAGCGCCTTGCACAACTCGGTTTTACCGACACCGGTCGGGCCGAGGAACATGAACGAGCCGCTCGGGCGATTCGGGTCGGACAACCCGGCACGGGAACGCCGCACCGCGTTGGAAACAGCCACCACCGCTTCATCCTGGCCGATCACACGCTGGTGCAACAGGCTTTCCATCTTCATCAGCTTGTCGCGCTCGCCTTCGAGCATTTTCGACACCGGAATACCGGTCCACTTCGACACGACTTCGGCGATCTCTTCTTCAGTCACCTTGCTGCGCAGCAACTGGTTTTCGGCTTTGCCATGCTGATCGACCATTTGCAGGCTGCGCTCCAGGTCCGGGATTACACCGTACTGCAACTCGGCCATGCGGTTCAGGTCGCCTTTGCGGCGGGCCGCTTCCAGTTCCTGACGGGACTGCTCGATTTTCTGCTGGATCTGCGCAGAACCCTGGACTTCGGCTTTCTCCGAGTTCCAGATTTCTTCGAGATCCGAGTACTCACGCTCGTGACGAGCGATTTCCTCCTGCAGTTTTTCCAGACGCTTCTTCGCTGCGTCGTCGCTTTCTTTCTTCAGCGCCTGGGATTCCACCTTCAGCTGAATCAGGCGACGTTCCAGACGGTCCAGCACTTCAGGCTTGGAGTCGATCTCCATGCGGATGCGGCTGGCGGCTTCGTCGATCAGGTCGATGGCCTTGTCCGGTAACTGCCGGTCAGTGATGTAGCGATGACTGAGCTTGGCCGCTGCAATGATGGCGCCGTCAGTGATGGCCACCTTGTGGTGAACCTCATAACGCTCTTTGAGGCCACGCAGGATGGCGATGGTGTCTTCTTCGCTCGGCTCGTCCACCAGCACTTTCTGGAAACGTCGCTCGAGAGCGGCGTCCTTCTCTATGTATTGGCGGTATTCGTTCAGCGTGGTGGCGCCCACGCAGTGCAGTTCACCGCGGGCCAGGGCCGGCTTGAGCATGTTGCCCGCATCCATCGAGCCTTCGCCTTTACCGGCGCCGACCATGGTGTGCAGTTCGTCGATGAACAGGATGATCTGCCCTTCCTGCTTCGACAGTTCATTGAGCAGGGATTTCAGGCGCTCTTCGAACTCACCACGATACTTGGCACCGGCAATCAGCGCCCCCATGTCCAGGGACAACAGACGCTTGCCCTTGAGGCCATCCGGCACTTCGCCATTGATGATGCGCTGGGCCAGGCCTTCGGCGATGGCGGTTTTACCCACGCCAGGCTCACCGATCAGCACCGGGTTGTTCTTGGTACGACGTTGCAGCACCTGGATGGTCCGGCGAATTTCATCGTCACGACCGATCACCGGATCGAGCTTGCCGTCTTCGGCGCGCTTGGTCAGGTCGACGGTGTACTTGTCCAGGGCCTGGCGTGCTTCCTCGTGGTTCGGGTCGTTGACGGCCTCGCCACCACGCAGGTTGTTGATCGCGTTTTCCAGGGCTTTCTTGCTCACGCCCTGGCCGAGCAACAGCTTGCCGAGCTTGCTGTTCTCGTCCATGGCGGCGAGCAGCACCAGCTCACTGGAGATGAACTGGTCGCCTTTCTGCTGCGCCAGACGATCGGCCTGGTTGAGCAGGCGCGCCAGATCCTGTGACATATTCACATCGCCGGTCGGGTTCTGGATTTTCGGTAGCTGGTCGAGCTCTTTGGTCAGCTCTTTACGCAGGCTGTTGACGTCGAAGCCCACCTGCATCAACAGGGGCTTGATCGAGCCGCCCTGCTGCTCGAGCAAGGCTTGCATCAAGTGCGCCGGTTCAATGGCCGGATGATCGTGGCCGACAGCCAGGGATTGGGCATCGGACAACGCTAACTGCAATTTGCTGGTTAAACGGTCTATACGCATGGGTCACCTTCCTTTTGAGCAGGCCGGACCTATAAAACATCCTGAATGAAGAAACCTGCCAGATACCACAATAGATGTGGTCGATTCTGGGAGTTTCAAGCGTCGTGACGTTGATGCAGGTCAGGCAAGTCTAGCGTTCGAGCCAGATAAGGGAGGCAAACCGACCAGTGCGTGGACTGCGGCGGTAAGAAAAGAAGCGTGAGTCGGTCACGGTGCAGAAACCGCCGCCGTAGACCGCGGTTACACCACAAGCTGCCAGGCGCAAGCGGGCCAGCCTATAGATGTCGGCCATAAACTTGCCGGGGTTTTGACTCGGCACAAAAGCCTCAGCGGCTTGCGGCAACTGCTGAACGAAGGTCTCGCGTACTTCCGGGCCCACTTCAAAGGCTTGCGGGCCGATGGCCGGGCCGAGCCAGACCAGTACTTCGGCGGATGGCACATTGAGGCTGTCGAGAGTCGCTTCCAGCACACCAGTTGCCAATCCACGCCAACCGGCATGGGCTGCCGCGACACGCGTCCCGGCACGGTCGCAAAACAGCACAGGCAGGCAGTCCGCAGTCATCGCTGCGCAGGCGACACCCGGCGTTGATGTCCAGCTGGCATCAGCCGTGTCCACCCGGCCCGGATCGGCATGAGCCACGACAATGCCGTGGACCTGCTGCAGCCAGGCCGGCTGAATAGAGAAATGATCGGTAAGACGACGGCGATTCTCGGCAACCGCTTCAGGGTTGTCGTCGACGTGATCACCGAGGTTGAGGCTGTCGAACGGCGCCACACTGACGCCGCCCGCACGGGTGGTCACACAGGCTTTGACCCCGGCCGGCGCGGGCCAGTCAGGAATCAGCCAGTCACTCATCCGATGAACGCCTCGCGGTCTTGCTTGAGCAGGGTCAGCAGCCAGACGAAGTCTTCCGGCAACGGCGATTCCCAACTCATGCGCTTACCGGTGGTCGGATGATCCAGTTCCAGGAAACGCGCATGCAGCGCCTGACGCGGGAAATTTTTCAGCGACTCGACCATGGTCGGGTTGGCGGCCGGCGGAATACGGAAACGACCGCCGTAGGCAGGATCTCCGACCAACGGGTAGTTGATGTGCGCCATGTGCACGCGGATCTGGTGCGTACGACCGGTTTCCAGCTTCACCCGCACATGAGTGTGGGAGCGGAAGCGCTCGAGCACGCGGTAATGGCTGACGGCTTGCTTACCACCCTCCATTACGGCCATGCGCTGGCGTTGCTGGCCGTGACGACCGATAGGCGCGTTGATCTTGCCACCGGCCGTCACCACACCGATCACGATGCACTCGTAGATCCGGCTGACGCTGCGGCTCTGCAACTGTGTCACCAGCTGCGTCTGCGCCTGAATGGTCTTGGCCACCACCATCAGACCGGTGGTGTCCTTGTCCAGGCGATGCACGATACCGGCGCGGGGCACATTGATGATGTCCGGCACGTGGTGCAGCAAGGCGTTGAGCAAGGTGCCGTCGGCATGACCGGCAGCCGGGTGCACCACCAGGCCCGCAGGCTTGTTGATCACCAGGATGTCGTCGTCTTCGTAGACGATGTCCAGGGCTATGTCTTGAGCGACCCATTCGCCCTGAGCTTCCTGCTCGGCAGTCAACTCAAGGATGGCGCCGCCATGGACGATGTCTCGCGGGCGGATAACCGCCCCATCCACAGTCAGGCGGCCGTCTTTGATCCAGGCGGAAAGGCGCGAGCGCGAGTGCTCAGCGAATAATTGTGCGGCGACTTGATCGAGGCGTTGGCCGCCCAATTCGGACGGCACCTCTGCGCGAAGTTCAATTTTATCGGACATGCTCAGACTAGGCGTCGGCACAGCCTTTGGTTTCGGCTGCGCGCTTGTGGTTAAATACGGCGTCTTTTGCCCCGAGGCTTTTCAACGGGGCGCTCATCATAACAGGACGGCCACGCCCAAGACAGCGGCCGTCATAGGGACGCAAGCCGCCATGCAAGTGAAACACCTGCTGCTGATCGCCATCCTCGCATTGACCGCTGCTTGCTCATCGAAGGAAGTCGTAGACGAAAACCTCAGTGAAGTCGAGCTGTACCAACAGGCTCAAAATGACCTGGACAACAGTAGCTACACCAGCGCCATCGCCAAGCTGAAGGCTCTGGAGTCGCGTTATCCGTTCGGTCGCTATGCCGACCAGGCGCAACTCGAACTCATCTACGCCAACTACAAGAACACCGAGCCAGAAGCGGCCAAGTCCGCGGCTGAGCGCTTCATTCGTCTGCACCCACAGCATCCGAACGTCGATTATGCCTACTACCTCAAGGGCCTGACTTCTTTCGACCAGGACGTCGGCCTGCTGGCGCGTTTCCTGCCGCTGGACATGACCAAGCGTGACCCGGGCGCCGCCCGCGACTCCTATAACGAGTTCGCCCAGCTGACCAGCCGCTTCCCGAACAGCCGTTACGCGCCGGATGCCAAGCAGCGCATGATTTACCTGCGCAACCTGCTGGCCGCCTACGAAATTCACGTGGCCGACTACTACCTGACCCGCCAGGCCTATGTCGCGGCGGCAAACCGCGGTCGTTACGTGGTGGAAAACTTCCAGGAAACCCCTTCGGTCGGCGACGGCCTGGCGGTGATGACCGAGGCCTATCAGCGCCTGCACCTGGACGAACTGGCTGCCACCAGCCTGGAAACCCTGAAACTCAACTACCCGAACCACCCGACGCTGGTAGACGGCCAGTTCGTGCCGACCGTGGCCGAAGCCGACAACCGCTCGTGGCTGAGCAAGGCGACCCTGGGCCTGATCGAATCCCGTCCGCCGCTGCCGCCGGGCGAAACCCGCGCCAACCAGGACGTACAGAAGCAGTTCCAGGACGCCAAGGACGCGATTCCGTCCGAGCTCAAGCCTAAAGACGACAATGGCGACGTGATCGAAGAAGAAAATCACGAAGCGGAAGGCAATAACAGCGACCGCTCGTGGTTCAGCTACATGACCCTCGGCGTGTTCGACTGACACCTCGGGCTGTGCAAAAGGGAGACTCTCGGGTCTCCCTTTTTTATTTCAGTGCTTTATTACACTGTGCGCCTGTCAGGTCCTTGGCTAAACTGCCGGATCATCAGTCAAAAAGCAGCTCACCATGCTTCGTTTATTGTTCTGGATTGCCCTGATTGCCGCTGCCGTATGGTTCTGGCGCAAATTCAAGGGGCAGGCATCCACCCCCAGGCCCCCTGCCGAACGGGATGCAGCGCCCATGGTCCGCTGCGCCCATTGCGGCGTTCACCTGCCCCGTGACCGCGCGCTGAGCCTCGACCAACGGTGGTATTGCAGCCAGGCTCATCTCGAGCAGGACAAGGACGCCAGCGGCCGCTGACACTCCCCCGAATTGGCGGCCGATCGAGGACTATCGCTGGCACCCAAGGAACTGAAAGGCATCGAGTGACGTCTGACGCAGATTATTCAAGACCTCTCTCTGCGAATGAACCGGGTAATCGAAAACGTCCTGTACCTGCAGCGCCGCGCGCAAATGTCGCCGCCATGGCTTGACCTGAAATCACTGGAAATACTCCATCCCGAAGCCCTCGCCCCGTCTATCACGGGCCCGGGGCTTTATCTGTCCGGCCAGCCGGGCGAAAGCACTCCGTCCCGCCTAGACTTCAAGGCACGCCAGGAAAGCGGCTGCTTTTGCATGACCCTTGCTCACGGACGGAACCTAGTTTGAACACGAGACCACGACAAAAAGTCTTGATCGTCGATGACGAACCAGACATACGCGAACTCCTGGAAATCACCCTGGGAAGGATGAAACTGGAGACGTTCAACGCCCGTAATGTCGTCGAAGCGCAATCGCTGCTGAAAAGCGAAACATTCGATCTTTGCCTGACCGACATGCAATTGCCGGATGGCACCGGCCTGGAATTGGTGCAGCACATCCAGCAACGTCACCCTCAGGTCCAGGTGGCGATGATCACCGCCTATGCCAGTCTCGAAACCGCAATCAATGTGCTCAAGGCCGGAGCATTCGACTTCCTCACCAAGCCGGTGGACCTTACGCGCCTGCGTGAACTGGTCACCAGCGCCCTGCTGCTTCCTGCCCGCGGGGTCGACATCGATCGCCGGTTGCTGGGCGACTCTTTACCCATGCGCAACCTGCGTAAACACATCACCAAACTGGCCAACAGTCATGCGACGGTATACATCAGCGGAGAATCCGGCAGTGGCAAGGAATTGGTCGCGCGCCTGATCCATGATCAAAGCCCTCGCGCCAAGCAGCCGTTCATTGCGATCAACTGCGCGGCGATTCCCTCGGAACTGTTGGAGAGCGAGTTTTTCGGCCATCGCAAAGGCAGCTTTAGCGGCGCCATCGAAGATAAACCCGGTCTGTTCCAGACAGCTCACGGCGGCACCCTGCTCCTCGACGAAGTGGCCGACCTGCCGCTGACAATGCAAGTCAAACTGCTACGCGCCATTCAGGAGAAAGCCGTACGCAGTGTTGGCGGGCAGCAGGAAGTGGCGGTGGATGTGCGCATTCTCTGCGCCACACACAAGGACCTTGGCGCCGAAGTCGCCGCGGGGCGATTTCGGCATGATCTTTACTACCGTTTGAATGTGATCGAACTCCGGGTGCCGCCCCTGCGCGAGCGTCGTGATGACATCGAGGTGCTGGCCAGCCACATACTCAAGCGCCTGGCCGCCGATACGGGTCAACCGGCAGCCAGACTCCACCCCCAGGCCCTCGATGCGCTGAAAAGTTATCGCTTCCCGGGCAACGTGCGGGAACTGGAAAATATGCTCGAACGGGCTCACACCTTGTGCGAGGACAATCAGATCGAAGCCGGTGACCTGCGCCTGGCTGAAGGCAATTGCACAGCTGAAGGTGGAATGCCAGACCTGACCCGGATAGACAATCTGGACACCTATCTGGAAAACGTCGAACGCCAACTGCTGCTCCAGGCCCTGGAGGAAACCCGCTGGAACCGCACGGCAGCGGCTCAGCGGTTGAACCTGTCATTCCGGTCGATGCGTTACAGGCTCAAGAAGTTGGGACTGGATTGAGACTTTAAAAAGATCGCAGCCTGCGGCAGCTCCTACAGGAGGTGCGCTCACCATGTAGGAGCTGCCGAAGGCTGCGATCTTTTGTGTTTTGTTCACAGTCTTCCAGCAGGCGCATAAGGCGTCGGATCGATAATCGGCGTACGACCCAGCATCACATCGGCAAACAACTGACATGACGCCGGCGCCAACACCAGTCCGTTACGGTAATGCCCACAGTTGAGCCAGAGCCCGTCAAACCCCGGCACCGGGCCGATATAGGGAATGCCCTCAGGTGATCCCGGGCGCAATCCGGCCCAGTGCCCCACCACTTCGGCATCAGCCAGTGCCGGGATCAATTCCACCGCCGACGCCTTCAAGCTTTCCAGTGCCGCCCCGGTCGGCGTCTTGTCAAAACCTTCATGCTCCAGCGTACTGCCGATCAGTATGTGTCCGTCGCGCCGGGGAATCGCATAACGGCCCTTGGCCAGGACCATGCTTGGCAGGAAATCCGCCGCGCACTTGTAGAGAATCATCTGCCCTTTCACCGGCTCGACCGGCAGCGTCAGATCAAGACGCTTGAGCAAATCACCGCTCCAGGCTCCCGCCGTCAGGACAACTTGATCGCCGAGAACAGCACCTGTGGCGGTCTGCACGCCGACCACTTTGTTGCCGTCACGAACAAACCCGCTGACTTCGCACTGCTCATGGATCGTCACGTTCGGCAGCGCCAGCAACGCGGCCTTGAGCGACTTCACCAGACGCGGGTTACGCACGTTGGCGACGTCGGCCATGTAGATCGCCCGGGAAAAACCGCTGCCCAGCACTGGCACCGCGTCGTGTGCCGCTGAGATATCAACGGCACTCAATGGACGATGTTCCCGGGCGGCCCATGCCAGCGCTTCAGCCTCGTCATCCAGATCCAGCCAATACAGACCGGTGGTATGCACTTCAGGATCAACACCGGTGGCGGCGAACAAGCGCTCGCCCAGTTGCGGATAAAAATCCTGGGACCAGTGAGCCAACGCGGTGACCGCCGGACTGTAGCGCCACGGGTAAAGCGGCGAAACGATGCCGCCACCGGCCCAGGACGACTCCTGACCGACGTTCGAGCGATCCAGCAGCACAACGCTTTGCACTTCGGAGGCGAGATTGAAGGCCGTCAGCAAGCCAATCACCCCACCGCCGACAATCACCACTTGCTGTTGCCTGGTCATGTTCTGATCCAATCGTTAAATAGACAGAGGGTGCAAAAAGCACCCGAAAAGGAAACTCAGCGCCCCCAGCAGTCTTTGCTGGTCAGGCCGGACTTCGCATTGACCATTCCCAGCACACCGGTGTTGGTGATAGTCAGATCACCGCATTTGTCAGTGGCCATGCTTGAGCCGGTCTTGCGTACCGCCGTCAGCAGAAAGGTCTGGTCGGTCAGGGTTGGAGTGATGCTGTAGTAGTCATTGCCGGCGCTGAGGCCCGTCGCATCGGTGTAGACATTTTTCTGCGAGTAGAAGCGCTCCAGGAGCTGCGCCTGCTCCGAAAGCAGACCCGCCACTTCCGCGCGACGGCCCTTGTTCAGGTACTCGGTGAAACTCGGGGCGGCAATGGTCATGACAATCCCGATGATCGCAATCACGATCATGATTTCGATCAGGGTAAAACCGCGGTTGGAACTACGCATGCCTCAACTCTCACTTACTGTATTTGTCGCCACATGATGCGACGGCTGCCGCCGGATTTTTCCATCCCCGGCGTATCGTCGCCAGTGGAATCGTTTACGGCCCCGCCATTGTCACCGGTATTCTGGGTCGGATGCTCTCCGACGAAGATCACACCCTCGGACAGCGCGTCGATGTTGTCGACCACTCCATCGGCGTTGCTGTCGAGCATCTTAACGCTGATCGCTTCGGGCAGCTTCAGGCAGACGGCTTTCAAGCCCTGATTGCCATGATAGAAACCGTACCAGTTGCCATTCGCCAGACAGGTTGGCCAGTTCAGCGCTGGCGAATCCGCTGGCGTGGCTGCATGCGCCGACATCGACAGGTCAAGCGCGACCACGACGCCGAGCAGGTGCGACCATAACCTGACAGGTCGCTCAGTACTTCGCATAGATACTCTCCACCACACTGCGCGAATGCCCCGCGATGCCGACTGCCGTTACCCGATACAAGGTCGCCTGGGTATTGATCGGCACATTCACCGCCTTCTTGCTGACACCGATGTTTTGCACGCCATAAAAACCCTTGCCCGATGCAATCCAGGTCACTCCGGAAATGGCGTTGAAGCCGGCGGCGGTAATAGTCGAGGACTCGGACGGTGGTGCACATTGAACGATGCCGCTGCAAACAGGTAGCGCATAACTGTCCCGTTGCACGCCACTCTCGCCCACCCGCAATGCTGCCTCGGCGCTCTGAAACGACTGGTTGTGCAAGGCGACGCTACCGGCCATTTTTTCCTGCAGGGTCGCGCTCTGCATCGAGGAGAGACCCATCAGCGTCAACAAGAGCAAGAACACCAGACTGACCAGCAGCGCCATGCCGCGCTGGGTGTAATACGTCATGGGAGAACGACTCAATGGCATCCCCTCATGGCAAGCGGTTGCGCAGCGCGGCAACCACGTTGAAGGTTTGATCGCTCACCCGACGGCTCGGATCGGTGAGGGTCAGGCTCAGGCGAACGCTACGAATCAGCGCGGGGTCCGGCGGGTTGCTGCTGTAGCGCGATGCTGCCAGATCAGTGGCCGTGCTGGCCAAGCCGAAGCTCACGTCGAAAGCGCCGACATTGTCCACCAGTACCTGGTCTGCTGCGGCCCCGCCCTTCATGAGCAATTGGTTGTTACTGAACCTGTATGTCAGCCGCCGGATCGGAAATGCCTGCTGCCCTGCCGCTGGCGTCCGGCCTTCACTGTAGGCCGTCGAATGGGTTTTACAATCGGAAAGCACAGTCCAGTCCGGCTTGTCGCCATTGCTGCCGACATCCGACATCACCAGCGTCAACTGGCGGCCGCCGTTGTCCCAACGAATCGGCGTTGTACGACTGGAATGGAAATCACCCTCCTTACTTGAATCAGTGATCGTTTCCAGACAACCGAACATCCCGACCATGCGGATTTCCTTAATCATTTTGCTCAGTACGAAACGTGCATCCTCCTGCATGTTCGCGGCCGCACTCTGGCTGAGATAAGTGTTCTTGGCCGCGATGAAAACCTGCACCACGCCGAGCACCACGATCAGGCTCAATGCCAGGGCGATCAGCAACTCGACCAGGCCAAAGCCTTTGCTGCAACGAATCATGGGGTCGCCCCCGGATCGACGGCCGTGCGGCTGGTCAGGACGAAGCTGCGCCGCGAGTCGGCAGTATTCGCGGCCCGTGAGTCGTCCCAGTTGATCGTGATGGTGTACAGCTGCTGGTTGACGGTGACCCTGCCGGTCGCGGTGGCGCCGAGTGAGCTGACAATGTTGGCGTTGAAGTCAAACAGGTCCTGATCCCGGGCAACATCCGGATTGCCCGAAGCCGGAGGCGCAATGGTGTAGTCCGCAGCGGCATTGGCGCGAATGCGGTCCAGCATGTCGTAGGCGATAAAACTGGCCTGACTGGTCATGCGCGCGCTGTCCGTGTACTTCAGCGCATTGAGCTGAAACGCCGCTGCGCCCAGCAATCCCACTCCCAGAATGACTAACGCCACCAGGACTTCGACCAGCGTCATGCCCTCCTGCGCGCCTTGCATCCCTGCCCTCATCCGCAACGTCCACCCAATAGAATTCGTCCGTTCAAACACACTGTCAGCGTCCTGCTTTGTGCTCCCCGCCCATAGCTGATCAGCACCTCCGAGGACGGTGATGACAATCCGCCCAGACTGTTGAAATCGATGGCAGTGACGCCAGAGGTTAGCGCCAGAGTTGCGCCGCTGCTCATCGCCGGAACAACCCGCAATACATTGGCCAAAGCGCCAGTACCGTCGTAAATCGCCAGCTCCCCACTCCAGACATCCCCGCCGGCTGTCGGCCGTACCCGTGTGGTAGTGCCCCGTTCGATGGCTTCGAGCCGGGCAACATTCAACGCTCGCTGCAGGTCCGCGATTTCGGTATCAGCCCTGGTTGTTTGAGTCGAGCGGGTAAACGCCGGGACGGCCATAGTCAGCAGGATCAGAAGAATCGCGAGCGCGATCAGCAACTCGATCAGCGTGAAACCTTTTGTACGATGCTCCATCGGGCCCTTCTGTTTCCTTCGGCTATACCTGCTGTTGCGCAGCACAACGTTCGAACGATGCTGTGCGTTGCCATTTCTCGCGCACGGATTGCGCGAGCCACAGCACGCCACGGAGGGAAATATCATGCGACAACACGGCTTCAGCCTGATCGAACTGCTCATGGGACTGGCAATTACAGGAATTGTTCTGCTTCTGGTGACTCCGGCGTTCGCAACGCTGATCGAGTCGAACCAAAGACAGCAAGCGGCGCAGGCTCTTTTCAGTGGTATTCGCACCGCCCGGAGCGAAGCCATCGTCCGCAACCAGGCCGTGGTGATTCACGGCATCAATGGCGACTGGAGCCAAGGCTGGCGGATGATCCTGGATATCAGCGGCAAGGGGGAGATGGACAGCGACAATCCACTGTTGGCCGAACGCCAGAGCGGCGCACGCGTGTCGATTGCAGGGAACGGTTCGGTTGAAAGCTCAATACGCTTCAAAGGTCAGGGCGAAGCACTGATTGGAGGAACGCTATACATTTGCGCCGCTCGCGAGCAGGTAAGCCGACATCAAGTGGTGTTGGCACGGACCGGCCGCGTCAGCCTGCGCAACGACAAGGTTGAGCAGGCGTTATGCGAGAAAAGGACTGGATTCAGAGCAACGAGCGAACACGCAGTTCTTTAGGCATCGAGAACGTGATGTTCTCCTCGCGACCGGCCAGCTCATCGGCACCGGTGGCACCCCAGGCCTGCAACTGCTGGATCACACCGCGCACCAGGACTTCCGGGGCGGATGCGCCAGCGGTGATGCCGATACGCTCGACGCCGTCGAACCAGCTCTTTTGCAGGTCTTCGGCACCATCGATCAGGTAGGCCGGAGTGGACATGCGCTCTGCCAGCTCGCGCAAGCGATTGGAGTTGGAACTGTTCGGGCTGCCGACCACCAGCACCACGTCGCACTCGTCGGCCAGTTGCTTGACCGCGTCCTGACGGTTTTGCGTGGCGTAGCAAATGTCGTCCTTGCGCGGTCCGCCGATGGCCGGGAAGCGCGAACGCAGGGCATCGATAACGCGACTGGTATCGTCCATCGACAAGGTGGTCTGGGTCACGAAGGCGAGCTTTTCAGGGTTGTTCACCTGCAACGCCGCGACATCTTTCTCGTCTTCGACCAGGTAGATCGCGCCACCATTGCTGCCATCGTACTGGCCCATGGTGCCTTCGACTTCCGGGTGACCGGCGTGGCCGATGAGAATGCACTCTCGGCCGTCACGGCTGTAGCGCGCCACTTCGATGTGGACTTTGGTCACCAGCGGGCACGTAGCATCGAACACTTTCAGCCCGCGGCCAGCCGCTTCGCTGCGCACGGCCTGGGAAACGCCGTGTGCACTGAAGATCACAATGACGTCGTCCGGCACCTGATCCAGCTCTTCGACGAAGATCGCACCACGGGAGCGCAGGTCTTCGACGACAAATTTGTTGTGGACCACTTCGTGGCGCACATAGATCGGCGGCCCGAAAACTTCCAGGGCGCGGTTGACGATTTCGATCGCCCGGTCCACACCGGCGCAGAAGCCACGGGGGTTGGCGAGTTTGATTTGCATGCTGTGCCTCGTGTCTTGCGCGCGAAAAATGGTAATGCCCTGCCGTTCGTCGAACACCGTGTTCAAGAACAGCGAGGGTTCAGTGTGGGAGCGGGCTTGCTCGCGAATGCTGACTGACATTCAACATTGATGTCGTCTGACACACCGCTTTCGCGAGCAAGCCCGCTCCCACACTTTTACAGTGCTTTGACGTTGATGATCTCGACGTCAAAGGTCAGCGTCTTGCCCGCCAGCGGGTGGTTGAAGTCGATGGTCACTTGCGCGTCGTCGAACTCTTTCACCACGCCCGGCAGTTCAGTATTGGCCGCATCGTTGAAGATCACCAGCAAACCCGGCGACAGTTCCATGTCTGCAAACTGCGAGCGCGGAATGATCTGCACGTTTTGCGGGTTCGGCTGGCCGAACGCGTTTTCCGGCTCGATGCTCAGTGTACGCTTGTCACCGGCCTTGAAACCGAACAGGGCTGCTTCGAAACCTGGCAACAGGTTGCCGTCACCGACCTTGAAGGTCGCCGGGGCTTTGTCGAAGGTGCTGTCCACCGTGTCGCCATTCTCCAGGCGCAATGCGAAATGCAAGGTGACTTCCGTGTTCTGGCCGATGCGTTGCTCAGCCAATACCTGTTCAGTCATGAACGGTTTCTCCGGTCTTTTTACTTTTGAACATATCCAGTGCCAGCATCACCGCACCAACGGTAATTGCGCTGTCGGCAAAGTTGAACGCCGGGAAATACCAGCGGTTCTGCCAATGCACCAAAATGAAATCGATCACATGGCCCAGGGCAATGCGGTCATACAGATTGCCCAGCGCGCCGCCGAGCACCAGCGCCAGCGCGACCGCCAGCCAGGTCTCGTTGCGCCCCAGACGTTTGAGCCACACCACCAGCACCGCACTGACCACCACCGCGATCAAGGCGAACAGCCAGCGCTGCCAGCCGGAGCTGTCAGCCAGGAAGCTGAACGCCGCGCCAGTGTTGTAGGCCAGGGTCCAGCTGAAGTAATCGGGGATGATCACGATCTGCTGGTACATCTGGAGCTTGCCTTCGAAGTAGAACTTGCTGGCCTGGTCGATGACCAGGACCAGCAAACTCAACCAGAGCCAGCTCAGCCGTCCGAAACGGCCAACGGCATTAGGCATAGTGACGGACCTCGCCAGCGCCGCTGATGTTATCCACGCAACGACCGCAGATTTCCGGATGCTCCGGATTCACGCCGACGTCTTCGCGGCAGTGCCAGCAACGGGCGCATTTGGCGTGGGCCGACTTGACGATCTTCAGCTTCAGGCCGCTGACTTCAGTAACGACCGCGTCCTCGGGTGCCTTCACAAACGGGGCAACGCTGGCAGTCGAGGTGATCAGCACGAAACGCAGTTCGTTGCTCAGCTTGGCCAGGTCGGCAGTCAGCGCGTCTTCGGCGAACAACGTCACTTCGGCTTGCAGGTTGCCACCGACAGCCTTGGCTGCACGCTGGATTTCCATTTCTTTGTTGACCGCGACCTTCACTTCCATGATGCGGTCCCAGTAGGCGCGACCCAGCTCGAAGCCTTCCGGCAGCTCGCTCAGGCCTTCGTACCAGGTGTTGAGCATGACGGACTCGTTACGCTCGCCCGGCAGGTACTGCCACAGTTCGTCGGCGGTGAACGCCAGGATCGGCGCGATCCAGCGCACCAGCGCCTCGGAGATGTGGAACAGCGCGGTCTGGCACGAACGGCGGGCCTTGCTGTCGGCGCCAGTGGTGTACTGGCGATCCTTGATGATGTCGAGATAGAAGCCACCCAGCTCCTGCACGCAGAAGTTGTGGATCTTCGAGTACACGTTCCAGAAGCGGTATTCACTGTAGTGCTCTTGCAGCTCACGCTGCAGCAGCAGGGTGCGATCCACGGCCCAACGGTCCAGCGCCAGCATTTCTTCGGCCGGCAGCAGGTCGGTGGCCGGGTTGAAACCGGTCAGGTTCGACAGCAGGAAGCGCGCGGTGTTACGGATACGCCGGTAGGCGTCCGCACTGCGTTGCAGGATCTGCTCGGAAACCGCCATTTCACCGGAGTAGTCGGTAGATGCGACCCACAGGCGCATGATGTCGGCGCCCAGGGTGTCGTTGACTTTCTGCGGCGCGATCACGTTGCCCAGGGACTTGGACATCTTGCGGCCGGACTCGTCGACGGTGAAACCGTGGGTCAGCAGTTCGCGGTACGGCGCGTGGTTGTCGATGGCGCAACCGGTCAGCAGCGACGAGTGGAACCAGCCGCGGTGTTGGTCCGAACCTTCCAGGTACAGGTCGGCGCGCGGGCCGGTTTCGTGGCCCATTGGGTGGGAACCGCGCAGGACGTGCCAGTGCGTGGTGCCCGAATCGAACCAGACGTCCAGGGTGTCGCTGATCTTGTCGTACAGCGGCGCTTCGGCGCCCAGCAGCTCGGCGGCGTCCAGCTTGAACCAGGCTTCGATGCCTTCGACTTCGACGCGCTTGGCAACTTCTTCCATCAGTTCGACGGTACGTGGGTGCAGCTCGCCGCTTTCCTTGTTCAGGAAGAACGGGATCGGCACGCCCCAGTTGCGCTGACGGGAGATGCACCAGTCCGGACGGTTGGCGATCATCGAGTGCAGGCGCGCCTGGCCCCAGGCCGGGACGAACTGGGTGTCTTCAATGGCCTTGAGCGAGCGCTGGCGCAAGGTGTCGCCGGTGGTCGGCTGCTTGTCCATGCCGATGAACCACTGCGCGGTGGCGCGGTAGATCAGCGGGGTCTTGTGACGCCAGCAGTGCATGTAGCTGTGTTCGATGATGGTGGTATGCAGCAGCGCACCGACTTCGGTCAATTTGTCGACGATGGCCGGGTTGGCCTTCCAGATGAACTGGCCGCCGAAGAACTCCAGCGAAGGCACGTACACGCCGTTGCTTTGTACCGGGTTGAGGATGTCGTCGTTGACCATGCCGTACTTCTTGCAGGTCACGAAGTCGTCCACGCCATAAGCTGGTGCAGAGTGAACCACGCCAGTACCGGCGCCCAGCTCGACGTAGTCGGCCAGGTATACCGGTGACAGGCGGTCGTAGAACGGGTGGCGGAAGTTGATCAGTTCCAGCGCCGAACCAGCAGCGGTAGCGATCACCGAACCTTCCAGCGAGTAGCGCGCCAGGCACGACTCGACCAGCTCTTCAGCCAGCACCAGCAGTTTGTCGCCGACGTCGACCAGGGCGTAGTTGAATTCCGGGTGGACGTTCAACGCCTGGTTGGCCGGGATGGTCCACGGGGTGGTGGTCCAGATCACGATCGAGGCTGGCTTGCCCAGGGCAGGCAGACCGAAGGCGGCAGCCAGCTTGGCTTCGTCGGCAATCGGGAAGGCCACGTCGATGGTCGAGGACTTTTTGTTCTCGTACTCGACTTCCGCTTCAGCCAGGGCCGAACCGCAGTCGAAGCACCAGTTCACGGGCTTCAAGCCCTTGAACACGAAACCGCCCTTGACGATTTCAGCCAGGGCACGGATTTCCCCGGCCTCGTTCTTGAAGTCCATGGTCTTGTACGGGTTGGCGAAGTCGCCCAGCACGCCCAGACGGATGAACTCGGATTTCTGCCCTTCGATCTGCTCGGTGGCATAGGCACGGCACAGTTCACGGGTCTTGTCCGCGCCCAGGTTCTTGCCGTGGGTCACCTCGACCTTGTGCTCGATCGGCAGGCCGTGGCAGTCCCAGCCCGGGACATAAGGTGCGTCGAAGCCCGACAGGGTCTTCGAGCGGATGATCATGTCCTTGAGAATCTTGTTCAGCGCATGACCGATGTGAATCGTGCCGTTGGCGTACGGAGGGCCGTCGTGCAATACGAACTTCGGACGATCCTTGCCAATCTCGCGCAACTTTCCGTACAGGCCAATACTGTCCCAGCGCTGCAGGATCTGCGGTTCGCGCTGTGGCAGGCCGGCCTTCATTGGGAAGGCGGTGTCCGGAAGGTTTAGCGTGGCTTTATAGTCGGTCATTTAAGGCTCTTCATTAGCGATGGGCGCTAGGTGCGGCTAGTGCACGGGCGGCGGCGACATCCGCGCTGATCGCCGTTTTCAGTGCCTCCAGAGAGGCGAAACGCTGCTCTTCACGCAGCTTGTGGTGGAATACCACCGTTAAACGCCGGTCATACAGATCGCCGGCAAAATCTAAAAGATGCACTTCCAGGTGGGCTTTGCCATCACCTTGAACCGTGGGCCGCACGCCGATATTGGCGACGCCGGGCCAGGTCTTGCCATCGATCTCGACGTCCACCAGGTAAACCCCGGTGAACGGTACGCGACGGCGCTTGAGTTGTATGTTGGCCGTGGGCGTACCCAACTGCCGAGCAAGCTTCTGGCCATGCAATACGCGACCGGCGATCCGGTACGGCCGCCCGAGGAGGCGTTCGGCCAGGGCGAAATCCGCGGCGGCCAGGGCATTGCGGACCTGCGTGCTGCTGACCCGGATGCCATCCAGCTCGACGGTTTGCGCCGCTTCGACGGTAAATCCCTGAAGGATGCCGGCCTGTTGCAGGAAATCGAAATCTCCCGCGCGGTCACAACCGAAACGGAAGTCATCACCGACCTCCAGGTGCTGGACACCCAGGCCATCGACCAGAATGGTATCGACGAACTCGCTGGCGCTGAGTTTGCTCAGGCGCTGGTTGAAAGCCAGGCACAGAACGCGGTCGACGCCTTCGGCGGCCAACAATTGCAGCTTATCCCGCAGACGGGCCAGACGGGCCGGTGCGGTCTCCGGAGCGAAGAACTCGCGCGGTTGCGGCTCGAAAATCACCACGCAACTGGGCACGCCCAACTCGAGCGCACGCTCACGCAGCCGCGCCAGGATAGCCTGGTGGCCACGGTGTACACCGTCAAAGTTGCCAATAGTGGCGACACAGCCCCGATGCTGGGGGCGCAGATTGTGGAGGCCTCGAACCAGCTGCATAACGCGCTTCTTGCTCATAAAGTGGTCGATTATAACCACACCCGGCGGCCGACGACAGGCAACACCGTAACCCAAAGTGATCGAGCCGACAAAACCGCCGGCCCGCCCGTGTTTATCGAGGCCGGAACCTCAGCCCAGCGTCTTGCGATTGAAGTCGCGCAAACGGAAGCCCATCAACACTAACATGCCGAAATAGGCCACCACACCGGCAACGACCAAGGCACCCAGACGCAGGAAACGCTCAAGCATCTGCCCCTCACCCCAGGCCGGCATGAAATGCATCCCTGCCAGCAACACGCCAGACATCACCGCCACCGCAATCACCAGCTTGAAGCCGAACTTTGCCCAGCCCGGTTGCGGCTGGTACATCTGCTGTTTACGCAGCTGATAGAAGAGCAACCCCGCATTGAGGCAGGCGCCGGCGCTGATGGCGAGCGCCAGGCCCGCGTGAGCCAGAGGACCAATCAGCAACAGGTTAAACAACTGAGTGACGACCAGCGTGAAAATTGCGATTTTCACCGGCGTGCGGATGTTTTGTTGCGCATAAAAGCCCGGCGCCAGCACTTTAATCACGATAATTCCGAGCAACCCCACGGAATAGGCGATCAACGCACGCTGGGTCATGGCCGCATCATGGGCATCGAACTGACCATACTGGAACAGGGAAACCGTCAGCGGTTCGGCCAGAATCCCCAGCGCCAGGGCGCAAGGCAATACCAGCACGAAGCACAGTCGCAGGCCCCAGTCGAGGATGCGCGAGTATTCGTGGCGATCCTTGCTGGCGTAGGTCTTGGCCAGGGTCGGCAGCAGAATCGTCCCCAGCGCCACGCCCAACACCCCGGACGGCAGCTCCATCAAACGGTCCGCGTAATACATCCACGACACGGAACCGGCCACCAGGAAAGACGCGAAGATGGTGTTGATGATCAGCGAAATCTGGCTCACCGAGACACCGAGAATGGCCGGCAACATTTGCTTCATGACGCGCCACACACCGCTGTCACGCAGGTTCAGGCGCGGCAGTACGAGCATGCCGATCTTTTTCAGGTGCGGTAGCTGATAGAGCAACTGCGCCAGGCCACCGACCAGTACCGCCCAGCCGAGCGCCATGACGGGCGGATCGAAGTACGGCGTCAAAAACACCGAAAAGATGATCATGCTGACGTTCAGCAGGGTCGGCACGAAGGCCGGCACCGAAAAGCGGTTCCAGGTATTGAGGATCGCGCCGGCCAACGACGACAGGGAAATCAGCAGGATGTAGGGAAAGGTCACCCGCAACAGACTGGAAGTCAGTTCGAATTTTTCCGGCGTGTCGGTGAAACCCGGCGCGGTGACCCAGATGACCCACGGCGCGGCGATCATGCCCAACGCCGTGACCAGCGCCAGTACCAGCGTGAGCAGGCCCGAGACGTAGGCGATGAAGGTACGCGTCGCCTCTTCACCCTGCTGGCTTTTATATTCGGCAAGAATCGGCACGAACGCTTGGGAAAACGCCCCTTCGGCAAAGATTCGCCGCAGCAGATTGGGCAATTTGAAGGCGATAAAGAAGGCGTCGGTCGCCATTCCTGCGCCAAATGTACGCGCGATGAGGGTGTCTCGGACAAACCCCAGAATCCGGGAAAGCATCGTGATAGAGCTGACGGCGGCCAACGATTTGAGCAGATTCATGGAAAGAGTTTGTGCCTGTCGATAAACAGCAGGCGAACTACGCGCCTACTTGTGCGATACTCCGCGCCGCAACAGCACAGAGCCAAAGCTCGCGAGTTTACAGGTCACACGCCGGAAAGAAATATCCCGTCGCACCACGCCTACCACTTAGCGGAACGTTTCAAGCGCCCTTGACAAGACTTCAACTCATCGGCATGATTCGCGGCCTATTTTGTTTGCTATTTCCTAAAAAGTCTTTCGAGGAGCTCGACGGTGGCCAACTCACCTTCCGCCAAAAAACGTGCAAAACAGGCTGAGAAGCGTCGCAGCCACAACGCCAGCCTGCGTTCCATGGTTCGTACCTACATCAAGAATGTAGTTAAGGCCATCGACGCAAAAGACGCTGCCAAAGCTCAAGCCGCTTACGTTCTGGCTGTGCCAGTTATCGACCGTATGGCCGATAAAGGCATCATCCACAAGAACAAGGCCGCTCGTCATAAGAGCCGCCTGAATGGCCACGTGAAGGCCCTGAACGTTGCCGCTGCTGCCTAAGCGACACGCTCATTAAAAAACCGACCTCAGGGTCGGTTTTTTATTGCCTGCGATTTGATGCACCCACCACAAAAAACTGTGGGAGCGAGCCTGCTCGCGAAGAGGCCATCACATTCAGCATCATCACCGACTGTCACGCCGCCTTCGCGAGCAGGCTCGCTCCCACATTTGGATCTGCGCTAGCTTATTGAGCGTGCGCCCACGGCAAGATCGGAATCGCCGTCACCGCATTCTGCGGACTGCCCTCGATCAAGCGATCGCTGTACACCAGGTACACCAGCGTATTGCGCTTCTTGTCGAGGAAGCGCACCACCTGCATGGTCTTGAACACCAGGGACGTGCGCTCCTTGAACACCTCGTCGCCATCCTTGAGCTCACCCTTGAAGCTGATCGGCCCGACCTGCCGGCAGGCGATGGACGCCTCGGCACGGTCTTCGGCCAATCCAAGACCACCCTTGACCCCGCCCGTCTTGGCGCGCGACAGGTAGCAAGTCACACCCTCGACCTTGGGATCATCAAAAGCCTCGACCACGATCCGGTCATTTGGCCCGACGAACTTGAACACCGTCGACACCTGACCGATTTCCTCGGCCGAAGCCAGCAGCGGCATCGCCAACAGCAATCCCAACCATCCTTTTGCCACGCGCATTCAGGTATTCCTTCAGACCAGAATCAGGTTATCGCGGTGAACCAACTCCGGCTCCGCCATGTAACCCAGCAGACCGACAATCGCCTCGGACGACTGACCGATGATTTTTTGCGCTTCCAGCGCACTGTAGTTGGCCAGGCCGCGGGCAATCTCACGACCGTCCGGCGCCACGCAAACCACCATCTCGCCGCGACGGAAGCTGCCCTGCACCAATTTGACCCCGACCGGCAGCAAGCTCTTGTTGCCCTGGGACAACGCGGTCACCGCACCGGCATCCAGCACCAGGGTGCCACGGGTTTGCAGATGACCGGCCAGCCACTGCTTGCGTGCCGCCAGCATGCCGCGCTCCGGCGAGAGCAAGGTGCCGATGCGCTCGCCCGCCTTGAGGCGATCCAGCACACGCTCAAGCCGCCCACCGACGATGATGGTGTGAGCACCGGAACGGGCCGCCAGACGCGCCGCGCGCAGCTTGGTCTGCATGCCGCCACGCCCCAGCGCCCCGCCCGTACCGCCCGCCACCGCATCGAGCGCCGGATCATCGGCACGCGCTTCGTAAATCAGCTGGGCATCCGGATTGTTGCGCGGATCGGCGTCGAACATGCCATCGCGATCCGTCAGGATCACCAGCAAGTCAGCCTCGACCAGGTTCGCCACCAGCGCCGCCAGGGTGTCGTTGTCGCCGAAACGGATTTCGTCGGTGACCACGGTGTCATTCTCGTTGATGACCGGAATGACCTTGAGCTCGACCAATGCGCGCAAGGTACTGCGGGCGTTCAGGTAGCGCTTGCGGTCGGACAGGTCGTCGTGGGTCAGGAGAATCTGCGCGGTATGCCGGCCGTGCTCGGCAAAGCTCGACTCCCAGGCCTGCACCAGCCCCATCTGGCCGATTGCAGCAGCGGCCTGAAGCTCGTGCATCGCACTGGGTCGCGAAGTCCAGCCCAAGCGGCTCATACCGGCCGCCACCGCCCCGGAGGACACCAGCACCAGTTCGACACCCGCCTCATGCAAGGCCACCATCTGCTCAACCCAGACACCCATTGCCGCGCGATCCAGGCCCTTGCCGTCCGCCGTCAGCAAAGCGCTGCCGATCTTCACGACCCAACGCTGCGCACCTGTCACCTTGCTCCGCATCATCTTCAACCTTAGCTTGAGGACAGCGCGACCTGGCACTGCCCGTGACGTTATTCGTGGCTATTCGCGACCAACGATTTACAGATACTAAAACGCCGCTCGATTGAGCGGCGCTTAAGTTTATCGCAACGAATCAGTCACGCACGTAAATGATTTCCGGACCGTCTTCGTCATCCACATCTTCTTCGTCCCAATCATCGTCGCCGATGTCGTGGACCGACTTCACGCCGCTGCGACGCAGGGCACGCTTGTCATCCAGCGCCTGCAGCTGCGCGCGAGCTTCGTCTTCGATGCGCTGATCGAGATCGGCCAGCTCTTCCTTGTAGGCCGGGTCATTGGCCAGGCGATCAGCACGATCTTCCATGTAACGCATGATGTCGTGGCACAGACGCTCGGTACCGAGCTTGGAGATGGCCGAGATTACGTAGACCGGACCGGTCCACTCCAGGCGATCGACGATCTCCTTGACGCGAGCATCGTGCTCCTCGTCAAGGATCTGGTCGCACTTGTTCAGGACCAGCCAGCGATCACGCTCCGCCAGGGACGGGCTGAACTTGATCAGCTCGTTGACGATCACCTCAGCGGCATCCGGTGCACTGGCGTCATCCAGCGGCGCCATGTCCACGAGGTGCAGCAGCAGGCGCGTACGCGCCAAGTGCTTGAGGAAGCGAATGCCCAGACCAGCACCTTCGGAAGCACCTTCGATCAAACCCGGAATATCGGCAATGACGAAGCTCTTCCAGCGATCGACGCTGACCACACCCAGGTTCGGCACCAGCGTGGTGAACGGGTAGTCGGCAACTTTCGGCTTGGCAGCCGAAACCGAGCGGATAAAGGTACTTTTACCGGCATTCGGCAAACCCAGCAGACCGACGTCAGCCAGTACTTTCATTTCCAGCTTCAGGTCGCGCTGCTCACCCGGCTTGCCCGGAGTGGTCTGGCGCGGCGCACGGTTGGTACTGGACTTGAAACGGGTATTGCCCAGACCGTGCCAGCCGCCCTGCACTACCATCAATTTCTGACCGGCCTTGGTCAGGTCGCCGATGACTTCCTGAGTTGCGGAGTCGATCACCGTGGTGCCGACCGGAACGCGCAGGATCAGGTCTTCACCCTTCTTGCCGGTGCAGTCGGTGCTGCCGCCGTTGGAGCCACGCTCGGCATCGAAGTGCCGGGTGTAACGGTAGTCCACCAGGGTATTGAGGTTTTCGTCGGCCATCATGTAGATGGAACCGCCATCACCACCATCACCACCGTTCGGACCACCGTTTTCGATGAATTTTTCCCGACGGAAACTCATGGCGCCATTGCCGCCATCACCGGCCTTTACTCGAATCGATACTTCATCAACAAACTTCATAACAAACGCCTCTCGCCATACGGACGAGCCGAAAAACAATCAAGACATAAGACTCTTGCAAAAATGAGCGCAGCGACCCCAAACCACGACACCTACATCGTACGCCGACAGCCCATACAAACAGCTTTGCAAGAGACTCACCCCACAAACGAAAAAGCCCCGTCGCGAGACAGGGCTTTTCCAGCGATCGCGCAATTAAGCTGCGACTACGCTCACGTAACGACGACCGAAGGCGCCTTTTACTTCGAACTTGATCACGCCTTCGACTTTAGCGAAGAGGGTGTGATCTTTACCCATGCCAACGCCGTAGCCAGCGTGGAATTGGGTACCGCGCTGACGCACGATGATGTTGCCTGCTTTGATAGCCTGGCCGCCATACATCTTCACGCCAAGGCGTTTGGCTTCTGAGTCGCGACCGTTACGGGTACTACCACCAGCTTTTTTGTGTGCCATGAGTTCAATTCTCCTAGTGAGGAATTAGGCTGAAATTAAGCCTGAATACCGGTGATTTTGATCTCGGTGTACCACTGGCGGTGGCCCATACGCTTCATGTGGTGCTTACGGCGACGGAACTTGATGATGCGGACTTTATCGTGACGACCTTGGGAGATCACTTCAGCCACAACGGTAGCGCCAGCAACAACTGGAGCGCCGATATTCACGTCGTCACCGTTGGCAACCAACAGAACGCGATCAAAGGTAACGGATTCGCCGGTAGCGATTTCCAGTTTTTCGATCTTCAGGTATTCACCTGGGGCGACTTTGTACTGCTTGCCGCCAGTAACGATTACTGCATAAGACATGGTATTTCTCCGATAATCCTGCTCACCCAGCTCTTTATAAGAAGAGGTATTGGCTGGCATGGCTGCATGGGGCTGGAAGGCCCGCTTGCAATTGCGTAAGGCAGGTGCTGCCCAGGAAGTTCAGGGTGCGCGATTGTACGCAAGCCACGCCAGCCTTGCAAGGGGCCGTCCATCGCGCCTTGACACCTGCTGGCGTGGGTCCTAGCATGCCGCGCAACCCTTCTGGAGCGACTGTCGCTGATGCAACCCCAAGCTTTCTACCGCGCGGTGGCGGACGATTTTAGCGCCGTCGACGGCATCATCAAGAAGCAGCTGACTTCGCGGGTGCCGCTTGTATCGAAAATCGGCGATTACATCACCTCGGCCGGCGGTAAACGCCTGCGCCCCTTATTAGTGCTGCTGTGTGGCAAGGCCCTGGGCCGTGAAGGCGACGAACTGCGCCTGTTGGCCGCCACCATCGAGTTCCTGCACACCGCCACCCTGCTGCATGACGACGTGGTCGACATGTCCGGCATGCGTCGTGGCCGCTCGACCGCCAACGCCATGTGGGGCAACGCGCCAAGCGTGCTGGTCGGTGACTTCCTGTATTCGCGCTCCTTCGAAATGATGGTCGAACTGGGTTCCATGCCAGTGATGAAGATCCTTTCGCAAGCCACGCGCATCATCGCCGAAGGCGAAGTGCTGCAGCTGTCGAAGGTGCGGGACGCCAGCACCACCGAAGAAACCTACATGGAAGTCATCCGCGGCAAGACCGCGATGCTCTTCGAAGCCTCGACCCACAGTGCTGCCGCCCTGTGCGAAGCCACGCCGGAACAGGCCGAAGCCCTGCGTACATTCGGGGATCACCTGGGGGTGGCCTTCCAGCTGGTCGACGACCTGCTTGACTACAAAGGCGACGCCGAGACCCTGGGCAAGAACGTCGGTGACGATCTGGCCGAAGGCAAGCCGACCCTGCCACTGATCTACACCATGCGCGAAGGTACGCCGGAACAGGCCGCCCTGGTGCGCAAGGCGATCCAGAAAGGCGGAATAGAAGATCTGGAAAGCATCCGCGAAGCCGTGGAAGCCTCGGGTTCGCTGGAGTACACCGCACAACTGGCCCGCGATTATGTGGCCCGCGCGATCAAGTGCCTCGAAGCGCTGCCCGCCAGCGAATACCGCGATGCACTGGTTGAACTGAGTGAGTTTGCAGTAGCCCGCACGCACTGACAATACTGCAAAACCCTGTGGGAGCGAGCTTGCTCGCGATTAGGCACTTACATTCAACATTGTTGTTGACTGAAAGGACGCCATCGCGAGCAAGCTCGCTCCCACAGGTATGTTCCCCACAGGTTTTCCTGCGCCGTGCCCTCTCCCACCTAAAACCCTATATAATGTACGCTTTTTAGCGATCCTGAATCCAAGGAGCCTTAGTGAGCACGCTGCCACCCTGCCCAAAATGCAATTCCGAATACACCTACGAAGACGGCACCCAACTGATCTGCCCCGAGTGCGCCCACGAATGGTCCGCCAGCGGTGAAGCCGAAGCGGCGTCCGATGACACAGTGAAAAAGGATTCGGTCGGCAATGTCCTGCAGGACGGCGATACCATCACCGTGATCAAGGACCTCAAGGTCAAGGGTACGTCCCTGGTGGTCAAGGTCGGCACCAAGGTCAAGAACATCCGCCTGTGCGATGGCGATCACGACATCGATTGCAAGATCGACGGCATCGGCCCGATGAAACTCAAGTCCGAATTCGTCAGAAAAGTCTGATTCTGCTGCATCCATCCTGCGCCCGACGCGGGATGGAACTCCCTCCCCCCTCACCCGGTAAATCCACGTAATAGCCAGACGCCAGTCCTTTTGACCTGACGCAATCTTTACCCGGAAAAAAGCGCAAACCGCCAATAGGCCCTTGCTATTTGATGAATAAGAATTATTCTCATCAAACCTTCAATGGAGATGAGAACCATGACTTATTTGATCGATGCCTGGCTGGACCGCCCGCACCCTTACCTCAGGATCCTGCATCGGGAAACCGGGGAAGTCTGTGCCGTACTGGAAGAAGAAGCCTTGAACGAGCTGCAGGACCAGGGTGACCTGGACGTCAGCGGCCTGAGTTCAAGCGAGCCGGTGGTGCTCAAGGAACTGGTGCGCAATCTGTTTCTGTTCTGCTATGCCCGGGCGTTGCGCCCGCACAGTGAGCTGCACCACAAGATCGAAGTATGAGAGTCACCGAAAAAACTGTGGGAGCGGGCTTGCTCGCGAAAGCGGTGTGTCAGGCAACCTGTTTGTCGACTGAATAAACGCCATCGCGAGCAAGCTCGCTCCCACATTATTAGCCCGACGCCATATCAGGCCAGGTCTTACAGAACGTCAAGCAGCTCGACGTCGAACACCAGTACGCTGTGCGGCGGGATGCCGCCAACGCCTTGAGCGCCGTAAGCCAGTTCGCTCGGCACGTACAGACGCCATTTGCTACCGGCGTTCATCAGTTGCAGGGCTTCGGTCCAGCCGGCGATCACGCCGCCAACCGGGAATTCTGCAGGCTGGCCGCGCTCGTAGGAGCTGTCGAACACAGTGCCGTCGATCAGGGTGCCGTGGTAGTGAGTACGCACGGTGTCTTCACGGGATGGCTTGGCGCCTTCGCCAGCAGTCAGAACTTCGAACTGCAGGCCGGAAGCCAGAGTGGTGATGCCTTCACGCTTGGCGTTTTCAGCCAGGAAAGCCAGGCCTTCGCCAGCGGCCGCTTCAGCCTTGGCTGCAGCTTCGGCCTGCATGATTTCACGAATGACTTTGAAGCTGGCGGACATTTCTTCCTGACCCACGCGGCTTGGCTTGCCGGCGAATGCGTCGGTCAGACCCGCCAGGATCGCGTCCAGGCTGACACCCGGTGGCGGGTTGTCACGCAGTTGGTCGCCCAGCTGACGGCCAATACCGTAGCTGACGCGGGTTTCGTCGGTGGACAGATTTACTTCGGACATGACACTGCTCCGCTGTGCGGACGGCCTGGAACTTGCCGTGCGTGCACAGCGCGTCCCGGAGCGCCCGGAACCAAAAGGGCCAGCAGACTAGCACAGATGACATGCCATTGATGAGGGACGTCAGGCGATCGGCACCTTCAGGGTATCCTGCACATCGGCAACCAGCCCGCACATCTCGTCATGCACGACGGTGTGCACAAGGTTGAAGTGCAGCTTGGGAAAGGAGCGCAGCACATCGCGGGCATGCTCCACCGAACGCAGGCTCATCATGTGCCCGTGCGCATCGCTCAATGGATACGCCGCGCCATGCATCCGCGCCTCAAGCAGGTAGATGCCACCTTCCATGGAGATCAGGTTCAGCTCATCGACCTTCCCGGCGACGGCATAGGCATTCAACTCTTGCAGGTTCATGTACGCACCTCACGCAATGGCGAGCCAACATACTTACAGGGATAGGCTTCGGTGCATCAAAGCACAAGCCACTGGCCGGACCGTTTGTCTGTTATCGCGAGAGGTTGTGGCGAGCGAGCTTGCTCGCGCCGGGCAGCGCAGCAGCCTCAAAAAAGCGGGATCGCTTCGCAATCCAGCGGGAGCAAGCTCCCTCGCCACAAGGGAGCCTGACCGGATCAGTGCTTGGTGACTTTATCCAGGTAACCCATGGCGAATGCCGAGACCACGAAGGTCATGTGGATGATCACGTACCACTGCAGATGTTCGGGGTCGACGTTCTTGGCGTCCATGAAGATGCGCAGCAGGTGAATGGACGAGATTGCCACGATCGACGCGGCCACCTTCATCTTCAGCGACGAAGAGTCCATGGTGCCGAGCCAGTTGAGCTTTTCCTTGCTGTCGTCGATGTCCAGTTGCGAGACGAAGTTCTCGTAGCCGGAAATCATCACCATCACCAGCAAACCGCCCACCAGCGCCATGTCGATCAACGACAGCAGCACCAGGATCAAGTCCGATTCGGCCATCGAGAACACGTTCGGGATGACGTGGAAGACTTCCTGGAAGAATTTCAGTGCCAGCGCCAACAGCCCGAGGGACAGGCCGAAATAGATCGGCGCCAGCAGCCAGCGCGAGGCGTACATTGCATTTTCGATAAAGCGTTCCATTGAAACTCACATGTGGACTGGAAATGGCGGCGAGTATATCAGTCGCCCGCCCCTATCCAGAAGCTGCCAGAAAACGTCGAAAAATCCGCCACCTGCGCCTGTGTACCAAGGTTTTTCTGCTAGTGTCCAAATCATTGAACGCTCAGTGATATTGGACAGGAAGACTGGAAATGGATGTGCGATTGCCTTTGACCAGTGCCGGCATTTGCCTGGCACTGCTGCTAAGTGGCTGCTCACCCAGCGATGAAAAACGCCAGGTCAGCCTCGAAGAAAAAACCGCGCAGTTCGAAAAGTCGCTGGACACCATCCAGGATCCGAAGCTCAAGGATGCCGTGTCGGAGCTGGGCGGCTCACTGCTGCTGCTCGAGCGCGCGCAACTCAAGCTCGACAGCAAACCGGTGGAAACCGAATACGGCGAAGACGCCCTTGCCATGCTCAAGCACTACCCGACCCCGCAAGCCCTGGTCGACACCTATATCAACGGGTTGTTCGTGCTGCAAAAGGATTCCAGTTCCGACTACCTGACCGATCTGCAACCGGTGTTTCCCTTCACGTTCAGCGTTCCTGCCGCGTTTTTGTTTCCCCACGGCCTGGAATGGCAGTCCGTCACCCTGAGCAATAAACGGGTCATTGCCTTCCAGCCGGAATGGTCGGAAACCGACCCCGGCATTCAACTCAGCCCATCGAGTTCCAACCTGACCAACCCCGACGACCTGACAGTGGCCTACCCCTTCATCGAAGGCCTCGACATCGACAAAAAAAATCAGCCGCAGCCCGTGAGCCTGCAGGGTAAGGTCGAAGTCATCGCGCCCCGCCGGCTCTACAGTTTCGACCTGACGAAAAAGGACATTGGCCAGACCCGCACCAATGACAACCTGAGCGTCACCTTGCTCACACTGACGAACAACTTCGCGGAAATCGAATACAACAACAGCGCGCCGCTGGCGCCTGAAGTCAGTGAAACACCACTGAACCCCTTGATCGTCCAGGCCAGGGACAGCACCGGGCAATACATCACGCGCGCAGGCTCGATCAACGAAACCGCGGCACAAATTGCCTTCTATCGGCAGCAACTGGCCAAGATGCAGCAACAAAAGAGCTGGAGCGAGACGCTGGAAAAGCAACTCGACGAAGAACAACGCACCTTTGAGGAACAGCAGGCCCGACGCTATTCAAAGGTGTATTTCAACGGGACGATCGAAACCCTCGAAGTCAGCATGCTGGATTTTTCCGCCGCCACGGTCACTCGCAAGGACCTCGACCTGCCGGTCCGGCGCTTCGATGCCGAGACCCCGGACAAGGGCATTCTGCCCTTGAACCTGCCCGTGGTGGTCTATGACGACCAGGCGGCAACCTGGCTAAAAGGGGCAACGCTGAGCGAGGAACAACTGAAAAAGAACGTCAGCATCAGTCAGTCGGTCGACGACCCCAGCGCTGCTCGAATCGAATTCACCCATCTGCGCAGCTTCAACGATGAACTGCTGGGCACTTCGCTCAACCCCGGTGAAAGCCCGGTGAGTTTCTTTACCGAAGACACGCGTGGTAAACGCGACGAACCGATCGAGCTGCCACCCGAGGCTTACCAGATCGATCCACTGCGCGGCACCATCACCTACGATCTGAATCTGTTTCCGGAAACGCCGGCCTACGCAGTGGGCTCGATGCCACTGTTCCTGGCCACGATCGAGCAAAAAACCGTCGATACCCGTCAACTGCCCAAAGGCCTTGAGCTCAAGGACAATGCCCTGGTGGTGAATCTGAAAGCATTTCCCGCCCAGGACTGGCGCTTTTTCGCCAAGGACGAGAGCGGCAATTACTTGAAGGAAATTCTATCGGTCAGCCATGGCGCGAACGCACAAGGCCGGGCGCAATTTGCCGTGCATTACTTCTACGGGCAGCCTACGCGCCTGGAAACCTATCAGCGCACTGACCTCGCCACCGTGCAATATGGTTTCGAGGTCAAACTCGACAAGGCCGACATGACACGCCTTGATCAATAGTGCGACTCAGTGCTCGGGGTGAAACTCGAAGCCGCCCAGGTTACGGCAGCGACCACCGTTGATTTCCCGCAATTGGGCTTGCAGGTGCAGGCACCAGATTTGCGGATCGTCGGCCAACTCGTAGCCGTGCAAGGTCAGGCTTTCAACGATGGTGTCGAGGATTGATTCAGCGGCGATTGGACCATGAAACGGGCCTTGGGCCTTGATGGCCGAAGGTTGCTCACCGGCCATTCCGGCGGCGAACAACAGTGTCCACATGCCCGTGTCTCCTGCCAGCGGACGGATGGCACACTCGATACGGGTCACAAGGCCCAGGCATTGACGGGTGAGGCAGAGGTTGCGCGACATGGCGGCGACCCTCGGTAGATCCGGTATTCAGCCCCCATGTGAAGGCTGTTTCGATCCTGTGATTACTGTCGATATCCCTGAGCAGAGAATAGAAGAAAAGTCTGGCTTGCAGGCCGAGGCAAGACCGAAAGGCGCCGAATGGTCATAGTGTGAATATTGACGTCATTTCGACGACGCTTTTCGGCAGTCCATACATAAAAATGTGGGAGCGAGCCTGCTCGCGAAGGCGGACCGTCAGTCAACACATGGATTGAATGTCAGTCCCTCATCGCGAGCAGGCTCGCTCCCACAGTAGAGCGGTGTAAGTTAGTTCAAGTACGCATCACGCAGGCTTGGTTTCCGCCAATGCCTCTTGCGCCAACTCCTTCTCGGCTTCCTTGAGATCATCCTCACTGATCATTTCCGCGATAACCCGCAAGCGTTCCACGACCCGCGCGTTCACGCTGCCTTCAGGGAACTCGCCATTCTCGTCCGGTTCGCCGGCCGGCTCGCCAACCAGCAAACTCAAGGCTTCGTCGGCCTGACGGACCGCGTAGACATGGAACTGCCCCGCACGCACCGCCGCCAGCACCTTCTCGTCGAGCATCAGCGTGGCGACGTTGGCGTGCGGAATGATTGCCCCCTGCTCGCCAGTCAACCCGCGGGCTTCGCACAGACGGAAGAAGCCCTCGATCTTCTCGTTGACCCCTCCGACCGCCTGCACTTCGCCGAACTGGTTGATCGAACCGGTGATGGCAAAGCACTGTTTGAGCGGGGTTTTCGACAAGGCCGAGATCAGAGTGCAGGCCTCGCCCAGGGACGCACTGTCGCCATCGACATAACCGTAGGATTGCTCCAGGGCGATGCTCGCGGAAATCGCCAGCGGGAATTCCTGGGCGTAGCGACTGCCCAGATACCCCGTGAGGATCATCACGCCCTTGGAGTGGATCGGCTGGCCGAGGTTGACCTCGCGCTCGATGTCGACAATACCGCTGCCACCCGGGTACACCGTGGCGGAAATCCGCGCCGGCACACCGAAAGCCGAGTCGCCGACCTCCAGCACGGTCAAGCCGTTGCACTTGCCGACCGCTGCGCCGTCGGTGTCGATCAGGATGATCCCGGCCAGCATGTCGTCGAGAATCCGCGCCGAAACCCGCCCGGTTCGCGTGGCCTTGGCCTTGAGTGCCCGTTCGATGTGCCCGGCGTCGGTCATTTCATCACCGGCCAGGTGGCGGATGAAATCGGCCTCGCTGACCAGCTGGAACAAGTCACCGATACGCGCCGACAAGCGCCCCTGGTGTTCGGCCAGGCGGGCGCTGTAAGTCGCCAGACGCGCCACCGCATCGGCGGTCAGCGGTGCCATGCCTTCTTCGGAAGTACGAGTTTTGAGCAACTGGGCGAACTGCTCCAGGCTCTCGTCGACCATCGGGATGTCCTCGTCGAAATCCACCAGGACGCGGAACATCTCCTGGAAATCCGGATCGAGGTCTTGCAGCGTGTAATACAGCTGACGGGCACCGATGATGACGACTTTGACCTGCAGCGGAATGTGTTGCGGTGTCAGGGTCACAGTGGCCAGACGGCCCAGTTCGCCCAGCGGTGATTCCATTTTCAGCTTGCGCGATTGCAGGGCGCGTTTCAGTGCGTCCCACACGAATGGCTCGCTGAGCATTTTGTCCGCTTCAAGGATCAGGAAACCACCGTTGGCCCGGTGCAAGGCCCCCGGCCGCAATTGGCGGTAGGTGGTGTACAGCGCGCCCTGGTCGGTGCTGTACTCGATACGACCGAAGAGGTTTTCGTAGGTCGGGTGCGGCTCGAACACCACTGGCGCACCGCCGCTGGCCGAGTGACCGACCACCAGGCTCGGTGCGTATTGTTCTTCCAGCAACTTGCGGGCGACAGCGTCGGTCTTGCTGTCGTCCACCAGTTGCTCGACCACGGTCTTGAGCAAATACACCTGCATGGCTTGCAGATAACCGCAAACCGCCGCGTTCTCGGCGTACTTCTCCGACAATGGCGACAACAAGGGCTGCAAGGCCAGGGTGATGGTTTCTTCGTTCAAGTGACGCAACTGGTTGCTCGACTCACGCTTCCATTGCGGCAGGCTGGCGAGCTCTTCGTTCAGGCGCTCTTCCAGTGCCGAAATATCCTCGTGAAAGCGCTCGCGTTCGGCTTCCGGCAACTGGGCGAATTCAGCTTCGTCCAACGCCTTGCCGTCGCCCATCGGGGTGAAGGCGATATTGCTGGCGTCGCGGTAGAGCGCGACGTCCTTCTCCAGCGCCAGACGCTCGATGACGTCCAGGGCCTTGTCGTAGCGCTGGTTGAAGGCGCGGTCGATGCCACTTTTCTTCTGTTGGTAGGACGGATGCTCGAAGACAGCCGGAAACGTCGCCAGCAGGTTGTCGATCAAGCCGTTGATGTCACCGATGAAGGCACCGGCGGTGCCCGACGGCAGTTCCAGCGCGCGCGGCTCCCGCGGCTCATCGAAATTGTTGACGTAGACCCAGTCCGACGGAGTCTGCAGGCGCTTGCCTTCGGCCTTGAGGTAGCGTTTGACGAACGAGAACCGGCCAGTCCCCGGCTCGCCCATGACAAATACGTTGTAACCGGGGCGTGGCATGGCCACACCGAACTGCAAGGCTTCGACCGCACGTTCCTGGCCAAGCACACCGCGAAAGGGCTCCAGATCATTGGTGGTAGAGAAGCTGAACTGTTCAGCGGAAAACGGACGGGTCAGCGCTTCGGGCGCTAGACGCAAGCTGGCAGCAACAGGATCAGGCATCGGGCTTCCTTAACAATCAGGCGGGGCAGATGGCAGCATTCTGGCGCTGCCCATGCCCGACTGGCAAGGAGCGTCGCAGGCC
This sequence comes from Pseudomonas sp. GW456-E7, assembly GCF_059424105.1. Lineage (NCBI taxonomy): Bacteria > Pseudomonadati > Pseudomonadota > Gammaproteobacteria > Pseudomonadales > Pseudomonadaceae > Pseudomonas > Pseudomonas sp. GW456-E7. The sequence goes on along the minus strand of NZ_JBWKZB010000030.1, from coordinate 50,409 downwards.
AAAGCATAGACAAGCACAAACCCCTATGTAGAGCCGCGCCAAATCACTGTTTGCGACGATTGTTTTTACAAAAAATCACGGAACCCCGCGATCGTGCCTAAACTCCAAACTGCGCGGCTGGACTAATGACCGGCCCACTGGCACCAGACGGGCCAGAACCCCCTGTCAAATTGGTATGCACATAAAGAGAACAAAGCTATGAAACGGATTCTTCTTGGTACTCTCTTCACCGCTGTATCCATCAACGCCATGGCTCAGGCGCCAGGCGGCCCGGATTGCGGTTGGGGCAACATGCTGTTCGAAGGCCAGCGTGGTACTCCGGCTCACTTCCTGGCATCCACCACCAACGGCACTTCCGGCAACGCAACCTTCGGCATGACATCCGGCACCAACGGTTGCGCAACCAATGCGTCGCTGACCTATGGCGGCAAATCCTGGTTTGCCATGAACGGCATGATGAACGAGCTGTCCGAAGACATGGCCAAGGGTCAGGGCGAAGCGCTGACCACCTATGCCGTGGTACTGGGCGTAGCGCCGGAAGACCGTGCGCACTTCGCCGCCGTCACTCACGAGCACTTCCAGCAGATCTTCAGCAAGGCTGACGTGACGGCCGAAGATGTGCATACCAACACCCTGGCCGTGCTCAAGGCCGACCCTCGTCTGGCCAAGTACGCCACTCAGGCATAAGCTCGACCCGCCCGCTTCTCATTGGGGGAGCGGGTTTTTATTTTTTGGACCTGCCCCCTTTTCGGGTAATGCCAACCATCTGTAGGAGCTGTCGAGTGAAACGAGGCTGCGATCTTTGTTTTTAAAAGATCAAAAGATCGCAGCCTCGTTTCACTCGACAGCTCCTACAGGTGAAGGACATCAATTGCGCTGGTCCTGGTTTTTTTCCTGTTTAAGTTGCCGAATATGCTCAAACGCCTTGTCTGGCTGGCGCTCTGTGTCTGCGCCCCGCTGTCCGCCGCGCCCCACATCGATCCACAACGTTTGCAGCAACTGGCCAACGACCCTTTCTGGATATCCCTGGGCCATTACGAAACCGCCAAGCTCGGCGGCTGGCGCAGCTATGTCAGCGACCGGAAATTCTTCCTCGCCGCCGATGGCAATGAACATCCGGACCATGAACTGGCGGCGACTGTACAAGCCTTGTACGCCCCGGCCAGTGCCGGTGAACAACACGCACAATGCGTCTACCCGGCCCGCACCCGCTGGCTCAAGGAACAACTCGACCTGAACGGTCTGCCAACGCCGGACTGCGCAGCGTTCAAACAATGGTTCAAGGACGTCTCGCCCGACAGCGCGGTGATGATCTTCCCGGCGGCTTACCTGAACAGCCCTTCCTCGATGTTCGGCCATACCCTGCTGCGCATCGACCAGGCCGAAGTGAAGAGCGACAAGACTTCGCTGCTCAGTTACGCGATCAACTTCGGCGCCTACATCGAGGGCTCGGACAACAGCGTCATCTATGCCTGGAAAGGCCTGATGGGCGGTTATCCCGGCCTGTTCGCGATGGTGCCCTATCAGGAAAAGCTCTCGGAATACCGCAGCCTGGAAAACCGCGACCTGTGGGAGTACCGCCTTAACCTGACCCCACAGGAAACCGCGCGCATGGTCGAGCACGTCTGGGAGCTGAAGCAGGTCAAATTCGACTATTTCTTCTTCGACGAAAACTGCTCATACCGCTTGCTGGAACTGCTGCAAGTGGCTCGCCCGAGCCTGCGCCTGACCGAACAATTCCCGCTCACGGCCATCCCCACCGACACCGTCAAGGCCGTGAAAGCGGCCGGGCTGGTGGAATCGATCCAGTATCGCCCGTCCCGGGAGCGCGAGTTGCTCAGTCGCGCCGAGCCGTTGAACCCAGAAGAGCAGCATTGGGTGCTGAAAGTCAGCGCCGACCAGAGTCAATTGCAGGATCCGACATTCAAGGCTCAGCCCCGCGACCGCCAGGCGTTGATCATCGATGCCGCCTATCGCCTGGAGCGCTATCGCGCCAACGGCCAGGAACGCGATCCGGCGCGCGCCCAGCGCAGCTTCGAACTGCTGCGGGCGATCAACCAGAACCCGGCACCGGAGCTGACTATCCCGCAACCCGGTCTGCCTGAAGACGGTCACGAGTCGCGCACCTGGCAGCTCGGTCTCGGCACCCGCGGAGATAAAGCCTTCGGCGAGTACGGCTTGCGCATGGCCTATCACGACCTCAATGACAACAGCGAAAGCTTTCCCCTTGGCGCGCAGATCGAAATCCTGCAGTTGAAACTTCGCCAGTACGAAGGCAACGACTGGCAGGTGCAGCAACTGGACCTGGCAACCATTCGCTCCCTGACCCCGCGTAACGAATTGCTGCAACCACTGTCATGGCAAGTCACGGGGGGCCTGGAACGGGTGCCGGGCAAGCACGATGACCAAACCCTGGTCAGCCATGTCAACGGCGGTGGTGGTGGAACCTGGCAACTGGGCGAGGACATGCTCGGATTTGTCCTGGGCACTGTGCGTATCGAGCACAACAACGACTTCGCCGAATTCATCGCGCCGGCCGCCGGTTTCAACACTGGGGTGCTGTGGAAAAACCCGCTGGGCAATCTGAGCCTCGAAGCCAAGGGCGATTACTTCACCAATGGTGAAGTGCGCCGCAGCCTGAGCCTGAATCAGCAATGGGAAATCTCCCGCAATCTCGGACTGCGCTTGAGCGCCCAGCGCGAGTTCAGCCATTTGGCGTCGGCCGAGAACGAAGTGATGCTTGAGGTGAAGTGGTACCACTACTAACCCGAACGCACCACACATCCCTGTGGGAGCGGGCTTGCTCGCGAAAGCGGTGTGTCAGTCAGCATTGATTTTGAATGGCAGATCGCATTCGCGAGCAAGCCCGCTCCCACAGGGGGGGTTATGTGGCGTTCGACAAAAAGCGTACACAGCTTTCACATACACCCGACGAATCCACCTCTAGACTTTCTCTATGGGCCACGTATCGGCCTGGGAGAGTGAAATGTGACGGCGTGCAGGATGGTTGGCTGTGTTGTTGCTGATCGCCGGGTGCCAGTCAACCCACGACGACCTGCTCGCCGCCCGGGCCTATCACTCGCCGTAAGTCGCTTTCAGACATTCAGTGAAACCAAATGCCTGCGACCATGGCCCAAATCCTATATCGGGAGATTTTCATGAGCCGTGCCTTCGTCAATGAAGATAACGCCGCCGCGCAGGCCGATCAGCCAGTCGAACGCCAGGTCAGCGCGCAGCCCAATTACGTCACGCCGCAAGGCCTGAGCCTGTTGCAGGGTAAAGTCGCTGAGCTGCAAAGCCTGCACGCCGAACAGTCGGCAAAAGGCGAGCAGGCGGACAAGCAGCGCCTGGCCGATCTCGAACGTGATCTGCGTTACTTCAAACAGCGCCTGAGTAGCGCTCAGGTGGTACCCGCCGCGACTTCAACCGAAAAAGTGCAGATCGGCAGTTGGGTAACCTACGCCGATGAGCACGCCACCGAACGCCGGGTACAACTGGTGGGCGAAGATCAGGCCGATGCCGCCCATGGCCTGATCAATTGGGGTTCACCGCTGGGCCGGGCACTGCTCGGTGCACGACTCAACGATGAAGTGCTGTGGCAGCGCCCTGCCGGGGATCAACTGATTGAAGTGATCCGTATCGAGCCGACTTAGACCACGCCCTGGGCCAGCATGGCATCGGCAACTTTGACGAAGCCGGCGATGTTCGCACCCTTGACGTAGTTGACCCGACCATTCTCTTCGCCGTAATGCACGCAGGCGTGGTGGATCGACTGCATGATCGCGTGCAGCTTGCTGTCCACTTCACCACCGGTCCACGCCAGGCGCATGGCGTTCTGCGACATCTCCAACCCGCTCACCGCCACGCCACCGGCATTGGACGCCTTGCCCGGCGCGAACAGGATGTCGGCCTCGATGAACAGGTCCACCGCCTCCAGGGTGGTCGGCATGTTCGCGCCCTCGGCCACGCAGATGCAGCCGTTGCGCAGCAAGGTGCGAGCGGCTTCGGCGTCCAGTTCGTTCTGCGTCGCGCACGGCAGCGCGATATCGCAGCTCAGGCTCCACGGAAGCTCACCGGCGCGGAACTCCAGGCCAAAACGGCCGGCCAGTTCACGGATGCGCCCGCGCTGTACGTTTTTCAGTTCCAGCACCGCCAGCCATTGCTCCTCGGTCAAACCGCTTTCGCAATACAAGGTGCCTTCGGAGTCGGACAGCGAAATCACTTTGCCGCCCAGGTCCATGACCTTGCGCGCTGCGTATTGCGCGACGTTACCGGAGCCGGAGATCGCTACGCGTTTACCTTCCACGGCCAGGCCGCGACGCTTGAGCATTTCCTCGGCGAAGTACACGCAACCGAAACCGGTGGCTTCCGGACGAATCAGGCTGCCGCCGTAGCTTGGACCTTTGCCGGTCAGCACGCTGGTGAACTGGTTGCTCAGGCGCTTGTACTGACCGAACAGGAAGCCGATTTCCCGCGCGCCGACACCGATATCCCCGGCCGGCACGTCAACGTCCGCGCCAATGTGGCGGTACAGCTCGCTCATGAAGGCCTGGCAGAAGCGCATGACTTCCGCGTCGCTTTTTCCTTTGGGGTCGAAGTCGGACCCACCCTTGCCGCCGCCCATGGGCAATGAAGTCAGGGAGTTTTTGAAGGTCTGTTCGAAGGCGAGGAATTTCAGGACGCCCATGTTCACCGACGGGTGAAAACGCAGCCCCCCCTTGTACGGGCCGATCGCGCTGTTCATCTGGATGCGGAACCCGCGATTGACCTGGACCTTGCCCTGATCGTCGACCCACGACACGCGAAACACCACCGCCCGCTCCGGCTCGCAGATGCGCTCCAGGATGCCGGAGGTCAGGTAATGCGGATTGACTTCAAGAAAGGGCCACAGGGTACGCAGGACTTCTTCGACAGCCTGGTGAAACTCGGGTTGATCCGGGTCGCGTTTTTTCAGGCGCGCAAGGAAGGATTCGACGGATTCGATCATGGAAAAGTCTCGGCAAATTTATTGTCGTTGGAGGAGATTGAGCCGGACTGTAACAAACGATTCGCGCACAGGAATAGAGCAAAATGTCGCATTAATGAAATTAAATGGTGCGCAGGATATAAAACAGACTGCTTTTCTGCCTGATATTGCACCCGAATGGGGATTCACCATTCAATTCCTGCACCATCAGGAATACCGCCTTCGCGAGCAAGCCCGCTCCCACAGGGAATCGATGTTGAATCGAGAGGTGTGCCTTTCACAAAACCCTGTGGGAGTGGGCTTGCTCGCGAAGGCCACTACTCGGTCACACTGAAAAAAACGAAAAAAAAAACGGAGCCCGAAGGCTCCGCTCTTTATGCAACCAACCCGAAATCAGGCCAGTTTCTTGTGCCGTACACGATGCGGCTGGGCAGCCGCTTCGCCGAGGCGCTTTTTACGGTCGGCTTCGTACTCGGTGTAGTTGCCTTCGAAGAACACCGCTTGCGAGTCGTCTTCGTACGCCAGGATGTGCGTCGCGACGCGGTCAAGGAACCACCGGTCGTGGGAGATCACAATGGCGGCGCCCGGGAAGTCCAGCAGGGCTTCTTCCAGGGAACGCAGGGTTTCAACGTCGAGGTCGTTGGACGGTTCGTCGAGCAGCAGGACGTTGCCGCCCTCTTTCAGGGTCAGGGCCAGGTGCAAGCGACCACGCTCACCACCGGACAGGTCCTTGACGAACTTCTGCTGATCGCCGCCCTTGAAGTTGAAGCGACCGACGTAGGTGCGCGACGGGATCTCGTAGTTGCCGATGCGGATCTGGTCGGAACCGTCGGAAATCTGCTGGAACACCGTCTTGCTGCCGTCCAGGTCTTCGCGACTCTGGTCCACGCAAGCCAGTTGCACGGTTTCGCCGACTTCGATGCTGCCAGAATCCGGCGTTTCCTTGCCCATCAGCATGCGGAACAGGGTCGACTTACCGGCACCGTTACCGCCGATCACGCCGACGATAGCGCCTTTAGGCATGGAGAACGACAGGTTGTCGATCAGCACGCGGTCGCCATAGCCCTTGGTGACGTTCTTGAATTCGATGACCTTGTCACCCAGGCGTGGACCGGCCGGGATGTAGATCTCGTTGGTTTCGCTGCGCTTCTGGAATTCCTGCGATTGCATTTCTTCGAAGCGTTGCAGACGAGCCTTGGATTTCGACTGGCGGGCCTTGGCGCCTTTGCGCACCCACTCCAGTTCTTCCTTCATGGCCTTTTCATGAGCCGACTGCTGCTTGGATTCGGCAGCCAGACGATCGGACTTGGCTTCCAGCCAACCCGAATAGTTGCCCTCGTACGGAATGCCAGCGCCGCGGTCGAGTTCCAGAATCCAGCCGGCAACGTTGTCCAGGAAGTAACGGTCGTGCGTGATCGCGACCACAGTGCCCGGGAAGTCGTGCAGGAAATGCTCGAGCCATGCAACGGAGTCGGCATCCAGGTGGTTGGTCGGTTCGTCGAGCAGCAGCATGTCCGGGGCGGACAGCAGCAGGCGGCACAGGGCCACACGACGTTTTTCACCACCGGACAGGTGTTCGACCTTGGCATCCCAGGCCGGCAGACGCAACGCATCGGCAGCGACTTCCAGCTGACGCTCCAGGTTGTGGCCGTCGCTGGCTTGCAGGATGGCTTCGAGCTTGGCCTGTTCGGCGGCCAGCTTGTCGAAGTCGGCATCCGGATCGGCGTAGGCCGCGTAGACCTCGTCCAGGCGCGCCTGGGCGTCCTTGATCACGCTGACCGCTTCCTCGACCACTTCACGCACGGTCTTGGTCGGATCCAGTTGTGGTTCCTGCGGCAGGTAGCCGATGTTCAGCTCCGGCATCGGACGGGCTTCGCCCTCGAATTCGGTGTCGACGCCAGCCATGATTTTCAGCAGCGTGGACTTACCCGAACCGTTGAGGCCGAGGACACCGATCTTGGCGCCGGGGAAGAACGACAGAGAAATGTTTTTCAGGATTTCCCGCTTCGGCGGAACAACTTTGCCCAGCCGATGCATGGTGAATACGTATTGAGCCATGGAGAACCTAGGGTCAGTGACTGATGAATGATTGGAGCGCAGGCAATGCCCGGCCAGACCGTGCGCGTCGCTCGCTTGAGGCTATCAATACGTGCGCGCTGAAAAAGTCTGAGTCTAGGAGCTGGAACGCTCCCGCGTAACCGGCAAAGCTACCTTAATGACCGGTGGCAGTCCAGCCGACGGGCTGGGGCTGGCACTTCGCCACAACTCAAGGCATGCTAGCCGCCCTTCGGGCGTCCGGCTTATAGTGCACGTCGCGCCAGTCCAGCCAAACCGCAGGATTACAGCTTGTCCAATGTCCCTCCGCCCCTGACTTCCAGTGCGCCGACCATAGCGCCCGGCTCCCCCCTGCGCGGGACCTTGAAGGGCACCTTGGCGACACTTGCATTGTTGTTGCTGGCATTGCTGTTCTGGCAGTTGCTCGATCAGTTGCGCGAAACCCAGAAAAACCAGCGTCAGTACACCATCGACTACACCGCCGACCTGGCCGCGCAGGTCAGCCTGAACATGGCACTCAACGCGCAGATCGCCCTCAACCTGTTGCCCATCGTCGAGCAACCGCAGGATGCCAATGAGCTGCAGGCCCTGCTGCGCAAGCTGCAACAGTCGCTGCCGGAACTGCGCAGCCTGGCCTTGCTCAGCCCCTCGGGAAAAGTCATCAGTGACAGCGCTCCCGACAGCGAAGACAGCGACTACCTGGGTGAACTGGTACGCCGCAGCCATGCCCAGGCGCACTACTTCAGCAACGCCACCGATGGTTCCGTGGTGCATTTATTGTTGCATCAGGCCAGCGGCAGTTCCCGGGGCTACTGGGCCTTGCGCCTGACACCGACCTTCTTTTCCACTTTGACCAAGCAAAGCGAGATGGGCAGCCGTCCGCTGTGGCTGGTGGAAAATCGCATCAATCATCAGATCATCAGCCGTGACGAAGGGCTGCCCTCGGTCAATCCGGGCACACTGACCGAGGACGATGTCGCCAACAGTGTGCTGACGGTTCCGCTGAGTAGCAGCGATTGGCAATTGCGCGGCTTGTTTGACCGTCAGCGCGTACTGGAAGAGCTGCTGCCGGCGTTCATCGGCAAATGCCTGCTGGGCTTGGCGTTTTCCATGCTGCCGTTCATCGCTTTGCTGAACATGCGCCGGCGTCAACGCCAATTGAATGAAGGCCGCCGGCGTTATCAGGACATTTTCGAAGGCACCGGCGTGGCCTTGTGTGTACTCGACATGTCCGGGCTGAAGAGCTTTTTCGACAAGGCACAACTGCAGGACAGCGAACAACTGCAAGCGTGGCTGGCGATCCCGGAAAAACGCCGACAACTGCTGCAGGAACTGCGGATCACCGAGGTCAACCAGGTCGCACTGCAGTTGCTCAATGTCGATAACGCCAATAAAGCCTGGAAGCTGCTGATCGACGGCCATCCGCTGGACGGCACCGCCATCGGCAACCAGGTGCTCGACGCGGTGCTCAATCAGCAGCAACAGCTTGAGCTGGAAATCAAATTGCAGGATGCCGGCGGTCGCGACCAGCACCTGTGGCTGGTACTGCGTCTGCCACAAACCCAGGACGATTATAAATCGGTGATTTTGAGCATCACCGATATCACCAGCCGCAAGCTCATCGAACTGTCGTTGCAGGAGCGTGAAGGGTTTTGGTCGGACGTTGTGCGCACCGTACCGGATCATCTGTATGTGCAGGATGTGATCAGCCAGCGCATGATCTACAGCAACCACCATCTGGGCCAGACGCTGGGTTACAACCGCACCGAACTGCACCAGATGGGCGAATACTTCTGGGAAATCCTCCTGCACCCCGAAGACGCCGACTATTACCACCGCTCCCGCCAGGTCCAGCGCCAGGCCGGTTATCACCAGTTGATGCAGTGTCAGTTGCGTTTCCGCCATCGGGACGGCCAGTGGCGACGCTTCGAGATTCGCGAGCAGGCACTGGCGCGGGACAACGAGGACCAGGTCACGCGGATCATCGGCGTGGCCAAGGACATCACCGACCAGATCGAAGCCAGCGAATCCCTGCGCGACAGCGAGCAGCGCTACCGCATGCTCGCCGAAAGCATCAGCGACGTGATTTTCTCCACTGACAGCCGCCTTAACCTCAATTATGTCAGCCCTTCGGTGCAAGCCGTGCTGGGCTATGACGCCGAGTGGATTTTCCAGAACGGCTGGCAATCGACCATCGCCAACCCGCAACAACTGACCGGCATCTACCACCTGATGGACCGGGTCAGCAAGGCGCTGGATCAGCCGGACCAACTGGCGGTGCTACGCAGCCAGGTACAAACCCAACTATTCCTGTTCGATTGCCTGCGGGCCGACGGGCGCAAGATCCCGATCGAACTGCGCCTGGTATTGGTCTGGGACGAGCACGGGACGTTCGAAGGCGTGCTCGGCGTCGGCCGCGACATCAGCCAGCAACGCCGGGCCGAAAAAGACCTGCGCATGGCCGCCACGGTATTCGAGCACTCGACCTCGGCGATCCTGATCACCGACCCGGCCGGCTACATCGTCCAGGCCAACGAAGCCTTCAGCCGTGTCAGCGGCTATGCCGTGGAACAGGTGCTCGACCAACTGCCGAACATGCTGACCGTCGACGAGCAGCAGGAAGCGCATCTGCGTTATGTGCTCAAGCAATTGGGCCAGCACAGTACCTGGGAAGGCGAAGTCTGGCTCAAGCGCCGTAACGGCGAGCATTACCCGGCCTGGGTCGGGATTACCGCCGTACTCGACGACGAAGGCGACCTGGCCAGTTATGTGTGTTTCTTCAGCGACATCAGCGAGCGCAAGGCCAGCGAGCAGCGGATTCATCGCCTCGCCTACTACGACGCCCTGACCCACCTACCCAACCGCACGCTGTTCCAGGATCGCCTGCACACGGCACTGCAATCGGCCGAACGGCAGAAGTCGTGGGTGGTGCTGATGTTCCTCGATCTCGATCGCTTCAAGCCGATCAACGACTCCCTGGGCCACGCCGCCGGCGACCGCATGCTCAAGGAGATGGCCACGCGCCTGCTTGGTTGCGTCGACGATGACGACACGGTGGCGCGCATGGGCGGTGACGAATTCACCTTGCTCCTGCAACCGCGCGCCAACCGTGAGATCGCCCTGAACCGGGCCATTCATGTGGCAGAACAGATACTCGCCAGCCTGGTGAAACCCTTTGTGCTCGAGGGCCGCGAGTTCTTCGTCACGGCCAGTATCGGCATCGCCCTGAGCCCGCAGGACGGCAACGAGCTCAGCCAGCTGATGAAGAACGCCGACACGGCGATGTACCACGCCAAGGAGCGTGGCAAGAACAACTTCCAGTTCTATCAGGCGGACATGAACGCCAGCGCCCTGGAGCGACTGGAACTGGAAAGCGATTTGCGCCATGCCCTGGAACAGAACGAATTCGTGCTGTACTACCAGCCGCAGTTCAGCGGCGACGGCAAGCGCCTGACCGGCGCCGAGGCGCTGCTGCGCTGGCGTCATCCCCGCCGCGGGCTGGTGCCGCCGGGGGATTTCATTCCGGTGCTCGAAGAGCTCGGGCTGGTGGTGGATGTCGGCGACTGGGTGATCAGCGAAGCCTGCCGTCAACTCAAGGCCTGGCATCAGGCCAGGGTACGGGTGCCGAAGGTGTCGGTGAACATCTCGGCGCGGCAGTTCTCCGACGGCCAGCTCGGTACGCGAATCGCCACCATTCTCAAGGAAACCGGCCTGCCGCCGGCATGCCTGGAACTGGAACTCACCGAAAGCATCCTGATGCGCGAAGTCAGCGAGGCGATGCAGATCCTCGACGGCCTGAAGAACCTCGGCCTGAGCATTGCGGTCGACGATTTCGGTACCGGTTACTCATCGCTCAACTACCTCAAGCAGTTCCCGATCGACGTACTGAAAATCGACCGTACCTTCGTCGACGGGTTGCCTTCGGGCGAACAGGATGCGCAGATCGCCCGGGCGATCATCGCCATGGCCCACAGCCTTAACCTGGCAGTGATCGCCGAGGGTGTGGAAACCCACGAGCAGCTTGATTTTCTGAGGGAACACGGTTGCGACGAGGTGCAGGGTTACCTGTTCGGCCGGCCGATGCCGGCGGGGCGGTTCGAAGGGCAGTTCAGCAATGATGCCCTCTTCATGTTCGACTGAGGTTTGCGGCGCGGCAATTGGCCTCATCGCGAGCAAGCTCGCTCCCACAGGTTTTTGGGGTGTACGCACCATGTGTGAATACCAAAGACCTACTGTGGGAGCGAGCTTGCTCGCGATGAGGCCGGCACGATCACCGCTGATCCCGTCATGAAGCCCACTTGTCTGCGACATGATGCCGTTTCATATGCCATCTAAAACCCATTGGGTTAGAATGCCCCCCTTTTCCGCCCCCGATCCTTGAGGACCGCCATGTTCAGCCGTGATTTGACTATTGCCAAGTACGACGCCGATCTCTTTGCCGCCATGGAGCAAGAAGCTCAGCGCCAGGAAGAGCACATTGAGCTGATCGCTTCGGAAAACTACACCAGCCCTGCTGTGATGGAAGCCCAAGGCTCGGTACTGACCAACAAGTACGCCGAAGGCTACCCGGGCAAGCGCTACTACGGTGGCTGCGAGTACGTCGACATCGTCGAGCAACTGGCTATCGATCGCGCCAAAGAGCTGTTCGGCGCCGACTACGCCAACGTTCAGCCGCACGCCGGCTCGCAAGCCAACAGCGCCGTTTACCTGGCCCTGCTGTCGGCTGGCGACACCATCCTGGGCATGAGCCTGGCCCACGGCGGTCACCTGACCCACGGTGCCAGCGTTTCGTCCTCGGGCAAGCTGTACAACGCCATCCAGTACGGCATCGACGCCAACGGCCTGATCGACTACGACGAAGTCGAGCGCCTGGCCGTTGAGCACAAGCCGAAAATGATCGTGGCCGGTTTCTCTGCCTACTCGCAGATCCTCGACTTCCCGCGCTTCCGTGCAATCGCCGACAAGGTTGGCGCTTACCTGTTCGTCGACATGGCCCACGTGGCCGGTCTGGTCGCCGCTGGCGTCTACCCGAACCCGGTTCCATTCGCTGACGTCGTGACCACCACCACCCACAAGACCCTGCGCGGTCCACGTGGCGGCCTGATCCTGGCTCGCGCCAACGCCGACATCGAGAAGAAGCTGAACTCCGCGGTATTCCCGGGTGCCCAGGGCGGCCCGCTGGAGCACGTGATCGCAGCCAAGGCGATCTGCTTCAAGGAAGCGCTGCAGCCTGAGTTCAAGGCATACCAGCAACAAGTGGTGAAAAACGCCAAGGCCATGGCCGGCGTATTCATCGAGCGCGGTTTCGACGTGGTTTCCGGCGGTACTGAAAACCACCTGTTCCTGCTGTCGCTGATCAAGCAGGAAATCTCCGGTAAAGACGCCGACGCCGCTCTGGGCAAAGCGTTCATCACCGTGAACAAGAACTCCGTGCCAAACGATCCACGCTCCCCGTTCGTCACCTCCGGCCTGCGCTTCGGCACTCCGGCTGTGACCACTCGTGGCTTCAAGGAAGCAGAGTGCAAGGAACTGGCCGGCTGGATCTGCGACATCCTGGCTGACCTGAACAACGAAGCGGTGATCGACGCCGTTCGTGAGAAGGTCAAGGCCATCTGCAAGAAGCTGCCGGTGTACGGCGCTTAATTGCGACGTTAAATCCGCAGCATGAAAAACCGGCCAAGTGATTGGCCGGTTTTTTTTCGCCCGCGAATTGACATCGCTTACCTGTAGGAGCTGCCGAAGGCTGCGATCTTTTGATC
>NZ_JBWKZB010000030.1:0-37586 GCF_059424105.1 Pseudomonas sp. GW456-E7 | reverse complement strand
GGCAGCTCCTACAGAACCAGCACAACTGGTAAGACCGGTCATGCCAATTTTTTAATTTTTACTTGCGAAGACCAAAAAATAGCGCCTAGACTGCGCCTGCACTGGACATACCGGTAAGACCACAATAATTAAGTCCTGAATCTGATGTGCCCCGCACACGGCAGCCAGGACACCGACCAGGATTCCTCCCATGCTCAGATGGTGCTCGCGTTCAATCTTCCTCCAAGTGGTTCTCGGACTGGTGCTCGGCATCGTCTGCGGGCTGACCCTTCCCGAATACTCCGCCCAACTCAAACCCCTCGGCGACGGCTTCATCAAGTTGATCAAGATGCTCATCGGCCTGATCGTGTTCTGCGTGGTGGTCAGCGGCATCAGTGGTGCCGGCGACCTGAAAAAGGTCGGGCGCATCGGTCTGAAATCGGTGATCTACTTCGAAGTGCTGACCACCATCGCCCTGGTGATTGGCCTGGTGTTCGCCTTCAGCACCGGTATCGGCAGCGGCGCGAACATTCACCTCGAGCAGCTTTCCGCAGCCGACATGGGCGATATTGCCCAGCGCAGTCAGCACATGCACACCACTACTCAGTTCTTGATGGACCTGATTCCGACTTCGGTGATCGGTGCCTTTGCCGATAACAATATCCTGCAGGTCCTGCTGTTTTCAGTGTTGTTCGGCAGTGCCCTGAACCTGGTAGGCGAGGCGGCATCGGGTATTTCGCGGCTGATCAATGAACTCAGCCATGTGATCTTCCGCATCATGGGCATGATCGTGCGGCTGGCACCGATCGGTGTATTCGGTGCGATCGCCTTCACCACCAGCAAATATGGCCTGGACTCGCTGCAGCACCTGGGCAGCCTGGTCGGCCTCTTCTACCTGACCTGTGTTGCCTTCGTGGCCCTGATTCTCGGCCTGGTGATGCGCCTTTCCGGCTTGAAGATGTGGCCGTTGCTCAAGTACCTGCGCGAAGAACTGCTGATCGTCATGGGCACCGCTTCGTCCGACGCGGTGCTGCCACAAATCATGCGCAAGCTTGAGCACCTGGGCATCGGCAGTTCGACGGTCGGGTTGGTGATTCCAACGGGTTACTCGTTCAACCTCGACGGTTTCTCGATCTACCTGACCCTGGCCATCGTGTTCATCGCCAACGCCACCGGCACGCCGCTGGCCATGACTGACCTGCTGACCATTTTGCTGGTGTCGCTGATCACATCCAAAGGCGCCCACGGTATTCCCGGCTCGGCGCTGGTGATTCTGGCGGCCACCCTGACAGCCATTCCGGCAATTCCGGTGGTGGGTCTGGTGCTGGTGCTGGCCGTGGACTGGTTCATGGGCATCGGCCGGGCGCTGACCAACCTGATTGGCAACTGTGTGGCAACCGTGGCCATCGCGCGCTGGGAAAAGGACATCGATGTGCAGCGGGCGAACAAGGTACTTTCCGGCCAGGCCGGGTACACCTTTCAGCCGAGAAAACCGGTTGCTCAAGCGGCAGCCAAAGAATTCTGAATGATCGCCGTGCCTGCCGACCGCAGGCACGGCTCATGGAGCGAACAAGTGATTACCTCATCAACCGTCGTCAACTCAGTGGTAGAAAAACTTCGGGCCGCTTTGGCCCGAGGTCAGTGGCGCTCCGGCGAAATGCTGCCGGGGCAACGTGAACTGGCCGAACAACTGGGGATCAGCCGTCCGAGCCTGCGTGAAGCCGTCATCGTTCTGGAAACCCTCGGACTGGTGCGCTCGATGCCGGGCAAAGGCGTGGTGGTGCTCGAAGCCAATCTCGCCGACAGCCAGGCCCATGACAACGCGGTGGCCGCAGCGAGCCTGGAAGACGTGCTGCAACTGCGCTACACCCTTGAGCCATTCATCGTCGGCCTCGTCGCGCAGTCCATCAGCAGCAAGGAGGTCGGGCAACTGCGCCTGACCCTGATGGACATGCGCGAAGCCCTGGAGGCCAATGACAGTGAAGCCGGCGTAAACGCCTACATTGCGTTCCACGAAGAACTGTTCACGCTGACGTCGAACCCGATCTTCCAGAGCGTGGTGCAGCAAACCAGCAATGCCCTCAAGCAAAGCGCCGAAGTGTTGCGCAACTCCCCAGAACATCTGGCCGAGCGACTTGAAGAAAACGAAGCCGTGGTGCGGGCCATCCGCAGCAAGAACAGCGCCCAGGCCAGCGCCGAGATGCGCCGGCACATTCTGCGCGAAGGCCAACGCATGGGTATCGAACTGAACATCCCGGAAGACAACCTCGGCAGTTGAAACCTCTTCGAACTGGAGATCGGCCATGAACAGCTTCGCCTCGCCACAAACACTCGCCACCCTGCCCGTCCGCCCTTCAGTGGATGATCTGTATTCGCGGGTCCTCGAGGCCATTTTCGAACAGCGCATCCATTCGGCCAGTCGCTTTACGGAAGAAAGCCTTGCGCAGATGTTCGGTGCAAGGCGCAGCGACATGCGTGAGGTGCTGATGCGCCTGTCCCATCAGCACATCATCCTCCTTCGCGCCAACCATCGTCCCCGCGTCACCGAGCCCGATGCCGAGCAGACCCGGCAGACACTGCATGCCCGGCGACTGGCCGAAATCATGCTATTGCGCCTGGCGGCTCAGCGAGCGTGCGCGCAAGACTTGAAGCGCCTGCGGACGCTGGTCGAAAACGAGCGTCAATGCACCGAGCGTGGCCGGGCGATTCGTTTGTCGGGCGAGTTTCATTTGCAGTTGGCACAAATGGCGGGAAATGCACCGCTAGCGCATTTTCTTGAGAGCCTTGTGCCACTGACTTCGTTGGCGATTGCTCATTTTGACCTGCAGCAGAAGGATTATTGCGCAGGGCAAGCGCACCTCGAGATTCTGGATGCGCTGGAGCGAGGAGATGCTGCGACGGCGCAAATCGCGCTCAACCGGCATCTGGATTATCTGGAAGATTTGTTGCTGAGTCCTGCATCGGCACTGGGTCAAAACTGTGCCGCAGGCTAGATCGCGTTCGCGAGCAGGCTCACTCCCCCACAGGCCACTGCACTCTAAATGTGGGAGCGAGCCTGCTCGCGATGGCGGCTCAAGGCTCGCTGCAATTTCTGACTTTACTGCGCCGCCACACGCGCAAAACCCTCACGAATCTTTTCCTCCGGCAAATCATCGGCAATGAACACGATCACGCTCTCGCGCACTTCGCCTTCAGCCCACTCGGTATCCCAGTCGAAGCCATAAAGTTTCAGTACCCCCTGAAACACCATGCGCCGTGGTTCACCGAGAATGCTCAATACGCCTTTGTAGCGCAGTAACTGCTTGCCATGCGCCTCCAGCAGTTCGTTCATGAACTCGCTGAGCTTGTCGATATCCAGCGGCTTTTCAGTGCGCAGGACCAGGCTGGAAATGCGATCAATGGACGGTGCCTGGCTGACCGGTCGCAAACTCACACCGCCACCGAGGTCGGCGTTGAGATTGAAACCGCGCACGTCAAGCAATTCGGCCAGGTCGATCTTGCCGTGGTCGACCACGCGGATCGGGGCGCGACGGTTGATGCGGGTCAGGCGCTCGCTCAACGCGGTGAAGGTCGGTTCGTCTACCAGATCGCGCTTGCTCACCAGCAAGCGGTCGGCGAAACCGATCTGCGCCTGGGCGATGGTCTGGGTCAGGTGCAAGTCGGCATGTGCCGCGTCGACCAGCGTGATGATGCCGTCGAGGATGTAGCGCTCGCGCAGTTCTTCATCGATGAAGAAGGTTTGCGCCACGGGCGCGGGATCGGCCAGTCCGGTGCATTCGATCACCAGACGGTCGAAGGCAATGTCGCCCTGGTCCAGACGTTCGAGCAGCAGATAAAGCGCTTTGGTCAGGTCGGTATGGATGGTGCAGCAGACGCAGCCGTTGGAGAGTGTCATCACCTGGACCGGTTCATCGCCCAACAACTGGGTATCGATACCGGCGTCGCTGAATTCGTTCTCGATCACGGCGATTTTCAGGCCGTGCTCGGCCTTGAGCAGGTGGCGCAACAGGGTGGTCTTGCCGGCGCCGAGGAAGCCGCTGAGGATCGTGACCGGGATGGGGGAGGACAAACTGGATCTCCTTTTCACAAGATGAAAACACAACACAGAACAAATGTGGGAGCGGGCTTGCTCGCGAACGGGTCGTGTCAGTCGACATGAATGTTGAATGACACACCGCTTTCGCGAGCAAGCCCGCTCCCACAGGGATTGCCGTTAATCCAAAAAGCCGAATCAACAGCACTTCGGCCCGCCCTTGCCACCGTAACGGGCTTCCTGACGTTCGCGGAAGAACATCTCGTAGCTCATCACCGGTTTGTCCGGGTGCTTGGTCTGCATGTGCTCGACGTAGTTGTCGTAGTCGGGCATGCCGACCATCAGGCGCGCGGCCTGACCGAGGTATTTACCGAGGCGACTCAGGTCATTGAACATGATGCAAATCCTCGATCACGCTTCCGGCAGCGCCTGGAATGGCGCTTCTTTATCCGTACGCTCTTTGCTGCCCCAGGCGGAAATACCGATCTTGAGCGCATAGAACAGGATACTGAACACCACGCACAGGAACAGCGCGGTCAGCGTCGCGTTGGTATAGGCGTTGAAGATCACGTGCTGCATCTGCGTGATGTCCTTGGCCGGGGCGAGGATCTGGCCGTTAGCCAATGCATCGCTGTATTTTTTCGCCAGGGACAGGAAGCCGATCGCCGGGTTGGCGTCGAACAGCTTGATGAAGCCGGCGGTGGTGGTGCAAACCAGCAACCACATGGCTGGCACCAGGGTCACCCAAATGTAGCGCTGGCGTTTCATCTTGATCAGCACCACGGTGCCGAGCATCAGCGCAATACCGGCCAGCATCTGGTTGGAGATACCGAACAGCGGCCACAAGGTGTTGATGCCGCCCAGTGGGTCGATCACGCCCTGGTACAGCAGATAACCCCACATGGCCACGCAACCGGCGGTGGCGATCAGGTTGGCGGTCCAGGACTCGGTGCGGCGCAGGGCCGGCACGAACGAGCCGAGCAGGTCCTGGAGCATGAAGCGCCCGGCACGGGTACCGGCGTCGACTGCGGTCAGGATGAACAATGCTTCGAACAGGATCGCGAAGTGGTACCAGAATGCCATGGTGTTCTCGCCCGGCAGAACACTGTGCAGGATCTGCGCGATCCCCACCGCCAGGGTCGGCGCACCACCGGCACGGGCCAGGATGGTGGTTTCACCAATGTCATGGGCCACTGCTTGCAGGGCTTCCGGCGTGATCGCAAAGCCCCAGTTACTGACGGCTGTCGCAACGGCCACCACATCACCGCCGACCACGGCCGGCGGGCTGTTCATGGCGAAATACACGCCAGGCTCGATTACCGAGGCGGCGACCATCGCCATGATGGCCACGAACGATTCCATCAGCATGCCGCCGTAACCGATGTAGCGGGCATTGGTTTCGTTATCCAGCAGCTTCGGCGTGGTACCGGAAGAGATCAGCGCGTGGAAACCCGAGACCGCGCCACAGGCGATGGTGATGAACAGGAACGGGAACAGACCGCCCTTCCAGACCGGGCCGGTGCCGTCGATGAATTGGGTCAGGGCCGGCATTTTCAGCTCGGGCATGGTCACCAGGATGCCAATGGCCAGGGCGACGATGGTGCCGATTTTGAGGAAGGTCGACAGGTAGTCACGCGGCGCCAGGATCAGCCACACCGGCAACACCGCCGCGACAAAACCGTAACCGATCAGCATCCAGGTGATTTGTACGCCAGTAAAGCTGAACGCCTTGGCCCACACCGGATCCGCGGCAATCTGCCCGCCGAGCCAGATCGAGCCCAGCAGCAACAGCACGCCGATCACCGAGATCTCACCGATGCGACCCGGGCGGATGTAGCGCATGTAGACGCCCATGAACATCGCGATCGGGATGGTCGCCATCACCGTGAAAATGCCCCAGGGGCTCTCGGCCAGGGCCTTGACCACGATCAGCGCCAGCACCGCGAGGATGATGATCATGATCAGGAAGCAGCCGAACAGCGCGATGGTGCCGGGGATGCGACCCATTTCCTCGCGGACCATGTCGCCCAGGGAGCGGCCGTTGCGGCGAGTGGACATGAACAGGACCATGAAATCCTGCACCGAACCGGCCAACACCACGCCGGCGATCAGCCACAGGGTGCCGGGCAGGTAGCCCATCTGCGCCGCCAGCACCGGACCGACCAACGGCCCTGCGCCAGCGATGGCGGCGAAGTGGTGACCGAAGAGAATGTGTTTATTGGTCGGAACGTAATCCAGACCGTCATTGTTGATCACGGCGGGAGTGGCCCGTCGCGCATCGAGTTGCATGACGCTGTTGGCGATGAACAGACTGTAGTAACGGTATGCGACCAGATAGATGGCCACGGCAGCGACCACAATCCACAAGGCATTGATTGCCTCCCCTCGGCGCAATGCCACGACACCCAGGGCGCACGCACCTACGATTGCCAGCACCAGCCAGGGCAGATGGCGTAGCGGGCTATTATTATTTTTCATTTTATTATTCCAGCCAGAGTGGACAAGAAAGACAACCACCCCCGAGTTTAGCGCTCCTGACGACAAAGGCCATACCCCGACATAGGTCTGGACACCTGCCAGCGCTGGCAGCCTTGAAGAATGCCGGTCTATAGTCAGCGTACATCTACGAGGATCGTGCCATGAGCGAGCACCCTGCCGAACGTCGCCGCTTCAAACGTATTGCGTTCGATGCCCGAACCGAGCTGAGCCAGGGCGAGGCCACCTGGCCGGTGAAGTTGATTGATCTGTCGCTCAAGGGATTGCTGATTGAGCGGCCCGATCCGTGGTTGGGCAATCCGCAGCAGGATTTTCTGGTCGACATTCATCTGAGTGAAGACGCCGATATCACCATGGATGCGCAACTGGCCCACGATGACCATGGCCAACTCGGGTTTGTCTGCCTGCACATCAGTCTGGAGTCCATCGAACGGCTGCGACGGCTGATCGAACTCAACCTGGCTGATCCACAGGAGCTGGAACGAGAATTGGGGGCGCTGATCGAAATCTGAACGTACCTCTGTGTAGGAGCTGCCGAAGGCTGCGATCTTTTGATCTTGCATTTTCAAGATCAAAAGATCGCAGCCTTCGGCAGCTCCTACAGGGAGACAGGCGTTACTCGAAGAGTGCGTCGAGGGCCTGCTCCAGGCGAGTCACGGCAATAACCTGCAACCCTGGTGGCGCCTCCTTCGGCGCATTGCCCTTGGGCACGATGGCCCGCTTGAAGCCGTGCTTGGCGGCCTCTTTCAAACGCTCCTGACCGCTCGGCACCGGTCGCACCTCACCGGAAAGCCCCACTTCACCGAACACCAGCAGATCGTGAGGCAGCGGCCGGTTGCGCAAACTGGACATCACCGCTGCCATCAACGCCAGATCGGACGCCGTTTCGAGCACCTTGACCCCGCCGACCACGTTGAGAAACACGTCCTGATCGTGGGTCGGAATGCCACCATGACGGTGCAGCACCGCCAGCAACATCGCCAGCCGGTTTTGATCCAGCCCCAGCGTGACCCGCCGCGGGTTGGCCAAATGACTGTCGTCCACCAGTGCCTGTACCTCAACCAACATCGGCCTCGTACCTTCCCACGTCGCCATGACCACACTGCCCGGGACTTCTTCCTGGGCGCGGGTCAGAAAAATCGCCGAAGGGTTGGAGACTTCTTTCAGGCCCTTGTCGGTCATGCCGAACACGCCCAGTTCATTGACTGCACCGAAACGGTTCTTCACCGCCCGCAGCAGACGCAGGCGCCCGTCGGACTCGCCTTCGAAATACAGCACAGTGTCGACCATGTGCTCCAGAACCCGAGGGCCCGCCAGCGCGCCTTCCTTGGTGACGTGGCCCACCAGGAAGATCGCCGTACCGCTTTGTTTGGCATAGCGCACCAGCAACGCCGCGCTCTCACGCACCTGGGATACACCACCCGGTGCCGATTGCAGTTGCTCGGTAAAGATCGTCTGGATCGAGTCGATCACCATCACCCTGGGCTTTTCCTGACGGGCCGTGGCGATGATGGCTTCGATGCAGGTTTCGGTCATGACCCGCAGTTGATCCTGAGGCAACCCCAGGCGTCGCGCACGCATGGCCACTTGCTGCTGGGATTCTTCACCGGTGACGTACAGCGCCGGCATGCTCTTGGCGAGGTTGCACAAGGTTTGCAACAGAATGGTCGACTTGCCGATGCCCGGATCGCCACCGATCAGTACCACTGAGCCATCCACCAAACCACCACCCAGAACCCGGTCGAGCTCGCTGGAAGCGGTGGAGAAGCGCGGAACTTCTTCGACACTGACTTCAGCCAGCGTCTTGATCTGCGCCTGCTGGCCGGCCCAGCCGGTACGACCGCTGGGAGCGGCTGCCCCGCCGCTTTCCACCATGGTTTCGGTGAGCGTGTTCCAGGCCCCGCATTCACCACACTGGCCAGCCCATTTTGGGAAGGTTGAGCCGCACTCGGTGCAGCCGTACATGCGCTTGGCCTTGGCCATCGGAACTCCCGGAAAAAAACGCGATGATAGCTCAGCTGAGGCACGCGAGTGCGGCCAGATATTTTGTAATCCCCTGAATGATGTCAAATTGCCTTGTTACATTCGTGCTTTTTTAAAATACGACCGCTATACAAAACCCTTGTATAAGTTTTAACCCGACACACTCAACAAATTTTTGATACGAGTCTGACTACCGCCTTAAAAACTTATACAAGCTTTATTCATTTACACACCTGATGCATAACGTCAAAAACACTCAAACATAGCCAATTCCAAACTAACGAAACAGTTAACAGCACTACAGCCGCAAACAATTTTCAATACCGGCTTTTTGTTTAACAACAACTCGAACAATTTCAACATCCAAACTCAAGGATGGCCCTTCAACCTGGTTCGCTCACACAGTGAAGTCATATCGCTGAAAAAAAGCCGAAAGCGAACCGCCGCAGAAGGGCTGGCCGGCCCACAAATGAGATCAATCGGCGAGTTCTCCATGACCACCCGGATCGATTGTTGGCAAGCACGGCAGGCCGTTGATTCGAGCAGAATGCGATTGGCTGATTTACACTGCGTTCATCAACCTCATCTGTAACAAGGAAATAACCTATGGGCGTGCTAAACGAGTTCAAGGCCTTCGCGGTCAAAGGTAACGTGGTCGACATGGCCGTCGGCATCATCATCGGTGCGGCCTTCGGCAAGATCGTCACATCGTTTGTCGGTGATCTGGTCATGCCGCCAATCGGTATGCTGATCGGTGGCGTGGACTTCAGTGATCTGGCCATTACGCTCAAGGCAGCCGAGGGCGCTACTCCGCCGGTGGTGCTGGCCTACGGCAAATTCATCCAGACCATCATCGACTTCATCATCGTCGCCCTCGCGATCTTCGTGGGCGTCAAGGCCATCAACCGCCTGAAGCGCGAAGAGGCCGTGGCCCCCAGCCTGCCGCCGGTTCCAACCAAGGAAGAAGAGTTGCTGGGCGAGATCCGCGACTTGCTCAAGGTCCAGAACAACCGGCCTTGACCGCACTAGCATAAAAACGGCGCCTTCGAGGCGCCGTTTTTTTTACCAGAAGTTTTCCACCGCCACCTGACCGGGTCGCCGGCTGAGGCTCAAGTGCATGTCCCGCTGTTTAAGCAGCTTGCGCGTGTCATCGATCATCTGCGGATTGCCGCACAACATGACCCGTGAGTGCTCAGGCGTCAGCGCAACACCTGAGGTGCGCTCCAGTTCGCCGCTTTCAATCAGTGTGGTGATCCGCCCGTTCAATGAGCCAGGATGCTGTTCACGAGTGACCGTAGTGATGAATTGCAGTTTGTGCGCATACTCGGCCAGATAGTCACGTTGCGTCAGCCCCGCGATCAGTTCCTGATAAGCCAATTCCCGGGCTTCACGAACGCTATAGACCAGGATAATCCGCTCGAATCGCTCCCAGACTTCGAAGTCCTGCAGTATCGACAGGAACGGCGCCACGCCGGTCCCGGTGGATAACAGCCATAGATCGCGCCCATCGACAAAACGGTCCGGCGTCAGGTAGCCAAAGGCCTGGCGGTCGACCAGCAATTTGTCGCCAACGACCAGCCGGCTGAGCTCGCTGGTGAACTCACCGCCCGGCACGACAATGGAAAAGAACTCGAGGAACTCGTCATAGGGCGAGGACACCATGGAGTAGGCGCGCCATACCGTGCTGCCATCAGCCCTGGTGACGCCCAACCGGGCAAACTGCCCCGCCCGAAAACGAAACCCCGCATCCCGCGTGGCACGCAGGGTAAACAGGTTCGGGGTCAACGGATGAACCTCGAGCAAGGTCTGACGGGTAAATTTTTCTTCGCTGACGGACATGGAAGGCTCCAATCAAAAGATACCCCAGTGTCCCGCAAAGACGGCAGCGTAACCACAGACATTTTGTAGTGTTATTGAATTTGCAACTTATTGATTATTCGACGCGAGAAACACCAACCCACTTAAAATGCCATATGGCATCTAATCTTTCACACGCGGCTTAAGAACCTGGCATACACTTTCTCAGCCGTTAAAAGAGCAAAATCGTCGAACTACAGTTGTCGGATTTGTCCTACACTGCGTCACGTGCCGGATCTCGGATCCAAAGTCAGCACCCTCCGGAAACATACTGTTGGAGACCCCGTATATGGAAATCTGGAAGGAGTCACAGCTTCAACTGCTTTCCCAAACACAGGACATTAATACGGCCTATCGAATATCACTGAACTTCGTCAGGAACCTTGGATATAAATTTTGTGCCTTTTCAACCATTTCAGCCAACAGTCGCGCTGATTGCTGCCCCATCAACCTGAACAACTATCCACACGACTGGAACACACAGTATGAACTAAGCAAAGCCAGCGAGATTGACCCAGTAGCGGCCTATTGCAATCACTCCATGCTACCCGTGCTCTGGAGCAAAGAGCTCTTCTGCGCAACCCCGTGGTTATGGCAACTGCTGCAACAGCAAGGCTTGGCGCATGGCTGGTCGCAAGCAATCCACGATGAAGAAAGCGGCCTGCGCAGCATTCTCAGCCTGGCCCGAAGTCATTGCCCGATTTCAGCCTATGAGCTGTACGAGAATCTTGGATTCTCGGTGTTCATCAGTCGCCATCTGCACGCGTTGGCGATCGGAATGCAACCGAAAAAACCGACTCACCTTCAGGCTACCTCCTTGTCACGGCGGGAGCTCGAAGTCCTGAAACTGTCGGCCGATGGCAAGACGGCTTATGAAATTGCCAGGATCCTCAATTTGAGTGAACGCACGGTCAACTTTCATGTGCACAGGGCTATCGAAAAGCTCGGCGTCAACAACAAGATGGCGGCAGTCATGGCCTTGGCCCGGTCCGGATCCATCTGAAAGCGCCCGACTGCGGGAAAACCTGCGGGTAATCCAGACAAAAAAAACGTACCATTTGCGGTCCCTCCTGAGTGATGGCGTGTAGACCTTCACGACGCAGTACACTCGGACGGCTCCGCCCGCACCAACGCCTTAGGGCAGCGGGACATCCGTTGATTACCCAGAGCCCCGCCCCATGCCTTTGCTCGAAACACCCTTCGCCAGCCTCGACCTGATCCGCCAGCCTGAACAGCAGAATGAACCGTTGCAAGCTTTCGATGCGGCTGATGAATACCTGCTTAACCATCTGGCCGAACAGCAGCCCACGGCCGAGATGCGGGTATTGGTGCTCAACGACAGTTTCGGCGCGTTGGCGGCCAGCCTGGCGGGCAAGGTGCGGGTGGTCAGCAGCGGTGATTCGTTCCTGGCCTTGCAGGGCCTGGAAAAGAACCTGGTGCGCAACAGCCTGGCGTTTGATGCGGTACCGAGCGTCCCCGCCAGCGAGGCCCTCGTCGGGCCATTCGACTGCGTGCTGATCCGCGTACCGAAAACCCTGGCATTGCTGGAAGAGCAACTGATCCGCCTGCAAGGCCAACTGGCACCCGGCACCCAAGTGATCGCCGCGGCCATGATCAAGCACCTGCCCCGGGCGGCGGGCGACTTGCTGGAGCGTTACATCGGCCCCGTGCAAGCCTCGCTGGCGGTGAAGAAGGCGCGGTTATTGATTGCCACGGCAGAAGACAAAACCCCGGTCATGTCGCCTTACCCGACGCGGTACAGGCTCGACGAACCCGCTATCGAACTGCTCAACCACGCCAATGTGTTTTGCCGCGAAGGCCTGGACATCGGCACCCGGGCGTTTTTGCCACACCTGCCGAAAAACCTTGGCTCGGCGCGGGTCGCCGATCTCGGCTGCGGCAACGGCGTCCTGGCCATCGCCAGCGCCCTGCAAAACCCCGAGGCCCACTACACGCTGGTGGACGAATCGTTCATGGCCGTGCAATCGGCCGCCGAAAACTGGCGCGCAGCGTTGGGTGAACGGGAAGTGACCGTACGTGCCGGCGATGGCCTGGTCGGCCAGGAACCGCAATCGCTTGACGTGGTGCTGTGCAATCCGCCGTTTCACCAGCAACAGGTCGTGGGCGACTTCCTGGCCTGGCGGATGTTCCAGCAAGCGCGCGAAGCGCTAGTTGTGGGCGGCGCGCTGTACATCGTCGGCAATCGTCACCTGGGTTACCACAGCAAGCTGGCGCGATTGTTCCGTGGCGTCGAGCAAGTGGCAGCCAATCCGAAATTCGTGATCCTCAAGGCGCGTAAGTAACAGGCAAAAAAAACCCTCCGGTCGGAGGGTTATAAATCCGCGCCTTGAGGCTGCGGGGGAGATGTCAGTGGGTCGTCAGGCCAGCCGCGTTCATGAACAGGCGCATCAGGCTGGCGACGATGAACAAGGCGCCCACGCTGCCGACCCAGATCAGGGCCAACCAGCCGAGCCGCTTCCACAGCGGTTTTTTTTCGGCTTCTTCAATGTCGTGCAGGGAATGTTTGCCGTTCATTGATAAATCCTCCGAGTTAGATCGATGGCGTCTGTCAGGACGCCATCGCGAGCAAGCTCGCTCCCACAGGTTTTCTATAGGACTAGTGGTAACCGTCTTCATGGGTGACCTTGCCGCGGAACACGTAGTAGCTCCAGAAGGTGTAGCCCAGGATGAACGGGATGATGAACAGCGTGCCCACCAGCATGAAGCCCTGGCTTTGCGGCGGCGCGGCGGCGTCCCAGATCGAGATCGACGGCGGGATGATGTTCGGCCACAGGCTGATGCCCAAACCGCTGTAACCGAGGAAGATCAGTACCAGGGTCAACAGGAACGGCGTGTAGTGCGCGTTGCGGGCTACGGCGCGGATCAGGCCGTACATCGTCACCAGCACCAGAATCGGCACCGGCATGAACCAGAACAGATTCGGCATGGTGAACCAGCGAGCGGCGATATCCGTGTGGGCCAACGGGGTCCAGATGCTGACGATGCCGATCACCGCCAGCAGTACGAAGGCCAAGGGCCGTGCCAGGTCATGCATCTGCTCCTGCAACTTGCCTTCGGTCTTCATGATCAGCCAGGTGCAACCGAGCAACGCATAGGCCACCACCAGCGCCGCGCCACAGAACATGGTGAACGGTGTCAGCCAGTCCAGTGAACCACCGGCGAACTGCCGGTTGACCACCGGCAGCCCATCGATGAAGGCGCCGAGCGCAACGCCCTGGAAAAACGTCGCGGTGACCGAGCCACCGATGAACGCCTTGTCCCACAGGTGGCGCTTGTCGTCCCTGGCCTTGAAGCGGAACTCGAAGGCTACGCCGCGGAAGATCAACCCGATCAACATCAGGATCAGCGGCAGGTACAACGCCGAGAGCACCACCGAATAGGCCAGCGGAAACGCGCCGAACAACGCCGCGCCCCCCAACACCAGCCAGGTCTCGTTGCCGTCCCAGACCGGGGCGACGGTGTTCATCATCACATCGCGATCGGTCTTGCCCGGAATGAACGGGAAGAGAATGCCGATGCCCAGGTCGAAGCCGTCCATGACCACGTACATCATGATGCCGAAAATGATGATCACGGCCCAGATCAGCGGAAGATCAATACCCATGATTCAAATCTCCTTGGTCAGGCTGTGGTCGGCATCGGCGTGATCGTCGTCGGCGGCGGACAGCGGACGGGCCGGTGTGCGTTTCTGCCCGGGGCCACCGTCGTTGGTTTCCTTGCCTTCGTCGATCTTCGGCCCCTTGCGCACCAGGCGCATCATGTAGCCAAGACCGGCGCCAAACAGCGCGAAATACACCACGACGAACAGGATCAGGGTGATGCTCATCTGCATGACGCTATGGTTGGACGACGCATCCGCCGTGCGCATCAGACCGTAGACCACCCACGGCTGACGGCCGATTTCGGTGGTGAACCAGCCGGCAAGGATCGCGATCAGGCCTGACGGCCCCATCCACAACGCCAGGTACAGGAACGGCCGCGAGGTGTAGAGGGTGTCGCGCTTGCGCAGCCACAGGCTCCACAAACCGGTGAAGATCATCAGCATGCCCAGGCCCACCATGATCCGGAACGACCAGAACACAATGGTCGAATTTGGCCGGTCTTCAGGCGGGAACTCCTTGAGCGCCGGGACTTGCTTGTCCAGCGAGTGAGTCAGGATCAGGCTGCCCAGATACGGGATCTCGACAGCGAACTTGGTTTTCTCCTCCTTCATGTCCGGCCAGCCGAACAGGATCAGCGGAGTCGCTTCGTTACCCTTGTTTTCCCAGTGGCCCTCGATCGCGGCGATTTTCGCCGGCTGATGCTCAAGTGTATTGAGGCCGTGGAAGTCACCGATGACCGCCTGGATCGGCGCGACGATCAACGCCATCCACATGGCCATCGAGAGCATTTTGCGGATCGCCGGGTTGTCCTTGCCGCGCAGCAAATGCCAGGCCGCAGAGGCCCCCACGAAGAAGGCCGTGGCCACGAACGCCGCCGTGGCCATGTGCATCAGGCGATACGGGAACGACGGGTTGAAGATCACTGCCAACCAGTCGGTGGGGATGACCTGCCCGTTGACGATCTCGAAGCCCTGCGGGGTCTGCATCCAGCTGTTGGACGCGAGAATCCAGAAGGTCGAGATCAACGTACCGATGGCGACCATCACGGTGGCGAAGAAGTGCAGGCCACGCCCGACCTTGTTCCAGCCAAACAGCATGACCCCCAGGAACCCCGCCTCGAGGAAGAACGCCGTGAGCACTTCATAGGTCAGCAACGGCCCGGTCACCGATCCGGCGAAGTCCGAGAAGCGGCTCCAGTTGGTACCGAACTGATAGGCCATGACCAGGCCGGAAACCACGCCCATGCCGAAGTTGACGGCAAAGATCTTCGACCAGAAATGGTAGAGGTCACGGTAGGTGTCGTTATGGGTTTTCAACCACAGGCCTTCGAGTACCGCCAGGTAACTCGCCAGGCCGATGGTGATGGCCGGAAACAGGATGTGGAACGAGATGGTGAACGCGAACTGAATTCGGGCGAGATCAAGTGCCTCTAAACCGAACATAAGTCTTCCTCTGTCAGGTAGTACGGCTGCTGGCCGGAAGCCTGCACCCACGGCCCCCACGGATATGGAGTGTGGCGAATCTCTGTTTGTTCTTTTTCTGCACGCATCACAACGCAGGGAGTCTGGCCTTGCGGCCGCCGGATCAATTCCTTTTGTGGGTTTTGATCTGGATCAATCAACGTTGAAAGAGTAGTCCCAATTTCGGGGATGAACCGCGTGGTCTATTGCCGCGTGACAAGTTGCCTCATGGCCTTGGTCACGAGCTGAAATACATTTCCTGTGGGAGCGGGCTTGCTCGCGAAGGGGGCATCAGCTTCAACATCAATGTTGACTGACACTCAGCCTTCGCGAGCAAGCCCGCTCCCACAGGAAAATCGGTATCTAGCTAACTAAATTTTTTGTCATGGCAACTTCTTGTTACAGGTTGGTGATAATCTCGCGGTTCCCCTCTCCCCAGATTTCCCCGCAGATGCCCAGCCAAGAGCCCTTGCTGTTACGTCACCACCGCCCTTTTCTCGCGTTCTGGCTGGCCCGGGTCTTTACCGCCAGCGGCTTCCAGATGCTCACCGTGGCCATCGGCTGGAACCTGTATCAATTGACCGGCAACGTGCTCGACCTGGGTCTGGTCGGCCTGGTCGAGTTCGCCCCGCGCGTGCTGTTCATGCTGCACACAGGTCACGTCGCCGACCGCTATGACCGGCGCAAGGTCGCGGCGATCTGCCAGTCCCTGCAGGCATTGATCGCCCTGTCGCTGGCCATCGGCAGCGCCACCGACCATGTCACCCGGGAAATGATCTTCATCCTGGCCTTCCTGCTCGGCGCCGCGCGCTCCTTTGAAATGCCGACCACCCAGGCCCTGCTGCCAAGCATCGTGCCCAGCGCGCTGTTTCCCCGGGCAGTGGCCGCCGCGCAATCGGCCCAGCAATCGGCAACCATCGTCGCCCCGGCCCTCGGCGGTTTGCTCTACGCCTTCGGCAGCGTCTGGGTGTATGGCCCGACGGTGCTGCTGTATGTCATCGCCTGTTCGCTGATGCTCAACCTGCCGGCCCGGCAGACGCCGCTGAACAAAGGCAAGGCCACACTGGATTCACTGCTCGCGGGCATCCGCTTCATCCGCAGTCGTCCGGACATTCTCGGGGCGATCTCCCTCGATCTGTTCGCGGTGCTATTGGGGGGTGCCACGGCACTGCTGCCGGTGTTCGCCAAGGACATTCTGCTCACCGGCCCATGGGGACTGGGCCTGTTGCGCTCGGCACCGGCAGTGGGTGCGCTGCTGATGTCGCTGTTCCTGGCGCGGTTTGCCGTGGAGCGCAATGTCGGGCGGGTCATGTTCACCGCCGTGGGCATCTTCGGCGTAGCAACCATCGCCTTCGGCCTGTCGACCTCGTTCTGGTTTTCCCTGGCGGTGTTGGTGGTGTTGGGCGCGGCAGACATGATCAGCATGGTGATCCGTGCCTCGTTCGTGCAACTGGAAACCCCGGACGAAATGCGCGGCCGGGTCAGTGCCGTGAATGGTCTGTTCATCGGTGCCTCGAACCAGTTGGGCGAATTCGAATCGGGCCTGACGGCCCACTGGTTCGGCACCGTGCCAGCCGTGGTCATGGGCGGGATCGGCACGCTGGTGGTGACCGGGGTGTGGGTCAAACTGTTCCCGACCCTGGCCAGCCGCGATCGCATGCACGTGGCTAAAGATGAAGAGAAGGAAGTAGCGAAAGCCTAAGCAGGCTAAACCAACAACTCCCCTGCCACCGCCGCACGTGTGGCTTTGCCGCAGAGTTGCTCCACCAGCGCCAGGGCAAATGCCAATGCGCCAGCCGAGCCCTGGGCGGTGATGCAGTTGCCATCGACCACCACCGGTTGATCGACGAAGTTACAGCCCAACAGTTGATGGCTGGCCGATGGCAGACAGGTCATGCGCCGTTGACGCAAAACGCCAAAGGCTTGCAGCGCCACGGCGGGCGCTTCGGCGATGCCGGCAAACAGGCGACCGGCTGCCGCCTGATCCTTGATCAATTGTTGCAGGGGTTGGTGTGCTGCCAAGTGCTGCGCCCCCACCGCGCCCCCCGGCAAGGCGATCAGGTCGAAAGGCTGCGCCAGCAAGTCCACCAGCATGGCATCGGACGTCAGCCGAGTACCGCGGGCGCAAGTGAGCATGCGCCGCCCTTCGATACTGGCCACCACCACTTCAATTTTGGCGCGGCGCAGTACGTCGATCAGGGTCACGGTCTGCAGTTCATCGGTACCCTCGGCGAGGGCAATCAAGGCTCTAAAAGTCATCGGGCACTGTCCACGGAATGATCTTTTAAGCGTAGTCAGCTTTCCCGCGCCTTGTTCGAGACATGTGGCTACTGGATGTAAAGCTGCGTCGACATCGTATTGCCGGGCGCATTGATTGAGGTATTGCTGAAGGTCAGAGTGCCTTCCTGTTTGCCAGCCAGGTCGAGTGCATACAAATAGCCGACGGTTTTTTCCCCGGGGGTGCAACTGGTCAGGTTGCCATTCTTGAACGCGCAGACCGGCGTACGCGTGCCGTTCACCTCAAAACCGTCGATGGCGACATGGGCCTCACGCCCGTAACCCACTTCCAGCACGTACACCGTGATGTTCGGGCCATTGTGATCGCAGCGCGTGCGGGTTTGCCCTTCGTCGATATTTTCAACGCCACAGGAAGGCGACGCGACTTTGAGCACTTTCAATTGACTCAATGGCGGGGCCGATGCCGCCGTGGCCGTTTGGGCCCCGAGAAGCAACGCCATCAATACGCCGAACACGCTAACCAGACGCCTTTTCATGCAGTACTTTCCACCCCGAAAAACCAGCGCGCAGTATGGCGCACTTGGCTTTGTCGCAAAACATCGACGACGATCACCGCCATAAGCAGCCATATGCCCAAGCTACTGGTATGATGCGCGGCTTTTTCCGGCCCACAGTAATTTCCAGGCGCGTTCTGCTGCCTGTGCTTTGCTGTTGAGGTCGATACATTCACGGCGCCCGGCGCGCCACGGGGAGCAGACATGCTGGAAAGGCTGTTTCAACTCAAGGCACACAACACCAACGTGCGGACCGAGATTCTGGCGGGCGTCACGACCTTTTTGGCCATGGCCTACATTCTGTTCGTCAACCCGAGCATCCTCGGCGAGACCGGCATGGACAAGGGCGCGGTGTTTGTCGCCACCTGCCTGGCAGCTGCCATCGGCTCGACGACCATGGGCCTGATCGCCAACTACCCGATCGCCCTCGCACCAGGCATGGGCCTGAACGCCTTCTTTACCTACACCGTGGTCCTGCACATGGGCCATACCTGGCAAGTGGCGCTCGGTGCGGTGTTCATCTCGGCCGTGTGTTTCTTCCTGCTGTCGATCTTCCGCATCCGTGAATGGATCATCAACAGCATCCCCCTGCCACTGCGTTCGGCCATTGCTGCCGGTATCGGCCTGTTCCTGGCGCTGATCGCCCTGCACAACGCCGGTATCGTGGTCAGCAACCCGGCGACCATGGTCGGCCTCGGTGACCTGAAACAACCGGCTCCGATCCTCGCCACCCTCGGCTTTGCCCTGATCGTCGCGCTTGAGGCCCTTGCCGTGCGCGGTGCGGTGCTGATCGGCATTCTGGTGGTGACCATCATTTCCATCGTGATGGGCTTCACCCCGTTCGGCGGCGTGATGTCGATGCCACCGTCCCTGGCCCCGACCTTCCTGCAACTGGATATCAAGGGTGCACTGGACATCGGTCTGGTCAGCGTGATCTTCGCCTTCCTGTTCGTCGACCTGTTCGATAACTCCGGCACTTTGATCGGCGTCGCCAAGCGCGCCGGCCTGATGCGCAAGGACGGCCACATGCCGAAAATGGGCCGCGCGCTGATCGCCGACAGCACCGCTGCCATGGCCGGTTCCCTGCTGGGCACCTCGACCACCACCAGCTACATCGAATCCGCCGCTGGCGTGAGTGCCGGTGGCCGCACTGGCCTGACCGCCATCGTGGTGGCGTTCCTGTTCCTGCTGGCGCTGTTCTTCTCGCCACTGGCCGCCAGTGTTCCAGCCTTCGCCACCGCACCCGCCCTGCTGTTCGTCGCCGTGCTGATGACATCCGGCCTGGCCGAAATAGACTGGGACGACATCACTGTTGCCGCGCCGGTGGTGATCACCGCGCTGGCAATGCCGTTCACTTACTCCATCGCCAATGGCATCGCCTTCGGTTTCATTTCCTGGACCGCCATCAAGCTGATGTCCGGTCGTGGCCGTGAGCTGAACCCGGCGCTGGTGATCCTGTCGATTCTGTTCGTGATCAAGCTGGGTTGGTTCAACGCATGACTTTTGATTCCCAGGCCTATGCCGTTCAACTCGAAGAAAAGGTCACGCGTTTGCGTGACCTGCTGGCCCCGTTCGATGCACCCGAGCCGGCCGTTTTCGATTCGCCGCTGAAAAACTTCCGCCTGCGCGCCGAGTTCCGCCTGTGGCGCGAGGCCGGCGAGCGGCATTACGCGATGTTTTCCCAGGAAGACAAACGCACGCCCATCCTGATCGAAGAGTTCCCGATTGCCAGCCTGCGCATCAACCAGTTGATGCCGCAGCTCAAGGCAGCGTGGCAAGCGAGTGCGGCCCTGAGCCACAAGCTGTTCCAGGTGGAATTCCTGACCACGCTGGCCGGCGACGCAATGATCACCCTGTGCTATCACCGTCCGCTGGACGAGCACTGGCACGCGGCGGCTTCGAAACTGGCGACGGACCTGAACGTCAGCATCATCGGCCGCTCCAAGGGCAAGCGCGAAGTCATCGGTCACGATTACGTGGTCGAGCAACTGGACGTCGGCGGCCGCACCTTCAGCTACCGCCAGCCGGAAGGCGCGTTCACCCAGCCCAACGGTACGGTGAACCAGAAGATGCTCAACTGGGCATACGATGCGCTCGGGGATCGCTCCGATGATTTGCTGGAACTGTATTGCGGCAATGGCAACTTCACCCTGCCGCTCGCCACCCGCGTACGCAAAGTGCTGGCCACCGAAATCAGCAAGACCTCGGTCAACGCGGCGCTGAGCAATCTCAGCGAAAACGCGGTGGATAACGTCACCCTGGTGCGCTTGTCCGCCGAAGAGCTGACCGAAGCCCTGAACGAAGTGCGTCCGTTCCGCCGCCTGCACGGCATCGACCTCAAGAGCTACGAGTTCGGCAGCGTGTTCGTCGACCCGCCCCGCGCCGGCATGGACCCGGACACCTGCGAGCTGACCCGGCGCTTCGACAACATCCTGTACATCTCCTGCAATCCGGAGACCCTGGCAGCCAACATCGCCCAACTGCACGACACCCACCGCATCAGCCGGTGTGCGATGTTCGACCAGTTCCCGTGGACCCATCACATGGAATCCGGGGTGATGCTGACCCGGCGTTGATGGCATCTGCCAGGCACAAAAAAGCCGTCTTCACGACGGCTTTTTTGTGGGCACTTACACGACAACATCGACCTTGCGCGGGCGTCCGCCTTTCCTGCCGTTGGCCCGCGCGGCTTCAGACTTTGCGGCGCTGCTCTGGCGACCATTGCGCGAAGCGACGACCGAGGCCGCCATGGCCATCAGCGGCTTGCTCGCTGAAATCATCCCGGCGATAGACACATGCAGGTCCTTGCCTTCATGGCACAGCGCAGTCCCCGCATAACCGACAGTCAGGCTGGCATAGTCCTCCAGCTCAAAATCATCGAACTCCGGATAGTTGGCCACGGGCAACAACACGCCGCTGCCATCTTCGAAGAGCACTGCCAGACAGGGAGCCAGGTAAGTAACCGCTGTCGCTTGCAGGCTATTTTTTCTACGTAACTCACCACGTTCAATGGCCTTGTCCAGGCTACTTTCCGTTACGGGATTATCGGCCTGAACCTTGGCTTTTATCGTTTTCATAACTCGATCTCCACACCTTCCTGTGCACCGATCAGGGACAGCAATGTCTTGTTCGATTCAGGTACGTAGCAAGCCGATTCAATCATATTGGTCGTGCTGACAACCCTTTTCACCACAACGACTTCGTTGCTTTGCCAGTCCCACAGTTGATTATCAAGACAGGCTGTTTGTAGTTTTCGCCACCAGATGCCGCGGGCGCGTCGCAAATGGGCAGGTTGCTTGAGCGATTGGCGCAAACCCTCAAGCACCGCCAATGGTGGCCGACGCGAAAGCGGAACGACATCCCAGAGCTCGACACCGTTGTGCCAAAAGCTGAACCTGAATCTCGCACTCCACGTACCCGCGTCCACATGCGCATGCGGCGGACAATGCTCGTCTCGCAACATGATCACTACCGACAGTCCTTTGAAACTGCATACCTTCATGTTAACCCATCCGTTAGGTTTTTGAATCCGAGGATCCGGCATTCCCTGGAAAATCCGACCGCTGGCATTGGCAGCCGAATCATTTCTTCCGTCCTCAGGCTAGCGTTCTGGTGCTTCCCGGGTCTGCGTAACACCGCGCGAATTGGTAAGAAATCCTTTCTTTACAGCGCTGGCACCTGATAATTACTGATCCAGCTTTTTCATTTGATCCCCGGTGTCATCAATCATGCAGCGACAATTCGACGATCTTCAGTTGGGCAGCATTGAGCTGTTTTGCCTGGCCGCCGAGGCTGGCAGTTTTACTGCCGCGGCGCTGGTGGCAGGTGTCACGCCCGCTGCTGTGAGCCGATCGGTGTCGCGCATGGAAGAACGCCTGGGCGTGCGGCTGTTCGCGCGCACCACGCGTAGCGTGAAGCTCACTGACAGTGGTCGCCGTTATTACGAAGAATGTCGCCAGGCCCTTGCGCAACTGGTCGAGGCCCAACGCGAGGTCATGGGCCAGCAGCAAGTGCCGTCCGGTACTTTGCGCATCAGTATTCCGACCACCTACGCGCATCATCGAATCCTGCCGCTGCTGCCCGAATTTCGGGCGCGCTATCCCGCGGTGAAAGTCGAGTCGCATATCAGCAATCGCAACATCGATTTCGTCGGCGAAGGCTACGACATGGCGATTCGCGTGCGAGCCATCCCGGATTCCGGTCTGATCGCCCGACAGTTGGAAGATGCCGCCCTGGTGCTGATCGCCAGCCCTGATTACCTGAAACAGGCCGGCATTCCGCAAACCCTCGACGACCTCGAAAACCATGAATGCATTCAGTATGAATTGCCCAGCAGCGGCCGGCGCATTGCCTGGTTGTTCAACGATGAAGGCGTACCCCGGGAGATTCTGGCCGAGGGCAACCTCAGTTGCTCCGATGATGTACTGGGCGGAGTGACGCTGGCCAAACACGGGGCAGGGTTGTTTCAGACCTATCGTTTTATCGTGGAAAAGGAACTGGCCGACGGCTCACTGGTGGAGGTGCTCAAGCCCTATGGCGGGCGCTCGCGCCCCTTCACCCTGCTGTACCCGCAAAGTCGGCATGTGCCGCTGCGCTTGAGGGCGTTCATTGATTTTCTGGTGGAGCATTTGCCGCGCTGAACACAGAAAGTGTCCGATCATCGCCCACAAACCGCCAGCGTGCCCTCTCTTCAATTGACCGAATTAACTAGTTAGTACAATTTATCTCCACAGGCTGAGAACCATGGCCGATTCCAACAATAAAAAGTGGAGAGATTCCGATGTCCCCTATCGTTCTGGTGCTCAACGGCCCGAACCTGAACCTGCTCGGCACCCGTGAACCGGCGACTTACGGCCACGAAACCCTGGCAGACATTTCGGCCCTGTGCGGACGCGCCGCCGAAGAGTTCGGCCTGGCGGTGGAGTTTCGCCAGACCAACCATGAGGGCGAAGTGCTCGACTGGATTCACGCCGCCCGCGGTCGCTGCGCCGGGATCGTCATCAATCCCGCCGCGTGGACTCACACCTCGGTCGCCATCCGCGACGCCCTGGTCGCCAGCGAGCTGCCGGTCATCGAAGTCCACCTGTCCAACGTGCACGCCCGCGAGCCCTTCCGCCACCACTCGTTCGTATCCGCTATTGCAACAGCGGTGATGGCCGGCTTCGGCAGTCACGGCTATCGCCTGGCGCTGGAACACTTCAGTCATCGTTTGAAGGGGTGATCGCCGTGACTCAGAACAACGTGGTACTGGCCGGGCTGATCGGCGCCGGCATCCAGGCTTCCCGCACTCCGGCCCTGCACGAGCATGAAGGCGATGCCCAAGGGCTGCGCTACCTCTATCGTCTGATTGATCTTGATCAGTTGAAGCTCGACAGCAACGCCCTGCCCGACCTGTTGATGGCCGCCGAACGCATGAACTTCACCGGTTTGAACATTACCTTTCCCTGCAAGCAGGCAATCATCCCGCTGCTGGACGAACTCTCACCGGAGGCCCGCGGTATCGGTGCGGTCAACACGGTGGTGCTCAAGAATGGCAAACGCATCGGCCACAACACCGATTGCCTGGGCTTTGCCGAAGGCTTTCGACGGGGTCTGAAAGGCGTTGCCGTTGAACGTGTCGTCCAGATGGGCGCCGGCGGCGCAGGAGCGGCGGTGGCCCACGCCCTGTTGAGCGAAGGCGTACAACAACTGAGCATTTTTGACGTGGACATCCACCGCGCGCAGGATCTGGCCGACAACCTCAATCAGCATTTCGGTGTCGCTCTGGCGGTGGCCGGGTATGACCTGCCAAGCGCCTTGGCCCAGGCTGACGGCCTGGTGAACACCACGCCGATGGGCATGAAAAAACTGCCGGGCATGCCGGTGCCGGTCGAGTTGCTTCGAGCCGAGTTGTGGGTGGCGGAGATCGTTTACTTCCCGCTGGAAACCGAACTGCTGCGCAACGCCCGCGCCCTCGGTTGCCGGACGCTGGACGGCGGCAACATGGCCGTGTTTCAGGCGGTGAAGGCATTCGAGCTGTTCAGCGGCGTGGTGCCGGATGCCCAGAGAATGCTTGAACATTTCCAGGGCATGAAGGACTGAAGATCAAAAGATCGCAGCCTTCGGCAGCGCCTACGTCAATCGTATTGAACTGTAGGAGCTGCCGAAGGCTGCGATCTTTTCAAGCCTGCAAATAACGCAGCACCGACTCGCAAATCATTTCGCGATGACGCTGCTTGATGCGCTCATCCGGCAAGTCGATCTGGAAAATCTCACCCACGGTATGGCGGTTCGAGACGCGATAAAAGCAGAACGAACTGATCAGCAGATGCACATCCAGCGGCACCAGGCCGGCGCGGAATACACCCTCTTCAACGCCCCGACGCAGGATCACATCGAGGGAATCGAGAACGGTGTTGTTCATCGCCCTGATCGCATCGGAGCGCTTCACGTACTCGGCGTTGTGAATGTTTTCGATGCTGACGATGCGCACGAAATCGACATTGCGATCGTGGTGATCGAATGTGAATTCAACCAGCCGCCGAATCGCGTCCACCGGTGCCAGTTCGGTCAGGTGCAAACGGCTTTCAGTGCTGCGGATATCGCCGTAAAGCTTCTCCAGCACCTCGACGTAGAGCTGTTCCTTGCTGCCGAAGTAGTAGTAGATCATGCGCTTGGAGGTGTGGATGCGCTCGGCGATGGCATCGACGCGAGCCCCGGAAAGCCCCTGCTGGACGAATTCGACAATCGCCTCCTGCAGGATGTTTTCGCGGGTCTTTTCCGGGTTGTTCTTGCGACTCTTGCGCGGCTCGGTCCCGGGTTCTACGGAGGCTGCGGGGAGTTCTGAAGTCATTGTCATTGCGGGCTCACGGCCATCACTGCACAGGCTGGCGATTATGGGCTGCGCGGCACGGTGAAGGAAGCCGCGCGGCCCGTGTTTAATCCCGCGTTTACGAATTTCCTACAACTTGGCCTGACGGATGGCTCCGCTTCGGGATTTGGCCATGGCCGCCAGCCGCACCGCCACGTTGGCCGCGCCGTAGCCGGCATACCCGTTTTTGCGCTGGATGATTTCAAAGAAGAACCGCCCCTCGAACGGCTCGGTATACACGTGAAACAACTCACCACCTTGGGCGTCGCGGTCGTACAACACGTTGAAATAGGCCAGCTCACTGAGGAACTCATCGTTGAAATCGAAGCGCGCCGCCAGGTCATCGTAGTAGTTGAGCGGGATATCCAGCAGCGGCACGCCCGCCTCTTTTGCACGGCTGACCTGGGCAAAGATGTCATCACAATCAAAGGCGATGTGATGCACTCCGGAGCCGCGATAACTCGACAGCGCGTGTGAGATCGCGGTGTTGCGGTTCTCGGAAATGTTCAGCGGCAAGCGGATCGAACTGTCGCGACTGCGCAAGGCACGGCTCTTCACCAGACCATAAGGATCTGGCAGCACCACTTCATCGTCCGCCTCGAAATCCAGCAGGCTCTTGTAGAACAGCACCCAGCTGTCGAGGCTGTCGGCCGGCAGTGCCATGGCCATGTGGTCAATGCGCTTGAGGCCGCCGCTGGCCGGCGCTTGCGGGTACAGATTGAAGTCCGTGCCATAGACATCGGCGTGTTGATCCACCAGATAGATCAGGCTGCCATCCGGCGCACGCACCGCCGCCAGCTCCAGTTCGTTGGGGCCGACCAGCCCGCGATAGGGCTGGCCCTTGTAGGCTACGGCACGGGCCAGTGCGCTGACGCTGTCCTTGACCCGCACGGCCGTAGCGCAAAGCGAAGGGCCGTGGGCTTCGAAAAAGCTGTGGCCGAATGAGTAAGGCTCCGAGTTCAGGATCAGGTTGATATCGCCCTGACGCAGCAGGCTGACGCTCTTGGAGCGATGCTGCCCGGCCTTGACGAAACCCAGTCGTTCCAGCCAATGGGAGAGCTTGGCGCCGAGGCTTTCATCCACGGCGAATTCGAGAAATTCGATGCCGTTGTACTCACTGGCCTTGGGTGTTTCGAACAGAATCCCGGGGTTGGCCGCAGGTCTGGTTTCCTGCGCCAGACGCTCGCGGGTCTTCTCTTCCAGATACAACAACGAACGCAAGCCGTCGGCGGCATTGGCCCTTGGCGGCGCGGCGCGGAAGCCGTCGTTGAAGATCTCCAGCGACAATGGCCCGGTGTAGCCGCTCTGGATAATCGGCGCGAGGAACCCTGGCAAGTCGAACTCACCCTGGCCCGGGAAGCAGCGAAAATGCCGGCTCCACTCCAGCACATCCATGGCCAGGATCGGCGCGTCGGCCATTTGCACGAAGAAAATCTTGTCGCCGGGAATCTCGGCGATAGCACTCGGATCGCCCTTGAGCGACAGGGTGTGAAAGCTGTCCAGCAACACGCCAAGGCTTGGATGATCGGCCTGACGCACGATGTTCCACACCTGTTGATACGTATTCACGTGCCGGCCCCAGGCCAGCGCTTCGTAACCGATGCGTAGACCACGGGCCCCGGCATGTTCGGCCAGCAGTCGCAAATCGTCGACCAGAATCTGTTCATCACCGATGGAGTCGGCCGAGGCGTTGCTGCACACCAGCACCAGGTCGGTGCCCAGTTCCTGCATCAGGTCGAATTTGCGCTCGGCGCGTTCCAGGTTGCGCGACAACCGATCACGCCGGCAGCCTTCGAAATCACGGAAAGGTTGAAACAGGGTGATGGCGATCCCGAGATCGGCGCACATCTGTTTAATTTCCCGTGGGCTGCCGTCGTAGTAGAGAAGGTCGTTCTCGAAAATCTCCACACCGTCGAACCCGGCGGCGGCAATGGCTTCGAGTTTTTCCGGCAGGGTACCGCTCAAGGATACGGTGGCAATGGAACGCTGCATATTTCGACTCCCGGTAATGGGGACCATCTTGTTAGAGGGGGCATCACACGCCGGATCCTTGTAGGAGCTGCCGAAGGCTGCGATCTTTTGATCTTGAAAAGCAAAATCAAAAGATCGCAGCCTTCGGCAGCTCCTACAGGGGTAGCGTTTGTCCTGGGTAAATTATTGGCTTGGCGATCCCGCACAGCAATTCAAAGTGTACTATCCGGTTAGTTTTGTGTTCGATTATCGAACACAATGGTGGTTGGCGAATTGACGATTTTTTGTCCACTGCCCAACATCGACCCCACATTGAGTCCGGACACGCAGCACCGGCCGCGATGTCCAAAACACCAAATAACAAATTCAAAAAAACGGGTGGTACATATGCTTCCTTCCCAAAGCTCACGCATGGCTCCGGCCATGAGCGTCACTGCCGGTGGTATCGGCGACAAGATCCGCGGCGCCATGGCGGTCGGCAAAACCCGTTGGGGCATGCTGGCGCTGGTGTTTTTCGCCACTACCCTGAACTACATCGACCGCGCCGCACTGGGTGTGATGCAGCCCATCCTGGCCAAGGAAATGAGCTGGACGGCGATGGATTACGCCAACATCAACTTCTGGTTCCAGGTCGGCTATGCCATTGGTTTCGTGCTGCAGGGCCGGCTGATCGACCGGGTCGGCGTCAAGCGCGTGTTCTTCTGCGCGGTGTTGCTCTGGAGCCTGGCGACCGGCGCCCACGGCCTGGCCACTTCGGCGGTCGGCTTCATGGTCTGCCGATTCATCCTCGGCCTGACCGAAGCGGCGAACTATCCGGCCTGCGTGAAAACCACCCGCCTGTGGTTCCCGGCCGGCGAGCGTGCCGTGGCCACTGGCATTTTCAACGCCGGCACCAACGTTGGTGCGATGTTCACCCCGATGCTGCTGCCACT
Organism: Pseudomonas sp. GW456-E7; assembly: GCF_059424105.1. Taxonomy (NCBI): domain Bacteria; kingdom Pseudomonadati; phylum Pseudomonadota; class Gammaproteobacteria; order Pseudomonadales; family Pseudomonadaceae; genus Pseudomonas; species Pseudomonas sp. GW456-E7. The sequence continues at coordinate 9,610 of NZ_JBWKZB010000030.1, read as the reverse complement.
GATCCTGCACGTCTGGGGCTGGCAAGCCGCGTTCCTGTGCATGTCGGCACTGGGCGGGATCTGGTTGCTGTTCTGGGGCCTGAAGTACTTCAACCCGGAAGAGCATCCGAACGTCAAACAGTCGGAGCTGGACTACATCCAGAACGAAGTCGAACCGGAACAAACCCGCGTACCTTTCTCGAAAATCCTGCGCATGCGTGGCACCTGGGCCTTCGCCCTCGCCTACTCGATGACCGCGCCAGTGTTCTGGTTCTACCTGTACTGGCTGCCGCCGTTCCTCAATCAGCAATACAACCTGGGTATCAACGTGACCCAGATGGGCATTCCGCTGATCATCATTTACCTCACCGCCGACTTCGGCAGCGTTGGCGGCGGCATCCTCTCCTCGTTCCTGATCGGTCGCGGCGTCAACCCGATCAAGGCGCGACTGATGTCGATGCTGCTGTTCGCCTGCTGCATCATCGGCGTGGTCATGGCTGCCGGCTCCAGCAATCTGTGGGTCGCCGTAGCCGCCATCTCCCTGGCCATCGGCGCGCACCAGGCCTGGACCGCAAACATCTGGAGCCTGGTGATGGACTACACGCCCAAGCACATGATGAGCACGGTATTCGGCTTCGGCGGTATGTGTGCGGCGATTGGCGGGATGTTCATGACCCAGTTGGTCGGCCATATCCTGACCGTCACCAACAACAACTACACCGTGCTGTTCACGCTGATACCGGCGATGTACTTCATTGCGCTGACCTGGATGTACTTCATGGCACCGCGCAGGATTCCAACCATCACCGACTAAAGAAGTCATCAGTCCCTGTGGGAGCGAGCCTGCTCGCGAAAGCGGTACGTCAGCCAACGTCAATGTTGAATGACAGTCCGTCTTCGCGAGCAGGCTCGCTCCCACAGGTTTCTGATCGTTGCCCTCCTAGCGGCGGCTTTGCTGCCACGCGGCCGCCAATCCGCTGCAACAGATCACGGCAATACCGAGCACGGTAGTCAGTGTCGGCGTATGGGAAAACAGCAGCCAGCCCAGCAGGCCGGCGAAGATGATCTGGCAATAGCTGAACGGCGCCAGCAGTGCCGGTGCGGCGAGACGGAAAGCCTGGGTCAGGAACAGGTGCGCCGTCATCCCGCAGGCCCCCAGCGCCAGCATCATCGCGCCATGCACCAGGTTCGGCGTCTGCCAGAAGAACGGCACCAGCGCACTCATCACCAGCGTGTTGCACAGGCCCGCGAAAAAGTTGCTGGTGGTCGGGCTGTCGATCTCACTGAGCTTGCGCGTCAGCAGTTGATAGAAGCAGAAAAACAGCGCCGAGCAGAACGGTAACAACACCGCCGGGGTAAACAGATCTCCCCCCGGGTGAACGATGATCAGCACCCCGATAAAACCGCAGATCACCGCCAGCCATTGCCCCCGCGTCACACGCTCGCCAAGCAGCGGCACCGACAGTGCGGTGACCAGCACCGGCGCCAGGAAGTTGACCGACGTCGCCTCGGCCAACGGGATGTACATCAGCCCCGTGGTGAAAAACAGACTGGTGCCCAGCAGGCACAGCGCCCGGATCAGCTGTAGCAATGGCCGCTTGGTACGCAGCACCCGCAGCCCGGATTGCGGCAGGAAAATCCCGGCCATCAGCAAGGTGTGAACCACGTAACGCGCCCAGACCACCATGACAATGGGATAGAAACCGGAGAGGTATTTGGAAAAGGCGTCGTGGCTGGAAAACAGGAAAGTCGCGACAACGATCAGCAGGATCCCTTTGAAGGGCTGATTGACGCCGGAAAGCGGGGTACTGCTGGGCGACGTCAAGACAAAGTCCTTTTATGGGGTGAGGCGAGACATGAATAATTTAGAACCTGGTTCCATTTTATGAAATCTACGTCTCAAGAAAGTGGGCGAATACCGCACACTGTTTATTCAAGCAGACTTCAGGTTCAACTGAACAACTCTGACGCCTGGCTCGCCAGGGAAAGTTCTTCGGTGTATTTCAACAAGGTCGGCGCCAACTCATGCAATCGCGCGCCGGGCATTCGCGCGCTTGGCCCGGCAATACTGAGCACTCCGATGACCCGGCCATCCAGTGGATGACGCACCACGCCGGCAATCGCCGAGGTGCCCACTGCCGAACTTTCCTCGACCCAGGCATAACCTTGCTCCCGCGCCAGACGCAAGCGCTCCAGCAGTTCAATATTCGAACGCGGCGCATTAGGCCCGACGTCCCGAGGCAATTTCGCCCCTTGCCGTTCGACCAGCGACAGCGCCTCGGCATCGCTCATGCACGCCAGCCACGCGTGCCCGGAAGCCGTGTAGAACAAAGGTGCATCACGCCCCATGTCCGGGTCGTAGCGCAGACCGGAACGGGCACCCTGGGACTTGGCGATCCACACCTGGCGTTCCCCCTGGATCACCCCCAGACGCACCAGCTCACCGGTTTCCCCGGCCAGACGATCGAGCACTGGCTGGATGATATCCGCACCGCTGCCGGACAAGTATCGAAAGCCCATGGCCACCAGTTTGGTCGACAGGTGATAGCGCAGGTTGTCCGGATTCTGCCGCACGTACCCCAGGCGAATCAGTTCAGCGAGCAAACGATGAGTCGCGCTTTTAGGAATTTCAAGTTGCTCGGCCAACGTCTGCATCGGCAAACCCTGCGGCTCACCGGTCAGGCTTTCCAGCACGCTGAAGACACGTTCGATCTGACTGCCAGCCATGGTATGTCCCAAACAAAATTTGGCTGATTCTAGAAGAGAAGCCCCACGAAGCAAAATGTGGAACCAGTCGCTCAACCGGCAGTCTGACGACCGGACTGGCGCGGCTCCCACTTGGCAGCAACACTCATCGCACGGCTCGTGACCCGGAACAGAAGAGGATTCCCACATGCTATGGAAAAAAGGCCGACGCAGCGACAACGTGGTCGATGCCCGTGGTGATGATGTCGGCAGTGGCGGCGGGATGCGCTTCGGCGGTGGCAAGGGCCTGAGCCTGACGGCGATCCTGCTGATCGTCGGCATCGGCTGGATCACCGGCCAGGATCCGCTGCAAATCCTCGGACAACTGACCGGGCAAATGGACCAGCAATCGGCGCCCGCCACCAACCAGAGCCGCAAGGCACCACCGGCCAATGACGAAGGCGCGGAGTTCGTGCGCTCGATCCTCGGCGACACCGAAGACACCTGGGGCACGATATTCCAGCAGGCCGGCCGTCAGTACAAAGAACCGACCCTGGTGCTGTTCAGCAACCGCGTGAATTCAGCCTGCGGCTTGGCCACCTCGGCCACCGGGCCGTTCTATTGCCCGGCGGACCAGAAGGTCTATCTAGACATGGCGTTTTTCCAGGAAATGTCCCAACGTTTTTCCGCCGCGGGCGACTTCGCCCAGGCCTACGTCATCGCTCACGAAGTCGGACACCATGTGCAGACCCTGCTTGGGGTGTCCGCAAAAATCCAGGCAGCCCGCCAACAAGGCCGGCAGATGGAAGGCGACGGCGGTTTGCTGGTTCGTCAGGAACTCCAGGCCGATTGCCTGGCCGGTGTCTGGGCCAACAATGCGCAGAAGCGTCTGAACTGGCTGGAGCCGGGTGACATCGAAGAAGCACTGAACGCAGCGAACGCCATCGGTGACGATCGTTTGCAGCAACAGGGTCAGGGCCGCGTGGTCCCGGACTCGTTCACCCACGGTACGTCGGCGCAACGGGTGCGCTGGTTCAAAACCGGTTTCGCCCAAGGCCAGGTAAGCCAGTGCGATACCTTTGCGACGAAAAATCTGTAAATGAAGAAGTGGTTGTTGGTTGTTCTGTTTACTTGCGCAACGTCCCAGGCTGCCGAGCATGAGGTCAAGGAGCTCAGTCCCGGACGCCTGCTGTTGAAATCAGGTGAAATCGCGGTGGGCATCAGCCCCGCCCCGGCAAAAATCGAACGGGTGCTGATCATCCTCCACGGTCGCTTGCGCAACGCGCAAACCTATCTGCAAAGCGGTGAGCACGCGGCCGAACTGGCCGGGCAAAGCGCAACGACCCTGGTGATCGCCCCGCAATTCCTCAATGAAACCGATGTGGCGGCTCATCCGGTGGCCGACACGGTTTTGCGCTGGCAAGGCAATGAATGGATGGCCGGGGGCGAATCCACGGCACCGTTTCGGCTGAGTTCCTATGCGGCGCTCGACGAAATCATCGCTCGCTTGGGTGACCGCCAGCAGTTTCCGGATGTGAAGCAAATTGTCATCGCCGGTCACTCCGGTGGCGCGCAGGTGGTTCAGCGCTATGCAGTGCTCGGTCATGATCAGCCGGCCCTCGAGGCGGCCGGCGTACAGGTTCGATACGTGATTGCCAACCCGTCGTCCTACGCCTATTTCGATGAGCGCCGGCCCGTGGCGTTCAGCCACGCCGGTTGCCCGCAATTCAATCGCTGGAAGTATGGGCTAGCGGATTTGCCCGCTTACGCCGAAGGACAAACGCCCACACAACTGCAGGAAAAGTACCTTAAGCGTGACATCGTTTACCTTCTGGGCCAGCAGGACACCGACCCGAATCATCCGGCGCTGGACAAGAGCTGTGAGGCTAAGGCGCAAGGGCCGTATCGGTTGGCGCGGGGGCGTTTTTACTTTGATTATCTGAAGCGGCTGCAACCGCAAGGGTTGCATCAGCAACTGATTGAAGTGCCCGGAGTCGGGCATGACGGGGACGGGATGTTTACGTCGCCGGAGGGGCAGAAGGCGTTGTTTGGGGAATGACTCTTGTAGTGCCTGGGCCTGCCTCTTCGCGAGCAAGCCCGCTCCCACATTGGATCTGTGTCGTTCACAAATCCCTTGTGGGAGCGGGCTTGCTCGCGAAAGCGGTTGACCTGGCAACGAAGCACTCAAGCCGACAGCATCTGCCGCAACTCGACACAATCCGCCGCATGCCAATCGGTCAATTCCGGCCAAGGATTATCCGGCAGGTTCACCAGCACCGTCCGCGTACCCGCCGCTCGCCCGCAATCCAGGTCAAAGCGGTAATCGCCGACCATCACCATCTCGCTCGCCGGCACCTTCCACGCATCGGCCAATTTCAGCAGCCCGCCCGGATGCGGTTTGGGCGGTGCATCATCGCGGCCCAATACATCTTCCAGCGCAAAGCAGTCGGCCAGGCCAATGGCCTCCAGCGTGACATGCGCCAGCTCCCGGGCATTGCGCGTGAGAATGCCCAGGCGATAACCGCGCCCGGCCAGCTCACGCACCAACTCCACCGCGCCCGGCGCCGGTTTCGAACCGAGGGCCAGGTCCCGTTCGTGCTCCAGCAGCCACGCATGCTTGGCAGCGGCTTCATCGGCCGGCAGTGCGGCGAGGTGGGTCAGGATGTCGGCTTCGGCAGGAATCGCCAAGGCCACGCGAATCGCTGCGAAGTCGTGCACGGCCACGGTCAGGGTGCCGTCCATGTCGAACACCCAGTGACGCACCTCGGCCAGGCTCACGCCCAATCCTTGCGGTGACGGATCAAGCCTTCCTGGGTGACCGAGGCCACCAGTTGCCCGGCGCGATTGAACACGCTGCCTCGGGAGAATCCGCGCGAGTTGCCGGCCCACGGACTGTCCATCGCGTAGAGCAGCCAGTCATCGGCACGCAGATTCTGGTGGAACCACAGTGCGTGATCGAGGCTGGCGACTTGCATGTCCTTGTGCCAGACCGATTTGCCATGGGGCTGCATCGAAGTGACCAGCAGACCGAAATCCGATGCATAGGCCAGCAGGTATTTATGCAGCGCCGGCGAATCGGCCAAAGCCCCGTCGGCGCGGAACCAGACGTACTTGACCGGATCGGACGGCAGCGGGTTGTAGGGATCTTTTTCAGTCACCGGGCGGAATTCGATCGGCTTGGGGCACAACAGCTTTTCGCGCATTTTCTCGGGAATCAGGTGCGCGCGCTGCTGGGTCAGTTCCAGCTCCGAGGGCAGATTTTCCGGGCCAACCACAACCGGCATTTTGCTCTGGTGCTCAAAGCCTTCCTCGTCGTACTGGAATGATGCACTGCACGTGAAGATCGGGTGGCCCTTCTGGATCGCCGTCACCCGGCGCGTGCTGAAACTGCCGCCGTCACGCACCCGGTCAACCTGATACACCACCGGCAACCCGGCATCACCCGGACGCAGGAAATAGCCGTGCATCGAATGCACATGGCGCGCCTCTTCTACCGTCTGACTCGCCGCCGACAGCGACTGGCCGAGTACCTGGCCACCGAACAGCTGACGAAAACCCAGGTCCTGGCTACGGCCGCGGAACAGGTTTTCCTCGATCGGTTCCAGGGTCAGCAAGTCGACCAGATCTTCCAACACTTGGCTCATTCAGACTCTCCTCACGCAAAACATTGCCGCGCAGTCTTGGCTGCAACGGTCGATTCAGTTTCCGGCCCGGGCCAGCATGGGGCCATTGTAAACGTCCGTGCCAGCTTATCCATGCAAGGTTTGCAGCCATTGTTCGCGGCTGATGCGATACAGAACGTGCCGACGCAACGGATGATCGGCCTCAAGTCGCGGGTGATCGAAGTCATCCGCCGGGTCATGGTGCATGCCGATGGCCTGCATGACTTTCTCTGACGGCAGGTTGGTTTGTGTCGTGAAGGCCACCACCTCTTTCAGCGGCAAGCGGTCGAACCCGCAGCGCAGAGCGGTCCACGCCGCTTCACTGGCATATCCGAGGCCCCAGTGCTCGCGGGCCAGGCGCCAGCCGATTTCCGTCGCGGGAGTGAATGGCGCGTCGAATCCGACTACATTGAGCCCGGTAAACCCGATGAACTGGCCAGAATCCTTTCGCTGCAAGGCCCAGAGCCCATAACCATGCTCGGCGAAATGACCACGGATTCGCCCGATCAATGACGCACTTTCCAGGCGGCTCAAGGTGCCTGGAAAATAGCGCATCACCTGCGGATCGGCACACATTGCCGCAAAGTCCGCCAAATCTTCATCGCGCCACTGGCGCAACAGCAGCCGAGCGCTTTCAAGCTCCAGTATTGGCTCCATCGTGCCCCGCCCCTCCATTACAATGTCGCCAGTCTACAACGCTGGTAGGATCCTTCTCTCATTCCTACATGAAATGACCATGCCACTGCCGCTGATTTATCACGAAGACTACAGTCCCGAGTTTCCGGCGGATCACCGCTTCCCCATGGACAAGTTCCGCCTGCTGCGCGATCACCTGGTGGACAGCGGCCTGACCCGCGACGCCGACCTGCTGCGCCCGGATCTGTGTCCGGCAGACATTCTCGCCCTCGCCCATGACCCTTCGTATATCGAACGCTACATGAGTGGCGAATTGTCCCGCGAAGACCAGCGCCGCCTCGGCCTGCCCTGGAGCGAAGCCCTGGCCCGGCGCACGGTGCGGGCAGTCGGCGGCTCGCTGCTGGCGGCCGAGCAGGCGCTGGAGCATGGCCTGGCCTGTCACCTGGCGGGCGGCACCCACCATGCGCACTACGACTACCCGGCCGGGTTCTGCATCTTCAATGACCTGGCGGTGATCAGCCACTACCTGCTGGAAAGTGGTCGGGTGAACCGGGTGCTGATCTTCGATTGCGACGTGCATCAAGGCGACGGGACCGCACGAATCCTGCACCACACCCCGGAAGCGGTAACCGTTTCCCTGCACTGCGAAAAGAACTTTCCTGCACGCAAAGCCGAAAGTGACTGGGACATTCCGCTGCCCAACGGCATGGGCGATGCCGACTACCTGAAGGTAGTGGACGATGCGCTCAACTACCTGCTGCCGCTCTACCAACCGGACCTGGTGCTGTATGACGCCGGGGTCGATGTGCATAAGGACGACGCCCTGGGTTATCTGAAGCTAACAGACAAAGGCGTCGCCGCCCGCGATGAAAGCGTGATGCGCCATTGCCTGGGCCGCGACATCCCGGTGGTCGGGGTGATCGGCGGCGGCTACAGCAAGGACCGCCAGGCCCTGGCCCGCCGCCACGGCATCCTCCATCACAGCGCGCAGCGCGTCTGGCAGTCATCAGGCTGTCACTGAGTTGTGGATGCTTTACCCACAATGCCTGTGGAACTGCCTGTGGATAACCTGAGTGAAAGGGTCTGCAGCCCACACGGCGTATAGGGTACAGAATGGTGGTTGTTTTTTAACCACCCGCTGCAACCACCACAGTTCAAATGTGGGAGCGGGCTTGCTCGCGAAGGCGTCGGCACACTCAACGCCTATGTATCTGAGACTCCGCTTTCGCGAGCAAGCCCGCTCCCACAGGGATCCGGGCTGCTAGAATGCGCGGCTTATCCAGCCAGGCCGCAGCTCTCATCATGACCCAGCCCTCAACCGCCTCCCCTTCCCGCGTCGCCATCATCGGCGGCGGACCTGCCGGTTTGATGGCCGCTGAAGTGTTGAGCCAGGCCGGGATCAAGGTCGACCTGTACGACGGCATGCCTTCGGTTGGACGAAAATTCCTCCTGGCTGGTGTCGGCGGCATGAACATCACTCACTCCGAAGCCTACCCGGCATTTCTCTCGCGCTACGCCGAACGCGCCCCGCAAATCGCCCCGCTGTTGCGCGGCTTCGGCGCCGAAGCGCTGTGCCAGTGGATTCACGGGCTAGGCATCGAGACCTTCGTCGGCAGCTCCGGCCGGGTATTCCCCACCGACATGAAAGCCGCACCGCTGCTGCGCGCCTGGCTCAAGCGCCTGCGCGACAGCGGCGTAGTTATCCACACCCGCCATCGCTGGCTCGGCTGGAACGAGCATGGCGGTTTGCGCATCGACAGCCCGGAAGGCGAAAAGACCGTTCAAGCCAATGCCACCCTGCTCGCCCTCGGTGGCGGCAGTTGGTCACGATTGGGTTCGGACGGCGCCTGGATGCTGGCACTGGAGCAGCACGGCGTAGGACTGGCGCCGTTGCAACCGAGCAATTGCGGCTTCGAGGTGCAGGCCTGGAGCGAATTGATGGTCAGCAAATTCGCCGGCGCGCCGCTGAAAAATATCGCCATCGGTCTCAATGATGATGTGCCCCGGCTCGGCGAATGTGTGATCACTGCCACCGGGATCGAGGGCAGTTTGATCTACGCCCTGTCGGCGCCTATTCGCGAAGCGATCAATCAGCACGGTACGGCGACGATTCATCTGGACCTGCTGCCCGGCCGGCCTGTGGATAAAGTTCTGGCGGCGTTGAGCAAACCACGAGGTTCACGCTCGATGGCCAAACATCTGCACAGTCAGTTGGGCATCGATGGGGTGAAAGCGGCGCTGCTGCGTGAACTGACCAGCGCCGATTGCTTTGCCGATATGGCCTTGCTGGCCAAGACGATCAAGGCATTGCCACTGTCACTGGTGAAAACCCGTCCGCTGGACGAGGCCATCAGCAGCGCTGGCGGTGTGTTGTTCGAGGCGATGGATGAGCGATTGATGCTCAAGCAAATGCCTGGCGTGTTTTGCGCCGGGGAAATGCTCGATTGGGAAGCGCCGACAGGCGGTTATCTGCTGACCGCGTGTTTCGCCAGTGGGCGAGCGGCGGGGTTGGGGATGGTGGAGTGGTTGCGGCGCAAGGGCTGAGACCACGTCGCCCCAATCGCGAGCAAGCTGAACTGGTCAACTAATTTTGGACACCAGTTACGGTTTCATGCCGCCAGTTTCTCCATAGCTACCGGCGACCGGTA